>NZ_JBWKOL010000006.1:0-22500 GCF_059416065.1 Brevundimonas sp. GW821-FHT09G01
GGGCTCGACCGGTGCGGTCGGGACCGCCGCGCCGCTCGCGGACCTGCATTGGGCCGGCGGCGGCGGCGGCGGCGGTGGAGCCGTCGCGTCGGGCGGCGGCCATGCCGGCGGGGCCGGAGGGGCCGTGGGCGGCGGCGGCGGAGGCGGGGGCGCGGGCGTGACCGCGGGCGGCGTCGGAGGCTCCGGCGCGCCCGGCGTCGTCTGGCTGATCGCCCAGGGATGAGGTCCGCCATGCACGCCGACTGGACCCCCGACGAGGCTGAGACCCTGGACCCCGACGCCCGGGAAGTCCCGCTGCGGCTGACGAAGGATGAATTGCTCGCGTCGGCGGACGTGGGCTGGCGGCGCCACGGATGGCGCCTTGATGAGATGGAGGACGACCGATGACCGATCCTGCGATCCCTGAAGAGGTCTCGCCGCTGGCCGAGGGGCGGTGGCTGTGGCGCCGCCTCTATGTGTTCGCCACGAGCGGCGTCGCCTGGCTGCTGCTGGACCGGCTGATCCCCTTGGTCCCCGCCGCCGCGGCGCCGCGGCTGGTCGAGGGGCTGATGAGCCTGCTGGCCCTGACCATGGTGCTCTATCTGGTCGCGCCCAGCGCGCAGCAGCTGATCGTCAGCCTGCGCCTGCTGCGGCCCGGACCGGGCGGGGAGGGACGCTGATGGCCTTCCGCCTCTCCACCCGCTCCCTGACCCGCATGGCGGGCGTGCATCCTCGCCTGGTCGCCGTGATCCAGGAGGCGATCACCCTGACGCCGGTGGACTTCATGGTCACCGAGGGACTGCGCACGCCCGATCGCCAGGCCGCCCTGGTGCGCGCCGGGGCGAGCCGGACGAAGAACTCGCGTCACCTGACCGGCCACGCGGTCGATGTCGCCGCCCTGATCGACGGGCAGGTGCGATGGGACTGGCCGCTGTATCCCCGCATCGCCGCGGCCTTCAAGGCCGCCGCCGCCCGGCAGGGAACGGCCATCATCTGGGGCGGCGACTGGACGACCCTGCGCGACGGCCCGCATTTCGAGCTCGACCGGAAGGTCTTTCCGTGAGCCTGCGACCCCTCCTGCGTCTTCTGACCCCGGCCGGCGTCGGGCTGGCCGCGATCATCCTGATCGTCGTCCTGGTCATCGCCGGGCGCGGACTGGGCCTGCACTGGGACCCGTTCGGTCTCGGCGCCCGGCGCCTGGAGCGCGCCGAACGGCAGGCCGAGGCGGCGACCGCCGAGGCTCAGGCTCGCGGGCTGGAGGTCGAAGGCGCGGCGGCCCAGACCCGTCGTCTCGAACAGCAACATCAACAATCGGTCGATCTGGCGCGGGTCACCGCCGCCGCCGAGGCCGAGGCGAGGAACGCCCATGACTCCGATCTCCCGCTGGCCCCTGATCGCGTCGATCGCCTGCGCGGTCATGACCGCGAGCTGTGCCGCCTCGCGCCCGCCGTCTGCGTCGCCGCCCCGGCTGGTCTTGCCCCAGGCGGCGTTGACGCCGTGCCGGCTGGACCGACTGCCGGCCGCCCCGACCCTGGCGGATCTTGAGGCGTCCTATATGGCGCGCGGCCAGGCCCTGGCGGAGTGCGACGCCGCCCGGCAGGCGGCGGTCGAGACCCTGCGGGCCGAACGCGCCCTGCAGGACCGCTGGCGGAAGGGCGGATCGTAGGCTTGCGGCAGTTTCTGCAGGCCTTGCCCGGCAGATCTTGCCGGGACCCGGCAGAAATTACCGGGGTCAGTACGTGCTTAACAGGAACTAACGCAGCAAAAACAATGGTCGCTCGTCTGGCATGGCGGAAAAGCGACTGGCCCCGCCCTTGCTGCGGTGTCCCCTGAGCAAAATGCTCCCGGCCGCCAAAATGGCGTCGGACACCTTGAAACAAGGATACTCGTCATGGCGCTGAACAGCGTTAACACGAACGTGGGCGCAATGGTCGCCCTGCAGAACCTGTCGATCACGAACAGCGAACTGCAAACGGTTCAAAGCCGTATCAACACCGGCAAGGTCGTCTCGTCCGCCAAGGACAACGGCGCCATCTTCGCCATCGCCACCTCGCAACGTGCCGAAGTCAGCGCCCTGGGCGCTGTCAAGGACAGCCTGAACCGCGGTCAGTCGGCCGTGGACGTGGCGCTTTCGGCTGGTGAGTCGGTCTCTGACCTGCTCGGCCAACTGAAGGAAAAGGCCCTCTCGGCCACCGATAAGAGCCTGACCACTTCGGCTCGCGCTGCTCTGAACGAAGACTTCAAGGCCATTCGCGACCAGATCGCGACCGTGGTTTCGAACGCCAAGTTCAACGGCGTCAACCTGCTGGACAACTCGACCGGCACGGGTGGTTACAAGGCCCTGGCCAACACTTCGGGTACGACCATCAAGGTGGCGGGTGAAAACCTGTCGCTGGGCGGCGCCAACGTCACCGTCACCGCGACGATGACCATCGGCACCTCCACCCTGGCCGGCACGGCTCTGGCAGCCGTCAACGCCTCGATCGACAAGGTCTCGGCCTCGCTCGCCCGTCTGGGCACGGGTTCGAAGTCGTTCGGCACGCACCTGAACTTCGTCGGCAAGCTGCAAGACACCATCGAAGCCGGTGTCGGCAACCTGGTCGACGCCGACCTGGCCAAGGAAAGCGCCCGACTGCAAGCGCTGCAAACCAAGCAACAGCTGGGTGTGCAGGCTCTGTCGATCGCCAACTCCTCGACCTCCACGCTGCTGGGACTGTTCCGCTAAGGAACTTGACCGGAAGGGCGGGGTCCTAGGGCCCCGCCCAACCGCTCTCCAGTCCCCTTGAAGGGAACCGCCGTTTTAACAACGGTCGGCAGGAGACATGCAAAACAATGCGAAGATTGGCGCCGTAGCCGCTTACGAAATTCCGACCGTCCCCGTCGCCACCGGCGGCGATTTCCATGACTCCAGGGCGCAGCAGGATGCCGAACAGGCCGCTCGCTACCGTCTGGTGATCGAGGAAGGGCCCCGGTCCGGATCCTTCATCTACAAGACGATGGACCGGGTCACCGGCGAGGTCGTCAAGCAGCTGCCCCGCGAACAGGTCGTCGGCCTGATGCAGGACACCGACTACAGCGCCGGCGCGGTGATCGACACCCGGGCCTGACGCATTCGAGACCCCACGAAACGCCGCGCAGGAGCGATCCGCGCGGTTAAGACGCGTGGTGAATCGCTGTTAACCATGTGTGCACGGTTCGTCCTCTAGCCTTGGCCAAACCTCGAAGGGCCGAGTCGGATGACGAATAGCGTCCATACCAATGTCGCCGCGCAGATCGCGCTGCAGAACCTGACCACGACGAACAGCCGCCTGGCGGATGTGCAGAGTCGCGTCTCCACGGGCCTGAAAGTCCAGGGCGCCAAGGACAACGCCGCGATCTGGGCCATCGCCCAGACCCAGCGCGCGGATGTCGGCGCGCTCGGCGCGGTGAAGCAGAGCCTGGACCGCGCGACCTCGATCGCGGACGTGGCCCTGTCCGCCGGCGAATCGATCTCGGACCTGCTGAACCAGCTCAAGGAAAAGGTCACCGCGGCGAAGGACACCTCGCTGAAGACCCAGTCGCGCCAGCTGCTGAACGCCGACTTCCAGGCCCTGATGAAGGCGATCAAGTCGGCGGTGGACAACGCGGCCTTCGACGGCGGCAACATCCTGAACGGCTCGCTGACCACCGGCATCAAATTCCTGGCCAACGCCGACGCCTCGGCCTTCGTGACCCTGGCGTCGAAGAACCTGTCGCTGGGCGGTTCGATCATCGAGCTGTCGCTGAGCGACAGCCTGATGACCCTGACCGGCGCGGCCACGGCGCTGACCAAGCTGGACGATTCGATCACCCAGCTGAACGCCGCCCTCGGCGAGATCGGCGCCCAGGCCAAGCAGATCCAGGCGCACAACACCTTCGTGTCCAAGCTGGTCGACACGCTGGAATCGGGGATCGGCAACCTGGTCGACGCCGACCTGGCCAAGGAAAGCGCCCGGCTTCAGGCCCTGCAGGTCCAGCAGCAGCTGGGCGCGCAATCGCTGTCGATCGCCAACCAGGCGCCGCAGATCATCCTGTCGCTCTTCCAAGGCTAAGCCAGCCGGCGGCTCCCGGAGCGGCCGATGGAAACGGGTTCGGGTCGTCGGCGGTTCGCGCCGCGCGGCCCGAAGCCGTACAAGGAAAGCAACGATCTCAGGGCGTTGACGAAGGCACTCATCAGGCACTCCTCCGTATCCGGCACGCGATAAACGGGTGCTGTCGACCATTGTTCCCTGAGTCGCGGCGGAAGTCGCTCCGAACCCGGCCGTTAAGCCCTCGTTACAGCTCAGGCGTCAGACTGCGCGCGAGGAGCGCTCTGTGATCAACAACAGCTATCTTCTGGGTCTCTACGGTGGAACGGCGTCGCCCTCGACGTCGTACTCGACCCTGAATGCGCTCGCCAAATCCAAGGCCCAGCCGACGCCGCCGTGGTCGACCTCGGTCAAGGCGCCGGAGCAGAGCGCGCTGTTGCGCGCCGCCCTGGGCGGCCGGGACTTCATCAACGAGGGCGCGGCCCAGCTCGATATCAAGGGCGCCTCGACCGACTACAAGAAGCTGTTCGCCCTGTATCAGGGCCTCGAGACCATGAACGCCCTGATCACCCGCGCGGGGACCAAGGGCGTGACCGCCCTGGAGATGACCCAGCTGAACAAGCGGTTCGCGGCGGGCATGGCCGAGGTCGGCAAATGGCTGCCGGGCGCGGATCTGGACGCCATCCGTCTGGTGCAGGGCACCTCGTCCTCGACCAGCAAGACCACCGCCGCCGTGGCGCGGGACGGCGCGATCTCGGTCACGGGGCCGATTCACGAGGGCTCGCCCGACGCGCTGGCCCCGGCCTTCGCCGGCGAGGTGCAGTTCAACATCACGGTCAAGAAGGGCGACAACACCACCAAGTCGGTGGCCATCGACCTTGCGGACATGGGGACCAAGCCCCGGACGCTGACCAATGTGCTGGACCACATCAACGCCAAGCTTGGGGATGCCGGGCTGGAGACACGGCTCGGCCGCGAACTGGTCAAGCCTGAACCCAAGACCATGACCGTCGGCGGCAAGACCGTCACCCTGCCGGCCGGTCCCGACCAGTTCGCCCTGGTGGTGCGCGGCGTGACGACCGAGAAGGTCAGCTTCACCCCGACCACGGCCGCGGACGCCGTCTATGTGGTGCAGGGCTCCGGCACGGCCGGCGGCCTGCAGATGCTCAAATTCCAGAGCGACACCGGCGGCGCCGCGCCCCCGCCCGTCGCCGGCGTCGGCGAGACCCAGTGGGTCGACGGACGCGCTTCCCAGACCGGCCTGCCGGAGGGCGTCGAGACGGTCCGCGCCAGCACCACGGGACCGGATGGTTCGGTGTGGATGGTGGCGGACCTCAAGGCGGGCCCGGACAACCAGCCGATCAAGGGCCAGAGGGACGTCGCGCTGATCAAGCTCGATTCCGCCGGCCGCGTGGTCATGACCCAGGCCATCGGCGCGGCCTCGACCGCCAGCGGCTACGCCATCGCCGTCGACGCCAATGGCCGGGTGGCCGTGGCCGGTTCGGTCACCGGCGCGCTGGACGCGGGCAAGGCGGGCGATGTGACCACCGTCGCCGACAGCTTCGTGACCGTCTTCGATGCGGAAGGGCAGGAGGTCTGGACCCAGCGCCGCGGAGCCCGCGCCGCCGACGAGGCGACCTCGGTCAGCTTCGGTCCCAACGGCACGGTCTATGTGGGCGGGCGCGCCCAGTCGGCCATGACGGGCACGGTCGGCGTGGGCGGCTGGGACGGCTACGTCCAGGCGTTCAGCGAGACCCAGGAACACAAGTATGCGCCCATCGTCTCCAAGGCGGCGGGGGTCTCGCAGTTCGGCACGGCCGGAACCGACGGCGTCGACGCCATCGTGGTGGACGGGAACAATCTCTATTCGGCGGGCGTCGAGGACGGCCGCATCGTGGTGCGCCAGTTCACCCTCGCGGCGGACGGCAAGCCGACCCTGGCCGCCACGCGCGATCTGGGCGACGCCAGCGGCGAGATCAGCGGCCTGGCCGTCGAGAACGGCAAGGTGATCATCAGTGGCACGACCCGTAACGCGTCGCTGGGCGTCGGCACGATCACCACGGCCCACCACGGCGGCAAGGACGCCTTCGTGGCCGTGATCGACGACAGTCTGGCCGCCTCGACCGACGACCGCCTGACCTATGTCGGCGGCGCGGGCGACGACAGCGCCGCGGACATGAAGATCCTGGGCGGCAAGGTCTGGCTGACCGGCATCGCCAACCGGCCCGAGGACGCCAAGGCCACCGATCCGACCAAGGCCTATCTGACCCGCATCGACCCGACGACCGGCGCGGTCGAATGGCGGCGCGACTGGGAAGGGGACGGGGCGCAGGCCAAGCCCCTGACGCTGGCGGTCGCCGCCGGCGGCGCCAGCGTGCTGGACCGGCTGGGTCTGCCGCAGGGCGAGATCGACCAGAGCCAGTCCAAGACCCTGACCAACGCCACCTCCCTGCGGGCCGGCGACCGATTCTATGTGTCGCCCGCCGACGGCGGCCGGCCCGTGGCGGTCACCATCGAAGCCCGGGACACCCTGCAGAGCCTGGGCCGCAAGATCGAACAGGCTTCGAACATGAAGCTGAAGGTCACCGTGGTGTCCGAGACGGCCAAGGGCGCCGAGCCGGGCGATCTGGCCACCGCCCTGCGCACCGGTCTGCAGCGCCTGTCCATCGTCGCACGCGACGGGGTGAAGGGCGCCGTGCTGACCTCGGGCGAGACCGGCCGCGACGCACTGGCGGGGCTGGGCTTGTCGCAAGGCTATATCGGCAAGACGGTCGGCGACGACGTCACCAAGACCTTCGGCCTGGGCCTGCCGACCAACCTGACCCTCACGGACGCCGCCGCGGTCAAGACGGCCGGGGAGAAGGTGCAGGCGGCGATGAAGGCGATCCGCGACGCCTATCGCGCGCTGTCCCCGGAATCGGCCAAGCCCGCGGTCACCGGCCAGGCCCCGGCCTACCTGACCGCCCAGCTGGCCAACTACCAGGCGGCGCTTGCGCGTCTGGGCGGCGGCTGACGCCGTCAACGTAAAGCGTTGACGGGCCCTGCTCCGGCGGGGTTATTGGGGGCTCCATCCGCGCGAGCCTTTCATGCCCAAGGACAACCGTATCCTCATCGCGATCGGCGCCGCAGTCGCCGTCGTGATCGCCGTCATCGTCGGCCTGTTGATGACGGGCGGACGTGATGAGCCCGCCGCGCCGCCGCCTGCCGCGCAAGGCGGGCTGACCGTCTCCGTGGCGGATGCGCCGGGTCTGGATTCCACGCGTGAGCTGCGCTGCTACGTCGACGGCCAGTTCGTCGGCATGGCCACCCTGACCGATTGCGCGCGCCGCAACGGCCTGGCCACGGATGCTCTGGATGTCGGTGTCGATGCGACCGGCAATCTGGTCGCCGCCCCGACCGCCTCCCTGACCCCTCCGCCGTCGGCGCCCCCGGTCGAACTGACCGAGACCCAGCCTGACGCCACGCCGATCGAATCGACCCAGCCCGCTCAACCCGCGCCGCAGCCGGCGGCGGCCGGCGGCGCCTGCCTGCGCTACACGGGATCGGACTGGCGGACGGTGTCGTCGGGCATGAGCCTGAACCAGTGCGTCGTCGCGCTGTACGCCGGCACCTGCGTGCGCCCGGGCGAGGCCCTGTACGGCCGCTGGGGCGAGACGACCCTGCGCCTGGTCCCGCGCCGCGTGGAACAATCGCCCGATAACAACCGCTTCCGCCTGCTGGCGGATCAGGACCGCCGCTGCCAGTTCCCGGATCTCCATTGATGAAGCGCACCTCCATCGTTCTCGCCGCGGGCGTCGGCCTCCTGGCGCTGGGCGCCTGCCAGAACACCACCAAGGCCCCGTTCGATCCGGGCGTCTGCTACGCGGTCGAGCTGGGCAAGGAAGGCGAGGAGCCGACGTTCAACGTCGTCGCGCGCGACCAGCCGCAGATCGAATTCTGCGCCGCCCGTCTTGAAGAGATGCGGCTGCGCTTCCTCAGCCTGGGCGGCAGCCGCCGCGAGGTCATCGGTTCCTACCAGGGCCAGTTCATCTTCATCGACCGCGCCGGCGTCTCCTTCGGCAAGACGCTGGAGGGCTCGCGCTTCATGGCGCTGGCCCGGACCGGAGACGGCCGCCTGGCCATTCCGGGCGCGATCCAGCAGGAGGTGGACGCCCCCCGCGGACCGCCGGCGCCGGTCGCCGCCCCGCCGCGGTAGGGTCCGCTTCGCGCTGGACAGCGTGGAACAAAGGTGGAACAAGTCGCGCTTCTGTGGATTGCGACGACAAATCGGCCCCGGCGGCGCGAAAGCGCGCTAGGCCACGTGAGAACGGCCTGAATCAGCGCGAAAAGCGTGGTGGGCCAGCTAGCTAAAGGAGCTCGATGATGGCGGGCAGCGTCAACAAGGTCATTCTGGTCGGCAACCTGGGCAAGGACCCGGAGATCCGCACCCTCAACTCGGGCGAACGCGTCGCCAACCTGTCCCTGGCGACCTCGGAGACGTGGCGCGACAAGGCCACCGGCGAGCGCAAGGAAAAGACCGAGTGGCACCGGGTGGTCATCTTCAACGAGAACATCGTGAAGGTCGCCGAGAACTATCTGAAGAAGGGCTCGACCGTTTACGTCGAGGGCTCTCTCACGACCCGCAAATACGAGCAGGGCGGCGTCGAGAAATACACCACCGAGATCGTGCTGCAGAAGTTCCGCGGCGAACTGACCATGCTGGGCGGCCGTTCGGACGGCGCCGGCGGCGGTCAGTCGCGCGGCGATGACGACTATTCCTCGGGCTTCTCGACCGGCGGCGCCAACAAGCCCTCGGGTCCCAAGGAAAGCTACGACCTGAACGACGACATTCCGTTCTAGGGAACGGTTCGGCCTTCACGGCCACATTCCGAAATGTGAAGTGTCGGGTGCGGGTCTCGCACCCGGCACGTTCACGGGCTAACCCGGTGCGGTGATCACCCCGGACAAGCCTCACAGCCCGCTCAGCCTCATCGAGATCGGCGCCATCGTCGCGATCGTCGTCATCTGGGGCGTGAACAACGCCGCCGCCAAGGTGGCGACCGAGGTCCTGCCTCCCCTGATGACCGGCGCCCTGCGATTCGCCATCGCGGCGGCCTGCCTGATTCCCTTCGTTCGCCCGCCCTTCCCGAACTGGAAGAGCCTGCTGCTGATCGTCTGCATCGGCGGGCCGCTGCACTACGGCCTCGTCTATCTCGCCTTCTGGCTGGCGCATGACGTCAGTCCGGTGTCCGTCGCGACCCAGCTGTGGGTGCCGTTCACTGCCCTGTTCGCCTTCCTGCTGCTGGGCGAGCGCCTGTCGCGATTCGCCCTGATCGGAATGGGCGTGGCCTTCCTCGGCGTCGCCTGGATGACGCTGGACGCCCACGCCATCGAGGACTGGAAGGGAATCACCGTCGGCGTCGCCGCCGCCAGCGCCTGGGCCATCACGACGGTCATCGCCCGCCGCACCACCTCGATCCCGCCCTTGAAGATGCAGGGCCTGCTGTCGCTGGTCGCCCTGCCGACGCTGGCGTTCGGTTCGGCGATGTTCGAGCGGGGGCAGTGGGAAGCGATCCAGAACGCGGACGGCCTGATCTGGGCCTGTCTGATCTGGGCCGGGCTGGTCTCTTCGGTGCTGGCGACGACCCTGGTCTTCTGGCTGGTGCAGAAACGCGAGGCGGGTCGGGTGACGCCCTATCTGCTGGCCACGCCGGTGGTCTCTATACTGATCGGCTGGTCCCTGCTGGACGACGTTCTGACCCCGCAGATCCTCACCGGCGCGGCCATGACCCTGGGCGGCGTGGCTGTGGTGGCCCTGGCCGAGCGGGGCCTGCGCGCCGGCGCCGCCAAGGCATGAACCCAATAGCTGGAACGAAAAAGGCCCGGACGCTGGGCGTCCGGGCCTGATTCTCTAACGCTGGATCCGGTCCTAGAGGCCGGGGAGCTTGAAGCCCGAGTCGCGGCGCGGCGTGATGGTGATGCCGCCGCGGCCGCCGGTCAGCGCCTGCATGCGGGCGTATTCGCTGGCGGCGTCGATGGTCAGGGCGCCTTCCGACGTCTGGGTCGTGGTCGCGGCCTGGGTCGAGGCGTCGTCGCGGCGCCAGAACATGATGCGGTTGGCCCAGCTCTCTTCCTTGTGGGCCAGATCACCGAACTCGTCGTCGATCACATAGCGCGCCAGCGGGTCGGCGCGGTCGCCGCCGGCCTGGGCCACCAGAATCTGCTCGCCCGGCGAACGGGTGACGGACTGGCGCTGGCCGAGAAGAATCTGACGGGCGGCCGATTCCGGGGCCAGCTCCTGCGGGCGCGGTTGGCCCGGCGCCGGCGGACGCAGGCCGTATTCCGGCGGCACGGTCAACGGGGCGGTCGAAACCGTCAGGAACTCGTCGGGCGTCACCTTGGACAGGCCGATGCTCTGCTGGAGGTTGCTGCACGCGCCCAGCGCGAGCGCGGACACGGCGAGGGTCAGAACGGCGGTAGTGCGAAGACGCATGATCAATCCCGGTGCAGCGCGCCGACAGGCGCACGCGTAAACCCTAGTGGAAGCGGCTGATTACGACTTTTCGGCGGCGAGGCCAACCTTGGCCGCGCGTTCGGAGAGCAGGCTGTCGAGGATCAGCAGAATCACGCCGATGGTGATGGCGCTGTCGGCGACGTTGAACACCCATGGGAAGACGCCGGTGCCCGAGAAGTCGGCGAAGTCGACCACGAAGCCGAAACGGATGCGGTCGATGACATTGCCGACGGCCCCGCCGATGACCAGGCCGATGGCGGTGATCAGCAGGCGGCGGTCGGCCTTCAGCGCCCACCAGCCCAGCAGGCCGGCGACCCCGATCGAGAAGACGCTCAGGAACCAGCGACCGGCGCCGCCGCCGAACAGGCCGAAGCTGACGCCGTCATTGGCCACGAAGGTGATCTTGAAGAACGAGCCCAGCACCTCGATCGAGCGATAGCCCCACAGCTCGCGATCCAGCATCGCGCCGCTGGCGTCGAGCATGTTCAGGCCCGACAGGACCCAGGCCTTGGTCAGTTGATCGAGGACGATCACAACAAGGGCGAAGCCGTAGGCGGCGTAGGCGATACGGGGGATTTTCATTCGGTTCGCTGAAAGATTGAGCGGTTCGGGTTAGCAGCCCGCGCCTCGCGCGCGAAGGGTTTTTCTGGCGGCACAGCGTCGCGGAACCCGGTTTTTCCTTGTCCAGCCGGGCTTCAGGCCCCAGATGTGACGCTTCAACCCGCAAGGATTTCCCCACGCACTCGAAGGAGCGCCGATGACGCATGCCGATGTGGCCGAGCAAGCCGCGCACGTGGCCAGCCACGCCGACAGCCTGATCCTTACCCTGGTCGGCGGCTTCGTGTTGGCCTTCCTGTTCGGGATGCTGGCCAACCGGCTGAAGCTGTCTCCATTGGTGGGCTATCTGGTCGCCGGCATCGTGGTCGGACCGCACACCGGCGGCTTCGTCGCGGACACCGAACTGGCGCCTCAGCTGGCCGAGATCGGGGTGATCCTGCTGATGTTCGGGGTCGGGCTGCATTTCTCGCTGGCCGACCTGATGAAGGTCCGCAAGATCGCCATCCCGGGCGCCCTGGTGCAGATCACGGCGGCGACGGCGCTGGGCTGGGGCCTCGGTCGGCTGATGGGCATGAGCGATCTCGAGGCCATCCTGATGGGGTTCGCCCTGTCCGTCGCCTCGACCGTGGTGCTGTTGCGGGCGCTGGAAGAGCGCAAACAGGTCAAGGGCGACGTCGGCCGCATCGCCATGGGCTGGCTGATCGTCGAGGATCTGGTGATCGTCATCGCCCTTGTCATCCTGCCGCTGCTGGTGATCCAGCCGGGCAGCACGCTGAACGGCGGCGAGCTGGCCGGGTCGATCGGCTGGACGCTGTTCAAGGTCGCGGGGTTCACCGCGGTCATGCTGGTCGTGGGCGCCAAGGTGCTGCCCTGGGTGCTGGTGCGGATCGCCCATACCAAGTCGCGCGAGCTGTTCACCCTGGGCGTTCTGGCGATCGCCCTGGGCATCGCCTGGGTGGCCTACGCCCTGTTCCACTCCTTCGCCCTGGGCGCCTTCCTGGCCGGGCTGGTGCTGAACAGTTCGCCGCTGGGCCATAACGCCGCCGAGCGCTCCCTGCCGCTGCGCGACGCCTTCGCCGTGCTGTTCTTCGTCTCGGTGGGGATGCTGTTCGACTGGCATATCCTGATCGACCGTCCGCTGGCCGTGCTGGGCCTGTTGGCCATCGTCATCGTCGGCAAGTCGATCGCGGCGCTGGCCATCACGACCGTGTTCAAGCTGGACAAGGCGACCAGCCTGACCGTCGCCGCGGCCCTGGCCCAGATCGGCGAGTTCTCGTTCATCCTGGCGGCGCTCAGCGTCCAGCTGGGCGGGATGCGGCAGGAAACGCACGACCTGATCCTGGCCGCCGCCCTGTTGTCGATCTCGCTGAACCCGTTCGTCTTCGCCTTCATCGACCGCATTGGGGCCAAACCAAAAACGCCCCCCAAGATGGAGAGCGTTCCGGTTCGCGACCTGATCTGATCGGAAAGCTTTAGCCGCCTAGAGGACGCCGATCATCGAGGCGACCAGCGGGTGACGGACGATGTCCTGTTCGGCCAGGCGCACCACGGCGATGTCCGGCACGGGCATCAGGCGTTCAGCGATGTCCGACAGGCCGGAGATGCCCGGCAGCAGGTCGGACTGCTGCGGGTCGCCGGTGACCACCATGGTCGAATGCCAGCCCAGGCGGGTCAGCAGCATCTTCAGCTGGACGTAGGTGCAGTTCTGGGCCTCATCGACGACGATGAAGGCGTTGTTCAGCGTGCGGCCGCGCATGTAGCCGATGGGGGCGATCTCGATCAGGCCCTCGGCCATCAGCGCCTTGACCCGCTTCATCGAGAGCCGGTCCGACAGGGCGTCGTAGAGCGGACGCAGATAGGGGGCCAGCTTGTCCTCCATGTCGCCGGGCAGGAAGCCGATCGATTCGCCGGCTTCGACGGCGGGGCGGCTCAGGACGATGCGTCCGACCTTGCCCGCTTCCAGCGCCTCGACCGCCTTGGCCACGGCCAGATAGGTCTTGCCCGTACCTGCGGGGCCGAGCGCCAGGACCAGGTTGTGATGATCGATCATCGTCATCAGCTCGGCCTGGCCGTCCGACTTGGGTTTCAGCGTCTTCAGATAGGCCTGGTCCCGCTCGTCATTCGACGGATTGGGCGACCAGCCCGCATGGGTCGGCAAGCGCCGCACCTTGGAGTCCTGGATGAACTGGCTCGTATCGAGCACCCCGAACTCGCGGGATGCTTCACGGGTCTGACGCTTCAGGGCCGCACGTTTGGTCATGGACGCCTCCAGGGCATGAAAAAAGGCGATGCCGCAAAAGCATCGCCTCGAACGATCGTGGGGAGGAGAGAAGAGGATGCGACGCATCCGCCCGGGTCGGAGGAAGGATCAACTTCCAGCGGACGGAGCCGCCGAACCGAACGCACCACGCGCGTTCCCCCTGCTTGACCGGACCGGGCTTGATCCGGTTACGGATCCGGGGCCGAAATGTCGGTCTCGAATCGCATCAACAGATTGATGCTAGCGTGGTTTACGAAGGCTTAAAGCGCTGATTAAGCCAAAGATGAGGTGATGTTTCGATGACGATCTATGCGTTGGCGGACAAGAAACCGCAGCTTCCGCCTGAGGGCGAATACTGGGTTGCGCCAAATGCCGTGGTGACAGGAGATGTGATTCTCAAACCCGGCGCCAGTGTCTGGTTCGGCGCGGTCGTGCGCGGCGACAACGATCCCATCACCATCGGCCGGGACACCAATATCCAGGACGGCAGCGTGCTGCATTCCGATCCCGGCGAGCCCCTGACCATCGGCGACGGGGTGACCGTCGGGCATATGGTCATGCTTCACAGCTGCGAGATCGGCGACAACACCCTGATCGGCATCGGCGCGGTGGTGCTGGGGCGGGCGAAGATCGGGAAGAACTGCCTGATCGGCGCCAACGCCCTGATCACCGAGGGCAAGGTGATTCCCGACAATTCCCTGGTCATGGGCCAGCCGGGCAAGGTCGTGCGCGAGCTGGAGCCCGGCCAGATCGAGGCGCTGAGGGTTTCGGCCGCCCACTATGTCCAGAACTGGAAACGTTATGTGCGCGACCTGACCGAGGTCGACGCCTGATCAGGCGATGCGGCGGCCCTGAACGGCGGCGAGGCTGAGCGGGGGACGGCCGGGCTCTCCGGCGGCGACCGCGACGCGGGCGGTCAGCAGAGCGGCTCCCTTGGCGAGCGGCGCCAGGGCGGCGGCGGGCGCGAACAGGCCGAGCAGCTGGTCCGGCCGCCCGGTAGGGCCGCGCAGGGGGGCGACCACCATCTCGACCGGAACGGCGGGATCGCCGGGCGCGAGGCCGACGACGACCACGGGGCGGGCTTCACGGACGGACTGGGCCAGGGCGGCCTCGATCAGGTCGTTCGAGGCGGGCCGCCACAGTGCCGCCAGCGAGTCTCCCGCCAGCGGGCGGCGATAGAACAGCTCCAGCGCCGTCCCGGCGAGGCGCAGCATGGCCTGACCGTCCTGCCAGTCGGCCACGAAGGCGCGGGGCAGGCAGCGGCCGAGAGCCTCGGGATACAGCCCGGCGCGCGCCGGAATCCCGCCGCGGACGTCCGCCGCGCGGGCCAGGCCGGTCCAGTGATCGATCAGCAGCTGCGTATCAGGGTGAAACACGACATTCGTCTCCGGACGGAATGCCGCAAGGGGCGGGCCGCGAAGGCAACGGAAACGCAAGGCTTTTGGCGTCTGATGCAGTTTGGAACGGTCCGCGTGCTTTGCGGATCGCGCGAAAACTCATCTGGAGGTCGGCCCATGGGGGTGCGGATCATGACCTGGCTGCCGGCTGCGGCGGGCTTTCTGGCCCTCTCGGCGGTCGCCGACGACGCCGCGGCCCAGTGCAACGGCGGCTGCCCGCCGCCGCCGCCGCCGTGCTGCGAGCCCCCGCCTCCGCCGCCCCCTCCGCCGCCTCCGGTGTGCTGCCAGCCGCCTCCGCCCCCGTCCTGTTGCGGCGGCGGCAACCTGAACGTCAATGTGAACGTGAACGCGGCCGCCAACGCCGGCGCCCGCGCCAACGTCGGCCTGAACGCCCGCGCCGGCGGCTTGACCTGGGGCGGCGGTGGCGGCGGTTCGGCCTATGTCACGGTCGATCAACCCTATCCGACCACGATCAACGGCCTGATGGTCGAGGGTGCGCGGGTGCGCGAGACCGTGCGCGTGCCTTATGAGTCGCGCCGCCGGTGGGAGAAGCGCGTGGTCATCCAGGCCGTGTGCATCGACGACCGCAACATTCCGCACCCCGCCTCCCAGGTGCGCCCCGACCGCGAGGTCGACGGTTCCTATGAAGGCGAGCTGTACCGCTGCCTGGCCGGCGCCTCGCTGCAGTTCACCTGGGCCGAATATCAGGGCGAGGTCCGCTTCGACCACGGCGAGACCGTCAGCTGCCGCAAGGGCGAGGCCCTGTGGTACGGCGGCGGCAATGTCGAGTGCCGGACGCAGCGCGCCGAGCGGGAGTGCAACGAGCGGTCGCTGCTGCGCCGTTACGGCGCCGGGGTGAAGATCCTGACGTGGATGCGCGAGGAGACCTACACCGAGTATCGCGAGGAAGTGGTCGAACGCTCCGGCATGGCCGTGTCCGGCGGGGCCATGACCCTGGACGGCGGGGTCGGCGGCCGGGTGTTCTGATGGGTTGAACGGCGCGTTCAGCCTGCCGTCAGGCGCGAACGCCTAGAAATATGGGGTCGTCGGCTCTCCGCCGGCGATCCTGAGAAGCGAAACTGGCCCCGGTCCTGAGACCGGGGCCTTTTTTATCGCCTACTGCTGGGCCTGGGCCGAAACCACGATGGCCTTCCAGGCGGTGTCGCCGCGCAGGTACTGGCGGGCCAGGGCCTGAACGTCAGCCGGGGTGACCGCTTCCAGGTCCGAGATGTGGGTCAGGGTCTGCTCCACATCGTTGGGACGCTCCGCCACGTCGGACAGCTGGGCCAGCCAGTATTCATTGCTGGCCTGGCTGCGGCGCAGGGACTCGATCACCGGCAGGCGGGCGCGGTTCAGTTCGTCCTCGGTCGGCGGGGCGTCCCGCAGCGAGGCGACGATCGACTCAACCGCAGCGTAGAAGGGATCGACCTTGTCAGCCGCGATTTCCGCCCGAACGGCGACCGAGCCGTAGCCGCGGTAGGTGTCCGAGGCGCTGGCGCTGGTGTTCGGAGAATAGGCCAGGGCCTGCTTCTCGCGGATTTCGTCCAGCACGCGCAGCTTCATCACTTCCATCATGACGGAGATCCGGCGGGCTTCGGTCCGGTCTTCCACGGCGTCGGTGGTCGGCCAGGCGATGTAGGCCAGGGTCTGTTCGGCCGGACCGTTGTGGGTCAGACGAACCGGCTGGGGCGTCGCGGCGGGGAAGCGCAGTTCGGTCGCGCCGGGCGCCGGGCGGGCGGCCGGACCGCGACGGGGCAGGGCGCCGAGCGTGGGGGCGATGGCCGCGATGGCGTCATCGACGGTCACGTCGCCGACCACGACCACGTCGATCGGGCCGGTGCTCAGGCCGGTCGTGATGCCGGCGCGGGCGTCGTCCATGGTCCAGCTGGCCACTTCCTGCGCGGTCGGGAAGGATTCGCGCTTGTCGCCGCTGGCGAGCAGGCCCGAGGCCTGCACCTGGAAGGCGCCGCCGGGGGTCGCCATCTGCTGCGCCACGATCTGCGGGAACAGGCCCTTGATCTGCTCGAAGGGTGCCGCGCGCAGGCCCGGATCGGTCAGATAGGCGGTCAGGACCTGCATCTCGAGGCCGAGATCCGCCGGACGGGTGGCGCCCGAGAACGAGTAGCTGTCGCTGTCGACCGAGAAACCGGCCGAATAGACGTGGCCGTTCAGGACGCGGTTCAGTTCGTCGAAGGTCAGACGGCCGAGGCCGCCCGGAGCGACGTAGAAGCCGGCCAGCGCCTGCGGGGTCGAGCGGTCGGTCGGCAGGCCTTGTTCGCCGATGCCGGTGTGGACGCTGACCAGAATCTGCTCGTCACGGAAGTCGGTCGGCTTGACGGTCAGGCGCACGCCGTTGGCGAAGGTCACCACGGTGGCGCCGACTTCGGCGATCTCGCGGCGGTTGGCCACCGTGCCCGGGGTTCCGAACTGGGTGTAGGGCCATTCCAGCGCGGCCTGGGCGGCCGGGGCGGAGACGGGAACCTGACGCGAGGCCGTCAGCGCGGCGGTGACGGCGGCTTCACCGCCCTCGATCTCGACCGGCGTGACGACCAGGGCCAGCGGGCCGCCGCCGGTGAAGACCGTCTGCAGCTTGCTGTTGACCTGCGCCGCCGTCAGGCCGGCGACCGCGGCGTTGAGCAGGTCGAGGTTGGTTTGCGGCGAGGAGAAGACCGTGCGGCCGTTGACCGCGTTGGCGATGCTGCCGGCCAGGGCCGGCGTCCGGCGCGTGGCGGCGCCGGCGACGGCGTTCTCCAGCGCGGTGCGGTACTCGGTGATCTCGCGCTGCAGTTCAGCGTCCGAGACGCCGTACTGAACCAGACGGCGCTGTTCCTGGTCGATCGTCTCCAGCGCGGGCTTCCAGCCGCCCGGATTGAAGCTGGCCGAGATCGAGGCGATGTCCAGGCTGTCGATGAGGGTCGACTGGCCGGCGCTGGCGCTGGTGAACGGCGGGTTGTCGCGGCGCGAGATCTCACCCAGGCGGCGGTTCAGCACGGCCAGGCCCAGGTTGGTGATCAGGTTGTCGCGGCGCTCGGCCACGGTGTCGGGATCCAGGTCCGGGGCCTTGGTCCAGTTCAGCTGGATGTTCGACTGGATGCCCGGCTCGACCAGGATGCGGGTTTCCGGCTGGCGCGGGGCGACGGTGCCGAGGTCCGGCTCGGGACCATCGGCGGCCTTGGGCTGCCAGCTCTCGAACGCGCCGCGGATCTTGGCTTCCATGACATCGACGTCGAAGTCGCCGACGGCGATGAAGGTCGCGCGCGAGGGACGGTAGTAGGCGTTGTAGAACTCGACGAAACGCTCACGCGGCGCGTTGCGGATGATCTCCAGGTCGCCGATGGGCCAGCGCTGCGAAATCCGCTGACCGGGGGCGAGCAGGGCGAACTGGGCCTTGGCGGAGCGCAGGCCGGGCGTGTTGCGCAGGCGCTCCTCGCCCTCGATGACGCCGCGCTCGGCGTCGACGGCTTCGGGGGCCATCAGGGCCTCGGACACCTGTTCGCGCATGATGCGCAGCGAGGCGTCGACGGTCTCATCGTTCGTGCGCGGCAGCTCCAGCATATAGAGGGTCTGGTCGAAACCGGTGGAGGCGTTGGTGTCGGCGCCGAAGGCCAGGCCCAGACGCTCTAGGATGCGCAGCAGATCGTTCTCGGGGATGTTGGTCGTCCCGTTGAAGGCCATGTGCTCCATGAAGTGGGCCAGGCCGAGCTGGTTGTCGTTCTCCATCAGCGAGCCCGCGTCGATCCGCAGGCGGAACGAAGCCTGTCCCGGCGGCGTGGCGTTGCGCATCACGGCGTACTGCATGCCGTTGGACAGCGTGCCGAAGCGGACGTTGGAATCGGCCGGGATATCGCTGGCGCCCTGCGCGAACGGGTCGGTCGGCGCGGTTTGGGCCAGGGCCGGGGCGGCGGCCGTCAGGGCGGCGGCCGAGGCGGCGACGAGCAGAAGAAGGCGGCGTGCGGAACGCATGGTCGGTCGACTCCGATGGCGCAATGAGCCCGTGCGGGCGCGCCGGCAAACAGGAAGGACCGCGATATCTGAAAACGCCGACGCCCCGACGCAACCCTTCGGCGACCGGCCCCTCTTGCTCAAGTTACCGAAGTTTAATGCGACGGCCGCGAGACGTAGAAGTTGGCCGAGTTGCCGGTGGCCGTGGCGCTGGAGATCACCGCGCGGTTGGAGCCCGAGACGACGGTGTTGGCCTGGGCCGAGACATCGCCGGAGTTGGTCTGGGTGTTGCGGGCCTCGAGATAGCCCTGGCATTCCGAGCAGGAGTAGCCGGTGACGGCGTTGCCCACGGCTTCGGCGCCCACATAGACGTCATAGCCGTTGGTGCCCGAGAAGGTCGCCGTGACGTCGACGCCGCCGGTGTTGATCTGGCTGTTGTCGATCTCGACGTAGATGTCGTTGTTGCCCACTGACAGCTGGTTGCCCGCGCCCGACGCATAGGCTTGCGCACGACCATAGTCATAGGCGGTGGTGGTCGCCGCCGAGCGGATGAAGGACGAGTTGTCCTGTGCCGACTCGGTCACGACCGAGCCACCCGAGTTGTAGCTGTTGGCGTAGTTGCCGACGGCGCGCGCGCGGGAGGCCAGATCCCAGCCGTTGCCGGTATTGGCGCTGGCCTCGGCCTCGATGAAGTCGCCCGTCGAGGTCTGGTCGAAGGCTAGGTTCTGCCCCGAGGTCTGACCGCTGTTCACCCCGATGGCGTTGCCCATGGCCTGGGCCTGCACCTCGGCGGCGGCCGGAACATACTGGCTGTCCAGACGGCTGTAGGCCCGCACGGTGGCGGAGGACGATTGTTCGATCGTCCCCTGCACGACGCTGCCTTCGCCATATAGGGAGACGCTGTTGGAGGTCGCCGTGGCCGATACGACGCCTCCGGCCAGCAGGCGCGCGTTCTCATCGCCGACCTCGGTCAGCGCCCCGACCAGACCGCCGGTGTTGCGCTGGGTCGCCTCGACGGTGACGTCGGCGTCATAGCCGCTGACCGCCAGATAGTTGCCGCCCGCATTGGACTGCACCGCGACGGGACCCGAGGTGTCGCCGCCCAGGGCGACCGAGGTCGTGGCGATGGAATCGCCCCGCATGTCCTGCGTCGAGCGGACCGTGACCGTGCCGTTCTCGACCGCGCCCGAGGCGGTGTTGCCGTTGGCGGTGGTCCCGACCGTCACCTGATCCTGGGAATCGACCACATTGAGCGTCTGGTCGGCGAAGACATCGCCGAGCTGAAGCTGGTTGTTCAGGACAAGGCTGTTGTCCTGCGGGGGTGTCTGTGCGGCGGCCTCAGTAGCGGCTGCGACGCACATCACCGTCGCGGCGATCGTGCCAGCGAGACGGATCCGCACGGGTCTGACCATTGTTGGTCTCCGTGTTGGGGTAAGCCGGATAGTAGCCGCCGGTCGCGCCGACCGTGCCGCCCAGCGGGTCCGGACCGGCCTGCAGGCAGACCTCGGGGCCGGGCGCGCCGTACAGATTGGCCATGAACTCGACCGTCGCCCGCTCGATCAGGGCGCGGACGGCCAGCTGGACCGGCTCCAGCGCGCCTTCGCCCGCCGAGATGTCGAAGACATTGCCGTTCAGGAAGTCGAACACCCCCGCCGAGATCTCGCGGCCGATGATCTGCTTCTGGTACGAGACGACATCGACGACCTCGTTCGTGGTGGTCTGCACCAGCCGCAGGTCGATGGCGATGTTCATGACATAGGCCCGGCCGGCGAAGGCGGCCGACAGCGGCGTGTCGGTCGAGGCCTGACCCGCGGCCATGTCGAACCCGCCCGAGCGGATGTTGTGGTTCACCTCGGTGATGCCGCCGATGATGTAGAAGTCGGAGCCCGGCACCGAGCCCGCGATGATGCGGCGGTACTGGATGTCGTCCGCGCCGCCGGGGCCCTCGTCGCCGATCAGGCGGTTGTTGGCGTAGCGCAGCTCCATTTCGGAGATCGAGGTGTCATAGCGCTCGACCATCCGGGCGCCGGACTTGGCCAGGGCGGTCATGGCCATCAGCGAGGCCCCGCCGGTGACCTGACGTCCGCCGTCGGCGGAGACCGTGCCCGTGTAGTCGGCGATCCGGCCCACCGCCATGCGCGGGGAGGGCAGGCTGTAGCGACGGGCGTAGTCGGCCATGCAGTACAACGCCGCCGAATAGGGCGTCGGGTTGGCCGTCACCGGCGCATTGCCGATCGGGGTGGCGTAGACGCCGCGCGAGTTCGCGGTCGCCGAGATACAGCCGCTCAAGAGGGCGGCGGCCGCACAGGCCACCCCCAGGGTCTTGAACAGCCGAAGGGTCCGGCCAGCGCTCATGGAAGCCTCAGGGTGCCGTTGAGGTCGGTGCCGGCGGTGACATTGCCGTTGTTGACCTGGCTGGAGTTGACGATGACCGTGTTGTGGTTGCCCTGGACGACGACGTTCAGGCTGTTGCCGATGGCGGTGGAGCCGCCGATGGTCTGGCCCCGGCCCGCGCCGGTGTAGTTGGAGCCCACGCCGCCCGAGGTGCTGGAATAGGTGCTGGCGCCGGACTGGATGATGCCGTTGACGATCAGCCGGTTGCCGTTGGCGTCGCGGGTCGAGCCTGTCTGGGGCTGGGCCGTGCTGTAGCGCGCGCCGCCATAGCCGGCCGTATAGGTCCCCATGTTGGACGAGCCCGCGGACTGGGCCTGGGCGGCGACGGGGAGGGCGGCGGCGGCGAGCACGATCGCGGCGGCGACCTTCAATCTGGCTGGCATGGCGGCGATTCTCCCCGAAACACGGTTTACCGAGCGCTAAGCACTCCGCGCGCCAATCTGGGACATGGTTATTAAGAACCGCTTGCCAGAACGTCGGACGGCGACGGCGCCGCGAAACACCGGAGGTCGGCCGTGACCGATGCGCCGCCCCGTGAGCGGCTGTTCAACGCGCCGCTGGTGTCGATCCTGGTCGTCATTTCGATTCCCGCACTCTTTATAGTGCAGAGAGAATTGCCCGATGGTGGAGTGAGCCTGGCCTTCCGTCCCGCGTCCCTCCTGGATGGCCAGTGGTGGCCCGGATTGCTGACCGCGATGTTCGTGCACGTGGGCTGGACCCATGCGGGCATGAACGCCCTGGGCGCGCTCGCCTTCGGTCCGCCGGTGGCGCGGCGCATGCCGGGCGCGGCCGGCGCGGTCGGTTTCCTTCTCTTCTATATGGCGTGCGGCGTGGTCGCCGCCCTCGGCTGGGGTCTCCTTCATATGGAGAGCCAGAACCTGGGGGCCGGGGCGTCCGGTGCGGTGTTCGGTCTGACCGGCGCCGCGATCCGCCTGCTGGGCCGCCGCGATGGAGGGCTGAGGTCCCTGACCGACCGGCGCGTGCTGACCATCTCGGCGGTGCTGATGGGGATGAACGTCGTGGTGGGCCTGATCGGCCTGATGCCCGGCACGGCGAGCGCCGGTATCGCCTGGGAGGCTCATGCGTTCGGTTATCTGTTCGGTCTGGTGGCGATCGGGCCGTGGAGCCGGATGTTCAGCGGTCGGACCGGATTTGATTCGAAAGCCGATCCGGGTGATCCTGCCGGCTGATGCGGCCCCGCCGCGGCCGCCGCTCTCAAGGGAAGGGGAGACGCCGCCATGCTGGTCGCCGAGATTCTCAAGGACAAGGGAGACGCCGTCTACGCCATCGCGCCGGGCTTGAGCCTGGCCGAGGCCTGCGGCGAGCTGGAGCGCCGCCGCGTCGGCGCGCTGATCGTATGTCAGGACGACCGTGTGGTCGGGGTTCTGTCCGAACGGGACGTGGTGCGGGCCGTGGCGCGTGAGGGCGCGG
>NZ_JBWKOL010000006.1:27500-267531 GCF_059416065.1 Brevundimonas sp. GW821-FHT09G01
CGAACTGAAGCCCAGGTAAACGGCGGCCGTAACTATAACGGTCCTAAGGTAGCGAAATTCCTTGTCGGGTAAGTTCCGACCTGCACGAATGGCGTAACGACTTCCCCACTGTCTCCAGCACAGGCTCAGTGAAATTGAATTCCCCGTGAAGATGCGGGGTTCCCGCGGTCAGACGGAAAGACCCTATGAACCTTTACTATAGCTTCGCCTTGGCGTTAGCGACCGTATGTGTAGGATAGGTGGGAGACTATGAAGCCGGGGCGCCAGCTCTGGTGGAGTCATCCTTGAAATACCACCCTTACTGTCGTTGACGTCTAACCGAGGGCCGTTATCCGGTCCCGGGACATGGCGTGGTGGGTAGTTTGACTGGGGCGGTCGCCTCCTAAAGTGTAACGGAGGCGCGCGATGGTGGGCTCAGACCGGTCGGAAATCGGTCGTCGAGTGCAATGGCATAAGCCCGCCTGACTGCGAGACTGACAAGTCGAGCAGAGACGAAAGTCGGCCATAGTGATCCGGTGGTCCCGCGTGGAAGGGCCATCGCTCAACGGATAAAAGGTACTCTAGGGATAACAGGCTGATTTTGCCCAAGAGTCCATATCGACGGCAAAGTTTGGCACCTCGATGTCGGCTCATCACATCCTGGGGCTGGAGCAGGTCCCAAGGGTATGGCTGTTCGCCATTTAAAGTGGTACGTGAGCTGGGTTCAGAACGTCGTGAGACAGTTTGGTCCCTATCTGCCGTGGGTGTTCGAAGCTTGAGAGGATCTGTCCCTAGTACGAGAGGACCGGGATGGACATACCTCTGGTGGACCTGTCGTGGCGCCAGCTGCGCAGCAGGGTAGCTATGTATGGAATAGATAACCGCTGAAAGCATCTAAGCGGGAAACTAACCTCAAAACAAGGCTTCGCTGAGGATCGTGGAAGACTACCACGTTGATAGGCCAGGTGTGGAAGTGGGGCGACCCATGAAGCTTACTGGTACTAATAATCCGATCGGCTTGATCGTTTCTCAGCAAAACTCATTCGATTTTTTGACAATGTCTTCTTCGCAATCCTTCTATCCGCCTGGTTGACCTGGTGGCTATGTCGGAGGTTCCCCACCCGATCCCATTCCGAACTCGGTCGTTAAGCCCTCCAGAGCCGATGGTACTTCGTCTTAAGGCGCGGGAGAGTAGGTCGCCGCCGGGTCTACCAGTCGGATAGAATGATTGCTTTATGTCGCCGTTATCGGCGCGTCTTCTCGAACGTCTCTTCCTTCATTTCTACCGTTTGCCGCGGGATGGAGCAGCCCGGTAGCTCGTCAGGCTCATAACCTGAAGGTCGTAGGTTCAAATCCTACTCCCGCACCCAAGCTTTTAAGCCGTTAGATCAATCGTCTAACGGCTTTTTGCTGTCCGGAATCCCGACGCCCGCCGCCTGCGGGCGCCTCCAGATCCGGTTTCGCGCGCCGTTCGTCCGCTGCAACCCCTTTCTCAAAGCCCCGCCTGGTCCCGCCGGCGGGGCTTTTCTGCGTTCAGCCCCGTGCTGGCCCGGCGCCTGTCGCCGAGTTCATCCCGCCGCCCCGATCCTGACGCAATTCGCTACAAATGTAGCGCTACACATGTAGCGATCCGGAGGCGCTGTGATGATCGAAACCCTGCCCAGACGTGAGCGAGAGGTGTTCGAGACCCTGTGCCGGCTGGAGCAGGCCACCACGGGCGCGGTCCGCGCGGCCCTGGCCGATCCGCTCAGCGATTCCGCCGTCCGCACATTACTGGCCCGGCTGGAGGCCAAGGGCCTGGTCGTGCGCGAGGCGGGGGAGGGCGGCGTCGCCTATCGCCCGGCGCCCGCGCCCGAGGCCCTGGCCACCGGCGCCCTGCACCGGATGGTCGACACCTTCTTCGCCGGCTCGGCCGCCAGCGCCGCGACCGCGCTGCTGGGCCTGACCCGGGCCCTGAAGCCGGACGAGATCGCAGCCTTGAGACGCGCCATCGACGACGCCGGGGAGCGTGACGCATGACTGTCGTCCTCATCCTCGAACTGCTGGTCAAATCGGGCGCCATCGCCGGCGCCGGCCTGTTGCTGGCGGCCGCCCTGCGCGAACGTCCGGCCACCGAAGGCGTCGATCTGCTGCGCGTCACGGTCCTGCTGCTGCTGGCCCTACCGGTGCTGATGCTGCTGACGCCGGATCTGGCCCTGCCGTTGCTGCCCGGCGCCGCCGCGCCGGAGGCGACGCTCGCCCCCATGCCGCTCTGGGCCGGAGAAGTGGGCCCGGTGGCGGGGGTGTCCCTGTCCACCTCCCTGGTTGAGCCGTCGCCCGGCCTGCTCCTCTCCTGGGCCTGGGCCGCCGGCGCCGCCCTCGTCGCGGGCCGCTTCGCCCTGGGCCTGTGGACCCTGATGACCTGGACGCGCGCCGGGCGACCCGTGACGTCCCCCCTGTGGACCGCGCCGCTGGAGCGCGTGGCCGCGCGCCTTCGCCCCCGCCTGCTGGCCTCGTCCGCCGTGGCCGCGCCGCTGAGCTGGGGCCTGCCGCCCGGCGTGGTGCTGATCGGCGACGACCATGTGGCCCGGCCGGAGTGCGCGCGCGCCGTCCTGGCCCACGAACTGGCCCACATTCGTCGCCGCGACTGGCTGTTCCTGCTGCTGTCCCGCTGCGCCCTGGCCCTGTTCTGGTTCAATCCGCTGGTCTGGTGGCTGCACGCCGAACTGGCCGCGCGGACCGAGGACGCCGCCGACGCCGAGGCCCTGAAGGTTCTGGATCCGGGCGCCTACGCCCGCACGCTCGTCGGCCTCGCCGCCGATTTCGGTCAGCCCGCCGCCCTTGGCATGACCGGCCCCGCCCGCTCTCTCTCCAAAAGGATCGCCCGCATCATGAAGACCCGCCGCTCCCTGCCTGCCCGTCCCCTGGTCCTGGCCCTGACGGTCGGCGCCCTGGTCGCCGTCGCCACCCCGCTGGCCGCCGTCGAACTGACGCAACAGGCCGCTCCGCCGCCGCCCCCCAGCGCCCCCCGCCATGCGCCGAAGGCTCCTCCGGCGCCCCCGGCCCCGCGTTCGGCCATGAACTGGGTGGCGCCGCCCGCGCCGCCTGCGCCTCCGGCTCCGCCTTCAGCTGTGGAATGGACCGCGCCGCCCGCGCCGCCGGCCCCGCCCGCGCCTCCGCCTCCGCCCCGGGCGCCCCGGTTCCAGACCTCGCAGGTCTACTGGACCGAGAACGCCGATCCGGAGACCCGCCGTCTGGCCGACCAGGCGAGGGAACAGGCTGCGCAAGCGCGGGAGCAGGCCGCCCAGGCCCGTGAGCAGGCCGTCCCGGCGCGAGCCGATGCGGCCCGGGTCCGGGCCCAGGCCGCCCAGGTGCGCGCCGAAGCCGCCGCCATTTCCCGCTCCGACGTGCGCCGACAGGCGGAACAGGCGCGAGCCCTGGGCGAAGCGGCGCGTGTCGAGGCCCGCCACGCCGAGGCCCAGGCCGCGGTCGCCCGCCGCGAAGCCGGGCGCGCCATGGCCCAGGCCCGTGTCGAAATGGCCCGCGGCGCTGACGAGATGGAGCGCGGCGCGCAGCAGATGCGTGAGGAATCGCGCCGCCTGCGCGACCCGGCCTATCGCGCGCAGGTGATCGAGCGGCAACGCGTCGCCGGCCACCCGGTCACGGATGAGGACCTGCGCGCCCTGTCGCCGAAGCTCGCCCGTCAGGCCGAGGAGTTGGCCGCCCAGTCCGTTCAACTGCGCAATCAGTCCCGGGAAGGCTGACGGCCGGTCTGAATGGAAAGACGGCCCCGTCCGGGATCGGGCGGGGCCGTTTTGTTATGCGCGCTGGGCGTCCCACCAGCGGACCGCGTCCGCGTCGCGGGCGCTGAGATCCGGGTAGTCCGGATCGGAGCCGACGTCGGGCACGCGGCGCCACGAGCGGGCGCATTTGGGATGGTCGGCCAGCTTGACCTCGACCGAGATCGCCTCGCCGCCGTGGACCAGTTCGGCGCCCGAGGTCCGGAAGACCTCCGCGGCGTCCAGCTCGGAGAACGCCGCGAAGGCGCCGGCGGGACCGGTCACGACCGGCCAGGCGTCCAGCGCCCCGCCGATGACCTTCTCGCGCCGCGCGGCTTCCAGCGCCTCGTTGACGACCTCGAGCACGCCCTGGACGCCGGCCCAGCGGTCGGCTTCCTGCGGGTTGTTCCACTCCGCCGGCGTCTCCGGGATGACCCGCGCGCAGTTGGAGCCGCCCTCGGGGAAGCGCGTGGTCCAGGCTTCTTCCATCGTGAACGGCGTCAGCGGGGCCAGCCAGGCCGTCAGGCGCGCGAAGACCTCGTCCATCACCGTGCGGGCGGCGCGGCGGCGGATCGCATCGGGGCGGTCGCAGTACAGGCTGTCCTTGCGGACGTCGAAATACAGGGCCGACAGGTCGTTGGAGCAGAATTCCAGTACCGGGCGAACGACGTCCTGGAAGCGGTATTCGGCGTAGGCGGCGCGGACCTGGCCATCCAGCTCATGAAGGCGGTGGAGGATGAATTTCTCCAGCGGCGGCATCTCGGCGTAGGGCAGGCGCTCGCTTTCGTCGAAGTCGGCCAGGGCGCCCAACAGATAGCGCACCGTGTTGCGCAGCTTGCGATAGGCGTCGACCGTGGTCTGCAGGATCTGCTTCCCGATCCGCTGGTCCTCGGCATAGTCCACCAGCGCCACCCACAGGCGCAGGATGTCGGCGCCCGACTCCTTGATCACGGTCGCCGGGTCCACGGTGTTGCCCTTGGACTTGGACATCTTCTCCCCGTTCTCATCCTGGGTGAAACCATGGGTGAGAACAGCGTCATAGGGGGCGCGGCCGCGGGTGCCGGAGCCTTCGAGCAGGTTGGACTGGAACCAGCCCCGGTGCTGGTCCGAGCCTTCCAGATACAGGTCCGCGGGCCAGTGCGAGGGGCGATCGCCGACATAGCCGTGGGCCGGATCGCGGGCCTCCAGCGTGAAGGCGTGGGTGCAGCCCGAGTCGAACCAGACATCCAGGATGTCCTCGATCTTCTCGTACTTGGCCGGGTCGTTGACGCCCAGGAAGTCGGCGTCGGGCGTCTCGAACCAGGCGTCGGCGCCGCCCTTGCTGACCGCGGCCAGGATGCGGGCGTCGACCTCCGCATCGACCAGCGGCTGGCCGGTCTGCTTGTCCACGAACATCGCCAGGGGCGTGCCCCAGGCGCGCTGTCGGCTGATCAGCCAGTCGGGACGGCCCTCGACCATCGACCGGATGCGGTTCTTGCCCGCCGCCGGGTGGAAGGCGGTGGCGTCGATCGCGGCCAGCGCCCGCTCGCGCAGGGTGCCGTCGTCTTCCAGCGGGGCGTCCATGCGGATGAACCACTGCGGCGTATTGCGGAAGATGACCGGCGCGCGCGAACGCCAGCTGTGCGGATAGGAATGCTCCATCCGGCCGCGGGCCAGCAGGGTCCCGGCCTCGATCAGCTTGTCCATCACCGCGCCGTTGGCGGGGCCGAACTTGCCGGTCTTCTTGCCCTCGGTCTCCAGCACCTTCAGGCCCGCGAACAGGGGCACGTGGTCATAGTAGGCGCCGTCCGGATCGACCGTGTCCGGCACCTCGTGATGGCCGTGGGCCTTCCAGACCTCGAAGTCGTCGGCGCCGTGGCCCGGGGCCGTGTGCACGAAGCCCGTGCCGGCGTCGTCGGTGACGTGGTCGCCGGCCAGCAGCGGCACGGCGAAGCCATAGCCGGGCGACAGGGCCGCCAGCGGATGGGCGCACTCCAGGCCCGACGGGTTCAGGTCGTCGACGCGGGTCCAGGCGGCGATCTTCGCGGCCTTGAACACGTCCTCGGCCAGCTTGTCAGCCAGGATCAGGCGGTCGCCCGGCTTGGCCCAGGGCTCGAACTCCAGGCCTTCCTCCATCGCCGTGACCTCGTACAGGCCATAGGCGATCTCGGGGCCATAGCTGATGGCGCGGTTGGCGGGGATGGTCCACGGCGTCGTGGTCCAGATCACGACGGACGGGGTCGCGTGGCGGAACGACAGCAGGTCGTCCGGATGATCGTCCGTGGCGCCGGTGACCGGGAATTTGACCCAGACCATCGGGCTGACGTGGTCGTGGTATTCGATCTCGGCGTCGGCCAGGGCCGTGCGCTCGACCGGCGACCACATGACGGGCTTGGAGCCGCGATACAGCTGGCCCGAGTTCTTGAACTTGTGGAACTCGGCGACGATGGCCGCCTCGGTCGTGAAGTCCATGGTGGCGTAGCGGTTGTCCCAGTCGCCCGTGACGCCCAGGCGCTTGAACTGCTCGCGCTGCACGTCGATCCAGCCGGCGGCGTATTCGCGGCAGGCGGCGCGGAACTCGGCCTTGGAGACCTCGTCCTTGCGGCGGCCCTTGGCGCGGTACTGTTCCTCGATCTTCCACTCGATCGGCAGGCCGTGGCAGTCCCAGCCGGGGACGTAGTCGACGTCGTTGCCCAGCAGGAACCGGCTGCGGACGACGAAGTCCTTCAGCGTCTTGTTCAGGGCGTGGCCGATGTGGATGTCGCCGTTGGCGTAGGGTGGGCCGTCGTGCAGCACATACAGCGGCGCGCCCTCGGCCTGACGCTGCTTGCGCAGGGCGGCGTAGAGGTCGCCCCATTGCGCGATGATCTGCGGTTCCTTCTGGGGCAGGCCGCCGCGCATGGGGAAGGGCGTCTCCGGCAGGAAGACGGTTTCGCGGTAATCGCGGCCGGAGGGGGTGTCGGTGGCGTCAGCCATGAAGTCTCGTTTCGTCGTGTGTGATCGTTCGCGTTGGTTTCGAAGTCCCGACGTGCGCGGGGCAAAAGCCCTGCGGCGCTACGCCGGGCGGCTAATCGAAATGGGGCGAAACACGCGGACGGTCATGGTGCTAGCGGTCTAGCAGGGGCGTTGGTCGGGCGCCAGCGGGAGCCTTGCCAAGAGTCCCTGCGGGGCCGATATTCAATCCATGACCGACATCACCCTGCAGCGATCCGCCAAGGGCAAGCGCGCCGGCAAGAAGCCGAAGGGCGTCACCCTGCGTCGGGTGACGACATCCGAAGGTGACAAGGTCACGATCCGCGCGCTCGATGCTCACAGCCCGACCTTCGGCGAGGACTTCCTGTACGTCTTCAGCAAGAACGTCGAGGCGGCGCGGCGCGAGAACAAGCGGGTGATCGGCTCCGCCGATGGCGTCAAGAAGCCCGCCTAGGTCGCCTTCGCTCTGGATCATCGCCGGGCCCAACGGCTCCGGAAAGAGCAGCGCCTATGGCATGGCGGCGGTCAATGAACCGTCGGGCTCGATCTGGATCATCAATCCCGACGAACTGGCCAGGCGGATCGCCGAGCAGGAAGACCTGCCGCTTCAGCCGGCCAACCTGGAGGCGGTTCGGCGCATTGAATCATGGCTGTTCGCCTCGCTGGACGCTTACCAGACCATCGGCGTCGAAACGGTGCTTTCGACCGACAAGTACCGGCGGCTGGTCGAACATGCCCGGAAACGGGGTTTCAGCGTCAGCCTGATCTACGTCTTCCTCGAGACCGCCGAGCTGAACGTTGAGCGGGTGGCGACACGGGTTCGCAAGGGCGGCCATGCCGTGCCGGAGGACAAGATCCGGGGGCGCCGGGACCGCTCTTTCGCGCAGTTCGGCTGGTTCTTCGATGCTGCGGACACGGTCGATGTCTACGACAACTCCGGCGCGCGACCCCAGCGGGTCATGACCAAGCGCGGCGACGAGGTGACGGTCTATGATGACCTTCCGGACGGGATGCTGGCTTCACTGGAGCAGGTGATGCCGGGCTTCGGGGCCATCTACGAGGGCGACTGAGCCAGCGCCGTTCGCGCATTTTCAGCGTCTTGCCCGATCTGGACTTTCAGCGCGTCCAGTCCGTCGAACTTCATCTCGCCGCGCAGGAAGGCGACCAGTTCGGTCTCGACCGTCTGGCCGTAGAGGTCCTCGCTGAAGTCGAACAGCCAGACCTCCAGCAGGGGATCGTCGGTCGGGTACATCGGCCGCACGCCCAGGTTGGCGACGCCGTCGATCACCCGCCCGTCCGGCAGGCGGGTCCGGGTCGCATAGACCCCGTAGGCCGGGCGCATGTAGTCGCCCATGGCGATGTTGGCGGTCGGTATGCCGATGGTCCGGCCCCGCTTGTCGCCGTGGATCACCTCGCCGGCGATGGCGAAGGGGCGGCCCAGGATGGCGGCGGCGCGGGCCATGTCGCCGGCCTTCAGCGCCTCGCGCACGGCCGAGGACGACAGTTTAAGCCCGTCGGCGTCGTCCAGCCGCTCGGCGACGGAGACGGTGAAGCCCGCCGTCTCGCCGTAGCGGCGCAGGGCGTCGGGCGAGCCGGTGCGGCCCTTGCCGAAGGTGAAGTCGAAACCGACGGCGGCGTGCCTGATCCCGATGCCGTCGCCCAGCACGTCGCGGGCGAATTGTTCGTCAGTCATGGCCGCCATCTCGCCGTCGAAGGGCAGGAGATAGAGGCGATCGACTCCCAGGGACTCCAGCGCCCGGGCCATCTGGTCGGGCGTCATCAGGCGGAAGGGGGCGGCGTCGGGCTGGAACCAGCGGCGCGGATGCGGATCGAAGCTGACGACGGCCAGGGGAACGCCCAGACGGGCGGCGGCCTCGCGGGCGTCGGCGATGACGGCCTGATGCCCGCGGTGAACGCCGTCGAAGGCGCCGATGGCGACCGCCGCCCCCCGTTGCTCCGGGGGCAGGCCGCGCCAGCCGCGGACGACCTGGATCAACGCGCGGACGGCTTGCGGCGGCGCGGCACGCGAACCATGGCGATGCCGTCCATGATCAGCTTGCCTTCGACGAAGCCCTCGCAGTTCAGCTCGACCCGCGCGCTTTCCTGATCGACCGACAGCACGGTGATGCGGATCAGGACGGTGTCGTCGATGCGGACCGGCAGATGGAAGGCCAGGGTCTGGGAGATGTAGATCGCGCCGGCGCCGGGCAGGATGGTGCCGACCACCGCCGAGCCGAACGAGGCCGACAGCAGGCCGTGGGCGATGCGGCCGCGATAGGCGGTCCTGGAGGCGAAGGCCTCGTCCAGGTGGACCGGATTGAAGTCATCCGACGCCTCGGCGAACAGGCGGATCCGCTCCTCGGTGACGTGGATCACCTTTTCGGCGGCCATGCCCGCGTGAAGCTCCTCGAGGATGTAGCCGCCCGAGGGATGTTTCTGAACCAGATCAACCATGAGGGGGTGTTAGCGCCCGTGCGACAGAATGACCATCCTCACCACGCGAGATCGAGCATGGCGTGGCGCGCATATGTCGTTTCAGCCTTCAACAGGGCGGCGGCGCGGTCGGGGTCGAGGCGTCCGTCCGGTCCCTTGGCCTGATCGCCGTGGATGCCCTGGGCGATGAACAGGCAATCCAGCGCCTGTTTGTTGGCCCCGAGGACGTCGGTCACGACGCCGTCGCCGATGCACAGCACGCGCGAGCGATCGACCGGCTTGCCCAGCAGGGCGGCGGCCTCGTGCAGGGCCAGGTCGTAGATCGGGCCGAACGGCTTGCCCGCCATGGTCACGCGCCCGCCGAGGCTTTCGTACAGGTCCGCCAGCGAGCCGGCGCAATAGATCAGCCGGTCTCCGCGCTGAACCACCCGGTCCGGGTTGGCGCAGATCATCTCCAGATCCTGCGCGGCGGCGGCGGTCAGGCGCTCGCGATAGTCCTCCGGCGTCTCGACCTCGTCGTCATAGGGGCCGGTGACGGAGATGAAGGCGGCGCCCGAGGCGGCGGCGACGGTCTGGAGGCCCAGGCCTTCATACAGGGGGGCGTCGCGCTCGGGGCCGATCAGCCAGGCCGGGCCGGGCGCGCGTTTGGCCAGTTCGGCGCGGGTGGCGTCGCCCGAGGTGACGACGGCCTTCCAGCTGTCGCGCGGCACGCCCAGCGCGTCCATCTGGCTGACCACGCCCGGGCCGGGGCGGGGCGAGTTGGAGATCAGGACGACGTGCCCGCCCTCGCGGTTGAAGCGGGTCAGGGCCTCGCAGGCGGCGGGCCAGCTTTCGCGGCCGTTGTGGATCACGCCCCAGACGTCGCAGAGCAGGATGTCGTAGTCCCCGGCGATCTCGCCGAGGCCGGAAAGGGCGTGCGGAAGGGTCATGCGCCCGAGATAGCGGTTCGGGGGCGCCGGGTGAAGGGCAGGGTGGACCCTAGTCCTCGCGGTAGACCGTCCCACCCTTCATCACGAAGCCGACGTGCTGCAGCGCGGTCACATCGGCCAGCGGGTCGCCGCTGACGGCGATCAGGTCGGCCGGCATGCCCGGCGCGATCCGTCCGGCCTCGCCGGAGATGCGCAGGTGGGCGGCGGCGTTGACGGTCGCTGTCTGGATCGCCTCCAGCGGCGTCAGTCCGGCGCGGACCAGCAGGACGAATTCGCCGGCGTTGTCGCCGTGCGCGGAGACCCCGCTGTCGGTGCCGAAGGCGATGCGGACGCCGCCCTCATGCGCCCGGCGCGCCATGTCCAGCATCAGCGGCCCGGCCTGCAGGGCCTTGGCGGTCTGGGCCGGGGTGAAGAAGTTGTCGGGACCCGAGGCGATGCGGGCCACGAAGTCGCCGGCCATCAGGGTGGGCACCAGATAGACGCCGTCGCGGCGCATCAGCCGGATCGACTCGGCGTCCAGATAGGTGCCGTGCTCGATCGAGTCGCCGCCGGCGCGCAGGAAGCTGTTGATCCCGTCTCCGCCGTGGGCGTGCGCCGTGACCTGGCGGCCCATGCGGTGCGCGGAGTCGACGATGGCGGCCAGTTCCTCGTCCGAGAACTGCTGGCCCAGGCCGGCGGCGGTGTTGGACAGCACCCCGCCCGTGGCCGTGATCTTGATGATGTCGGCGCCGGCCCGCACCTGCAGCCGCACCGCGCGCATGCAGTCCTCGGGACCGGAACAGATGTTCTCCCCGGTGAACAGATGCATGATGTCCTCGCGGTAGCCGTTGACGTCGCCATGGCCGCCATGGATCGACACCGCCGCGCCCGAGGCGATGATCCGCGGGCCCGGCACGTCGCCGCGGGCCACAGCGCCGCGCAGGGCGAAGATGGCTTCGTTGGTCGCGCCCAGATCGGCCACGGTGGTGAAGCCGGCCAGGAGGGTGCGGCGGGCGTAGCGGGCGCCGACCATGGCCTCGTCCGCGCTGGACTGGGTCACCCCCTCCAGCCGTGAATTCGGGTTCTGCTGGCCGGTCAGATGCACGTGGCTGTCGATCAGTCCGGGCAGGACGAAATCGTCCCTCAGATCGACGATCCGCCCTTCGCCGACGAAGCCGTCGCGGATTTCGGCGACCTGGTTCCCTCTGATCACGAGAGTTTTATCGCGTTGCACAATCCCCGTGGACGGATCGGCCAGAAGTCGCCCCACTTGAACGAACGTGGTTCCCGCCTCTGGCGAAACGGACGTGGTCGCGGGTGTTTGCGCGGCGACGCTTGTGGCCACACATGCGGCGAGCGCCGCCAGCATCAACGTGATCGACTTCACGAAATCCTCCCTTGGTCCCCGGATCACCATACCCGTCCCCGGCCATCCTCCAAGGCTCAGGTTGCTAACCTCGGTCGCTTTTGAAACAACCCGTCACTTCCTGTGAAACGTGCGAGGGGCGTCGCATGCGGCTAGCAAGACGTGGATTCATTCTGGGCGGCGCCGCCCTCCTGTCGGGTTGCGCCTCGGCGGCGGCGACCCGGCCGACCGGCGTCTTCACGCCGCTGACGACCGCACAGGCCGTTCCGGTCCAGACTCCGCGCATTGCCGTCGCTCCGGCCGAGCCTGAGGCCATCACGGCCCATCTGAACTCCACCCGCCTGCTGGATCCGCGGGGCCAGGTCCGTCCCGAGCTGATGCAGCGCGCCCTGGCCGCGCTCGACATCCACGATCACAAGATTACCCAGCGCGACCGCATGTATCTGGTCGACTTCACCAAATTCTCGGGCGAAGAGCGCCTCTACGAGGTCGATCTCGAGGGCGGCGCCGTCACCCTGATGCGCACCTGCCACGGCCGCGGGTCCGATCCGGACCACTCCGGCTACGCCCGCAGCTTCTCCAACACCCCGGAAAGCTTCAAGTCCTCGGTCGGCGCCTACGCCACCGCCGGCGCCGGCTGGGGCGCCCAGCAGGGCCCGAACGTCCTGCTGGACGGGCTGGAGTACACCAACAACAACGCCCGCGAGCGCGCCATCATCATCCACGGCGCCGACTACGCCGACCCGGCCTTCCTCGCCCGCGAAGGCAAGCTGGGCCGCTCCTACGGCTGTTTCTCGGTGGCCCACACCGACCTTCCGCGCCTGCGGGACCGCATGGGCGAAGGCCGCCTGCTGTTCGCCTGGGCTTAAGCGCCGGGCTGACTATTCCCGTTCCAGCGCCCGCCAGCCGATGTCGGTGCGGTTGAAGCCGCCGGGCCAGTCGATCTTCTTGATCGCGGCGTAGGCGCGTTCCCGGGCCTGGGCGATGTCCTTGCCGCGGGCGCAGATGTTCAGCACCCGGCCGCCGGCGGCGACCAGCTGGCCGTCTTCCTGACGACGGGTTCCGGCGTGGAAGACCTGCACATGCGGGCCGAAGTCCTGCTCGGCGCCGCGGATGATCGACCCCTCGACCGGGCTGTCGGGATAGCCCTGCGCCGCCATGACCACGCAGATCACCGTCTCGGGCAGGAACTCGGGCGGCGGCGTCCGGCTCAGGTCGCCGCGCGCGCAGGCCAGCAGCACCGGCACGATGTCGCCGGCCAGCCGCATCATCAGCACCTGGCATTCCGGATCGCCGAAGCGGGCGTTGAACTCGACGACCTTGGGGCCCTCGTCGGTGGCCATCAGGCCGGCGTACAGCACGCCGCGATAGGGCATGCCCTCGGCCGCCATCCCGGCGATCACCGGGGCGACGACGTCGCGCTCGGCGGCCTCGACCAGTTCGGGCGTGAAGACCGGGGCCGGGGAATAGGCGCCCATGCCGCCCGTGTTCGGACCCAGATCGCCGTCATAGGCGCGCTTGTGGTCCTGGGCCCCGCCCAGCAGGACATAGTGGCGGCCGTCGGACAGGGCGAACAGCGAGCCCTCTTCGCCGGCCATGAACTCTTCGATGACGACGCGGGCCCCGGCCTGGCCGAAGCGGCCGCCCAGCATCCATTCGATCTCGCGCTCCGCCTCGCGCTTGGTCGGCGAGATGGCCACGCCCTTGCCCGCCGCCAGGCCGTCGGCCTTGATGACGTAGGGGGGCTTGAACACCGTCAGGGCCTGCCGGGCCTCGTGCAGCCGCTCATAGACGCCGAAGCCCGCGGTCGGGATTTCGTGGCGTTCCATGAAGGCCTTGGAGAAGGCCTTGGAGGTCTCCAGCTGGGCCGCCTTGGCCGTCGGACCGAAGCAGGGGATGCCCGCCGCGTTCAGCCGGTCGGCCAGACCCTTCTCCAGCGCGCTCTCGGGGCCGACCACGACCAGATCGGCGCGAATCTCGCGCGCCAGGGCCGCCAGCTGGTCGGCGTCGGTCACCTTGACCGGGCGCAGTTCGCCCAGCTTTTCCATGCCCGGATTGCCGGGCGCGATAACCAGCCGCTTCACCAGCGGTGACTGGGCGATCTTCCACGCCAGGGCGTGCTCGCGCCCGCCTGATCCGACCAGCAGGATATTCATGCCCGCGCAATGACCGCACCTGCGAAGGCGGTCAAGTCACGAGCGGCGCCAAACGACCTTAACCGGCCGGCGGAGGGGTCCATTCGGGCAGCGCGGCCAGCTGGGCGGCGCTCAGCGTGGTGGTCAGATTTTTCTCGGTTCCGTTGGCGTGGGCGATCGGGCTGATGTCGGCGATCGGCAGGGCCACCTTGCGGTCGCCTGGCCCTTCCAGCTCGACCACCACCTGCGTCAGGGCGCCCGAGGCGTCCAGAACCAGGGTTTCGATATCGCCCAGGTCGGTGAAGTTCGCGGACACCAGATCGGCGTCCTCAAGCTCCTTGCGGGTCATGCCGAAGGCGAGGGCGGCGGTGGTCTGGGCGGTCTGGGCGCGGGTCTCGGTGACCGGCGCGGGCGCGGCGCCCGGGGCGGGGGCCTGAACCACGTCGTCGGTGGTGTTGTCGGAGCAGGCGGCGACGGCCAGCAGGCTCACGGCGGCGGCGCTCAGAAGGGCGGTGCGGATCATCGGAACTCTCCTCGGGATCAAAGCAGGGCGGATACGACGTAGACCAGCCCGCCCAACATCAAGATGCCGCCTAGGATCACCCACGGGCTGACGGCGGGCGTGTCGCTCCGCTCGCGCAGGCCGCGTTCGCGCGGCGTCTCGTCTCCAGGATCGGTATCGGGCGGGTCGGCGGGCATGATCCGCAAACGACCCACACCTGAACGGCGTTCCCCCTGCCGTGGCGTCAAGCTTCACCCTGTCCCTTGCGGCCAAGGCGACCTAAACCGCCCGACCATGTTCGATTCCCTTCGTACCGACCGCCGCTTCGCCCTCCTCGCCGGAGCCGCATTCTGCGCCCTGGCCAGCGCCGCCCAAGCCCAGACCGCGCCCCAGACCGCGCCGGACTCGCTGGACGAGGTCGTCGTCACCGGCTCGCGCCTGTCGGGGGCCCAAAAGCTGGCTCCGGTCGAGATCCTGGACCATCGGACGCTGGACCGAGCGGGCGTCACCGACGCGGCCCAGGTGCTTCAGCTGCTGACCGCCAACTCCGGCTCCGAAGCGCGCGTGGACCAGCTGAACCAGCCGCAGAGCTCCGGCACGGCCCAGTTCAACCTGCGCAACCTCGGTCTCGGCTCGACCCTGGTGCTGGTCGACGGCCTGCGCTGGACCTCCAGCGCTGCCGTGGCCGCCGACGGCTCGAACTTCGTCGACATCAACAGCCTCGTGCCCCTGATCGCGCTGCGGCGCATCGAGACGTTCAAGGACGGCGCCTCGGCCCTCTACGGCTCCGACGCCGTGGCCGGGGTGGTCAACTTCATCACCCGCGACGGCGTGGACCAGCCCGAGCTGCGTGTCCGGTACGGTTTCATGGACGGGGCGGACGAGACCCTGATCGAGGCGTTGGGCGGCCTGCGGGTCGCGGGCGGGGACCTGACGCTGGCGGCATCGCATCTGCATCGGTCGGCGCTTGGCTCGGACGAACGCGCCTTCACCCAGGCCCAGACCTATGGCCGCGCCGCATGGACGGCCGTGACCAGCTACGGCCAGCCCGGCTCCTACTTCCGGCCCAGCACGAACGCCTATGCGCCGGATCCGAACTGCACCAATCCCGCCTTCACCCACGCCTTCCGCAACAGTCCGACCGACGCCTTCTGCCGCCTCGACTATTCGGACTTCTTCGACCTGTCGCCGGAAGAGACCCGCACCCAGCTGTTCGCCGGATGGCGCCGCACGGTGGGCGCGGTGGATGTCCGGCTGCAGGCCGCCTGGTCCTCGACCGAGACCATCGCGCGTCAGAGCCCGTCCCTGCCCATCCTGGCCCGCAGCCTGACCGTGCCGGCCTCCCATCCGGACAATCCGTTCGGCGAGGCGGTGCAGTTCCGGGGGCGTCTGCTGGGCGCCGAGGCCGGGGCGTCCCAGGCCGAGTTCGACTACCGGACCTGGCGTCTGGCGGGCGGCCTGGCCGGGCGCTTCGCGAGCGGCTGGACCTGGGACCTGTCGGCGACCTCCAGCCGCCAGCACATCGCCTATGACAAGCCCGACGTGATCGGCACGGCCCTGCAGAACGCCCTGAACGGCCTGGGCGGCGCGGGCTGCAATCCGGCGACGGGAACGCCCGGCGCCGGACCTTGCCGGTACTTCAACCCGTTCGGCAGCGCCTACCTGCGCACCGGTTCGGCCAATGACCCCACGCTGGTCGCAGGGCTGATCGGTTCGACCGGCCTACGCGGCGCGGCCACCCTGACCACCGTCGACGCCCAGACGAGCGGCCGGGCCCTGAACTGGACCGGCGGCGGGGCCGACCTGGCTTTCGGCGTCCAGTATCGCCGCCGCGGCCTGCGCCACGACTGGAGCGATCTGGTCAATGCGGGCGAGCTGCTGACGGCAGGCTATTCGCCCGACTTCGACGGCGACCAGGAAGTCTTTTCGGCCTTCGCGGAGGCCCGCATCCGCCTCGGCGACGCCATCGAGGCCCAACTGGCGGCCCGGCAGGAGGTCTATGACGGCGGCGAGAGCGCGCTGAGCCCCCGCGTGGCCGTGCGCTGGGATGTCGCCGACGCCCTGACCCTGCGCGCCTCCTGGGGACAGGGCTTCCGCAACCCGTCCGTCTATGCGCTGGCCGGCGCCCAGGCGTCGCAGCCGTCCGTCTTTGATCGCGGCGCCTTCGTCTTCGTCAACACCCTGACCACCGGCGACCCCGATCTGAAGCCCGAGGAATCCGAGACCCTGACGGCGGGGGCGGTCTGGACGCCCCTTCGCGGCCTGCAAATCGGCCTCGACGCCTGGCGGATCGACTACACCAACCTGATCGTCAAGGAATCCGCCCAGGCCGTCATCGACCGCGCGACGGCGGATGATCTGGCGGGCCTGACAGGCACGGCGGCGCAGGCCCGCGTCACCCGCGCGCCGGGCGGCGCCCTGACCTTCGTCGACCTGCGCTTCGCCAACGCCTCCTCCATCGAGACCCAGGGGCTGGATCTCTCGGCCCGCTATGAACGCGACCTGTTCGACGGCCGCTTCTCGGCCTCGGCGACGTGGACGTACGTGAACCGCTACGACATCCGCCTGGCGCCCGGCGCGCCGACCACCTCGGGCCTGGGCTCGACCAATCTGAACACCCTCGCGCGGTCGATGCCGCAGGACCGGGGCGAGTTCGCCCTCGGCTGGTCGGGGCCGAGCGACACCATCACCGTCCTGGCCCACTACACCGGCGGCTATCGCAATGACCGCAGCGGCATCACCGATCCGACCATCGATCACTGGACCACGGTGGACCTGCAGTACGTGCGGGCCCTCTCTTCGGCCTTGGACCTCTCGCTGGGCGTCATGAACGTGGCGGATTCCGACCCGCCGCTGGCCCAGTTCGCGCTCGGCTACGATCCGATCGCCGCCGATCCCCGCGGTCGGGTGATCAGCATCGGCCTGACGAAGCGGTTCTGAGTTTCGCCCGGCTCCGCGCCTCGCTAGGCTGACGCCATGACCGACGACTACGTCTTCGAAGGCCCGGCGGACGAACCGCAGGCGCCGCGCGACAACAATCCGCCCCAGACGGTCTCGGAACTGTCGTTCGCCCTGAAGCGCACGCTGGAGGACCGGTTCGGCCATGTCCGCCTGCGCGGCGAGATCTCCAAGGTGAACCACCACGCCTCGGGCCACGTCTATCTGACGCTCAAGGACGACAAGGCCGCCATCGACGGCGTGATCTGGAAGGGCTCGGTCCGGGGCCTCGGCGTACGGCCCGAGTCGGGGCTGGAGGTCATCGTCACCGGCAAGATCACCAGCTATCCGGCCCGCTCGTCGTACCAGATCGTCATCGAGAGCATGGAGGCCGCCGGCGCCGGCGCCCTCCTGGCCCAGCTGGAGCGGCTGAAGACCAGGCTGGCCGGCGAGGGGCTGTTCGAGGCCGCGCGCAAGAAGTCCATCCCCGCCTTCCCGGCCACGGTCGGCGTCATCACCAGCCCGACCGGCGCGGTGATCCGCGACATCCTGCACCGCATCGCCGAGCGCTGGCCGTGCCGCGTCATCGTCTGGCCGGTGGTGGTCCAGGGCGACGCCGCGGCGGGCCAGGTCGCCAACGCCATTCGCGGCTTCGATGCGATGACGCCTGACGGCCCCGTTCCGCGTCCCGACGTGGTCATCGTCGCGCGGGGCGGCGGCTCGGTCGAGGACCTGTGGTGCTTCAACGACGAGGGGCTGGCCCGCACGGTCGCCGCCGCCTCCATCCCGATCATCTCGGCCGTCGGGCACGAAACCGACACCACCCTGATCGACTTCGTCTCGGACCGCCGCGCGCCGACGCCGACCGGCGCCGCCGAGATCGCCACCCCGGTGCTGGCCGACCTGCAGTACGCCGTGGCCGATTTCGAGCGCCGCCTGGCCCGCGCCGGGGGACGGTTGCTGGAAGACCGCCGCACCCGCTTGCGCGCCGCCGCCCGCGGCCTGCCGGCCCGGCCCGAGGACCTGCTGGCCCTGCCGCAGCAGCGGCTGGATCACGCCGGAAGCCGCCTCGGCTCGGCCCTCCATCGCAATGTCGCGGTGCACGAACGGCAGTACGCCTCGGTTTCAGCCCGCCTGTCGCGGGGGCTGCTGGATCGCGCCACCGAGCGGCGCCGGGATCGCCTGACCGCCGTCGCCGGGCGGTTCGATCCGCTGCTGCCGCGCCGGCTTGAGCGGGATGAGACCCGGCTGGCCGCCCTGTCGCGGGCGCTGGCGACCCTTGATCCGAAGCGGCCCAAGCCCGGCTTCGCCCGTGTGGAGGATGCAGAGGGGGCCATGATCGCCTCCGCGGCCGGGCTGCACGACGGTCAGGCCGTGCGTCTGGTCTTCGCCGACGGATCGAAGGGCGCGCGGATAGAGGGGGAGGGGGCCTCCCCGTCTCCGGCGCTCGTGGAGCCCAAACCGCGCCCGGCGGCGAAGCCCAAGCCCGCCGCTCCGGGGCAGGGCGACCTGTTCTAGCCGTGTCTCCAGCGCTCCGGCCGCGATGACCGGTGGAGCGGAGCCTCGGATCACCCCCACGCCCAGATTCGACGCATCTCCCTGCTAGGGTGCCGGTCCTCGGATCTTTGACAATCAAACACGCCCGACGCTCCGGTTGAGCCCGTTCGATTTCCCCCGCCTCAGGCGAATTTGTGCACAATGTGCACTCCATTTTTTCCGAGTGCACTTTTCCGGCTGATCCGCGTCGGATGCGCCGGGAAGGCGGGATTCGGCGTTTTTAGCCCGACAGGGTCGGCCAGGGCCTTGGCGCTCCCCGTTCGCTCAAGCTAGGCTGTCGTCATGGTCCAATCTCCCGGTGAACAGGCGACGCTCCACTACGGCGATGGCGAATTCGCCGTCCTGAAGCCCGGGCGTGTTGTCACCTGCGCCGTCTCCGGAAAGCCGATCCCGCTGGAAACCCTGCGGTACTGGTCGGCCCGGCTTCAGGAAGCCTACGCCGGCCCCGAAGAGGCCTTCCAGCGGCTGGGCCAGCAGCCCTGATGCTGGACCGGCGCGGCCTGCTTGCCGGCAGCGCGGCGCTTCTGGCCGCCGGCGCCGCCCGCGCGCAGACCACGGGCTCCGACCTCGACCTGACCGGCCGCTTCGTACAGGGCGGCCACGCCATCGGCCGGACCTGGCCGCGGGCGCTGGTCTTCGTCGACGGCGAATCCCTGACCGCCGCCTCGGCCGACGGCTGGTTCATCGTCGGCTTCGACCGCGATGCGGCGGGCAGCGTCGAGATCGAGGCCCGGTCGGACGGCCGCTCGGCCCGCCGGGTGCTGTCCATCGCGGCGGGGACCTTCCCCGCCACGGCGGTCAACGGCCTGCCGCCGGCGACGGTGGAGCCCTCGGACCCGGCCCTGCTGGCCCGCATCCGGGACGAGGTTCTGCTCAAGACCGAGGGCTTCGCCAGCCGTACCGACGCGGACGGCTTCCGTGACGGCTTCGTCTGGCCGCTGGAGAGCTTCCGCATCACCAGCCGCTGGGGCGCCCAGCGCGTGCTGAACGGCACGCCCGCCCGGCCCCATTTCGGCATCGACCTGGCCGCGCCGCAGGGCTCGGCCATTCGCGCGCCGGCGCCCGGCCGGGTGACCCTGGCCCAGCCGTCGCTGCATTTCGAGGGCGGGCTGGTCCTGATCGATCACGGTCAGGGCCTGATCACCGCCTATCTGCACCAGTCGCGGCTGGAGGTCCGGGAAGGGCAGGATCTGATGCGCGGCGATCTGATCGGGCGGGTCGGCATGACCGGGCGAGCGACCGGTCCCCACCTGTGCTGGCGCATGAAATGGCGCGATCGGAACCTCGATCCGTCGCTGCTGGTCAAATCCTGAGCAAGCTTAGCCGTTTACGCTAAAGTTGAAACAGCGTTCGCTGATAGACGCGGGCCGAATCCGGCCCTAGACGTCGCGAACGCCGACGGTTTGGCCGTCTCCACCAAGCTGTCCTGCATGTCTTCCCTCGCCGCCCTTCAGGTTCTTCTGGTTGATGATAACCAGCACATGAGGGCGATCACCTCCGCTGTTCTTCAGTCCGCCGGAATCCGCAAGCTGCGCGAGGCCGCCGACGGCGCCGCCGCGCTCGAAATCCTGCGCGACCATGCGGTTGATCTGGTCATCGTCGACTTCAACATGTTTCCGCTGGACGGGGTCGAGTTCACCCGCCTGGTGCGCAACAGTCCCGACAGCGCCAATCCCTATCTGCCGATCATCATGATGACCGGCCACTCCGAGAAGACGCGCGTCTACGAGGCGCGCGACGCCGGGGTGAACGAGTTCGTGGTCAAGCCGATCACCGCCAAGGCCATTCTGGACCGCATCCAGGCGGTGATCTTCCGCCCGCGCCCGTTCGTGAAGACCGACGGCTATTTCGGGCCCGACCGCCGCCGGGTGCAAAGCGCCGACGACAAGGGGCCCAAGCGCCGCGCCACGGACCGGCCGCACGAGGTCTGAGGCGGTCTAGAACGAAATCGGTCGAGTTGGACGTAGTCCGGCTCGGCTCAGATTTCGCTCCAGTTTGATGCTGGACCATTTTTTGGATTCAGGTCGATCCGACCTGAAGCAAAAATGGTCTAGCGCTCGGCGGCCAGCGCGTCATAGACCTTCTGCGGCCAGCGCTTGTGGACCCAGAACCAGTCGACCGGATGCTCGCGCACCCGATCCTCGATGAAGGTGGTGATCGCCTGCACGCCGCGGACGATGTCGCCCGACCGGTTGCCGGTCTTCTCCAGTTCGATCGGTTCATGCGCCGTCACGCGGAAGCGCACGCCCGGCAGGCGCACCACCGACATCGGCTGGATGAAGGTTCCGAACCGCAGGGCCAGCCGGCTGGGCCCCGGCGCCGCGTTCACCGGCTGACCGAAGAAGGTCACCTCGGGGCCTTCCGAGAACTTCTGGTCGTTCATCAGCGCCACGGACTCGCCGCGCGCCATCCCGGCCAGCAGCTCGCGCGCGCCGTCGCCGCCCTTGGGCGCGAACAGGGTCACGCCGTAGCGGGCCCGCGCCTCGCGGATCTGCTTGTCGACATAGGGGTTGTTGGCCGCGCGATAGGTCACCTGGCAGGGCACGCCCGCCGCCACGATCACCGCCGCCATCACCTCGATATTGGCCATGTGGCCCGAGACCAGCACCGCCGGCCTGCCGCTGTCGCGAATGGCGTGCAGCCGCTCGATGCCGACGATCTCGATCCGTCCCGACGCCGGGGTCAGCTGATCCATCACCAGGGTCTCGGCGAAGGTGCGGCCGGTCTGTTCCCACTGGGCCGTCGCCAGGGCCTCGCGCTCGGCCCGCGGCATGTCCGGGAAGGCGATGCGCAGGTTGCGCATCACCGTCTTCTGGGTGCTGGTCATCGGCCCCAGGGCTTTCAGCAGCCAGCCGCCGACCGCGGAGGCCCGCGTCAGCCCCAGCAGTCGCATGAGGCCGATCAGGCCGGCGAAGGCCACGCCTTCCAGCCGCCAGGCCAGGTCCTGGCCGAAACTCACCTTGGGACCGTCACCAGGCAATCGTCAGCCCGCCGTCTACGACCAGGGTCTGGCCGGTCACATAGGCCGCCGCCTTGCTGCACAGATAGACGGCGGTGCCCGCGATCTCGTCCGGCTGTCCGATGCGCTTCATCGGATTGGGCTCGACGGTGACCTTCAGCACTTCCTCGTTCTCCCACAGGTAGCGGGCGAAGTCGGTCTGGATCAGGCCCGGCGCGATGCAGTTGACCCGCACGTTCGACGGGCCGAACTCGACCGCCAGGTTGCGCACCAGCTGCATGTCCGCCGCCTTGGACACGTTGTAGGCGCCGATCAGGGCGTTGCCGCGCAGGCCGCCGACCGACGAGATCACCAGAATGGCCCCGTCCTTCCGCTCCACCATCTGCGGCGCGACCATCTGGATCAGCCAGTGGTTGGCCAGGACGTTGTTATGGAAGATTTTCTGGAACTGGTCGTCCGTGATGCCGCCCATCGGCCCGGCGTAGGGATTGGACGCCGCGTTGCAGACCAGGATGTCGATCTGGCCGAAGGCGGCGATGGTCTCGTCGACCAGCCGCTGCAGTTCTTCCTTCGAGGCGATGTTGGCCGGGACGGCGATGGCCGTGCCCTCGCCGTGCTTGGCGTTCAGCGCTTGAGCCACTTCGTCACAAGGGCCGGCCTTGCGCGACGAGATCACGACCTTGGCGCCGTGCTCGGCCATCCGCTCCGCGATCGCCTTGCCGATGCCCTTTGAGGAGCCGGTGATCACCGCGACCTTGCCGGTCAGGTCGAACAATTCCATCGTTAACCTCGAAAGCGTGGGGAGAATCCGTGTTCGGACCCTATGCGTATTGCCGTGATACCCCGATACTCGGGCGATTCCATCCGGGAAGGCGGAAACTCCGTACCCCATGCGCGCCATAACCAACGGCTTTCTGTTCTTCGGCTACCTGTTCCTGGCGATGACCGTCGGCGCCTTCCTGTGGCGCGCGGGTCTCGGCGGCGGCGCAGGCGTGGCCGCCGGCTTCGGCACCGCGGGCCTGCTGATGGCGATCCACGTCCTGGTCGTCGGACGAACTCAGCGCGCCGCCCTGAAGAAGGAAATCGACCAGGTCCGCGAGGCCCACCGCCTGCTGGCCGACGCGATGGAGTCCACCCAGGGCGCCCTGACCGAACTGGCCCAGGCCATCGAGGCCGGAGCCCTGACCTCGACCGAGCAGCTGTCGGGCGAAGTCCGCATGCTGGAGACCCTGATCCAGCAGATGAGCGTCTCCATCGAGGAGCGGGTCCAGCAACCGGTCCCCGCCAGCCCGTTCGAGGCGCGTCACCGCCAGCAGTCCAACGTCCTGCTGCAGACCATCCACGAGGCCCTGGCCGAGAACCGGGTCGACCTCTACCTGCAGCCGGTGGTCTCCCTGCCGCAGCGCCGGACCATCTTCTACGAAAGCTTCACCCGCCTGCGCGCCGCCGACGACCGGGTGATGATGCCGGCCGAGTATCTGTCCGTCGCCGAGGGCGAGGGGCTGGTGCCCGCCATCGACAATCTGCTGCTGTTCCGCTGCGCCCAGATCGTGCGCCGCCTGGCCCGTCAGGACCGCAAGGTCGGCGTCTTCTGCAATGTGGCCCTGTCCTCGCTGGGCGATGAGACCTTCTTCCCGCAGTTCCTCGACTTCCTGAGCGAGAACCGCGACCTGAACCAGGCCCTGATCTTCGAGCTGGGCCAGGCCGTGTTCGACGCCCGCGGCGCCGTCGAGGCCCGCAACATGGCCAAGCTGGCGGACCTCGGCTTCCGCTTCTCGATCGACAAGGTCCAGACGCTGGACCTCGACTTCGCCGACCTGCAGCGTTCGGACGTGAAGTTCCTCAAGGTCGCCGCCGACCTGCTGATCGAACAGCTTCTGGATCTCGACAACGGACCGGCCCTCCCGTCCCTGCGCGACATTCAGGCCGCCGACTTCGCGGGCCTGACCCGCCGCTACGGCATCGAGGTCATCGCCGAGAAGTGCGAGAGCGAGCGCCAGATCGTCGACATCCTCGAACTGGACGTCTCCATGGGCCAGGGCCACCTGTTCGGCGAGCCCCGCGCCATCAAGGAAGCCGTGCTGGCCGAGACCGATCCGCCCGCCGAGTTCCTGCGCTCCACCCTGCGCAGCGCCGAACAGCGCCGCCGGTTCGGCTAGGATTCAATAGCGCGGATAGGGGCGGTGGTTGTCCCGCCAGTAGACCCGCTCGGTCCCATAGCGACGGTCGCGGTTGTAGCCGCCGAAGCCATAGCCGCAGGGATCGTCCTCCGCCGACAACTGGTTGCCCAGCAGGCCGCCCGCCAGCGCGCCGATGGCCGCGCCACGCTCGGGATTCTCCTTGTCTATCGCCGCCCCTGCCAGGGCGCCCAGGGCCGCGCCGCTGGCCCTCGCATAGTCCCGGTTCCGGGCGTAGTCGCGCTCGCAAGCCGAGGCGTAGCCGTCGGTGGTGGCGCAGCCCGCGGCGGCGGCCCCCAGGGCGGTCAGGGCGGCGAGGATCATCAGGCGGCGCATGCGGCTTTCCCTCCGTAATCCCGTGTCGAACACACGGGCGTCGGGACTGTTCCGCTCAGCCCTCGCCGCGCAGCAGGCGCAGGAACCCCGCTTCGTCCTCGAACGCAGCCTTCACCGGCCAGGAGGTCACCCGCGTCCGCCATTCGGGGGGCAGACGGGACCAGTCCTTCTCGGTGGTCACCAGGGTCGCGCCGAACTGTTCCGCGCGGTCGGCGAGGAAGCGGAGATCCTCGGTCTTGAAGGCGGCGTGGTCGGGGAAGGGGGCGAACTCGGCCAGATCGGCGCCGGCGGCCTTCAGCGAGCGCTCGACCTTCCACGGCTTGGCGATGCCGGCGAAGCCGACCAGCGGTCCGGACGGCGGCGGACCGGCGGGCTGCAGCCGGGCGATGAAGACGGGCAGGGCGCCGAAGGTCTCCAGCAGTTCCGGATCGGGCTCGGCCAGATCGGACGGCATCAGGACGATCGCGGCGTCGGCGCGGGCCAGACCGGCCTTCAGCGGCTCGCGCATCGGACCGGAGGGGAAGACCGAGCCGTCGCCGAAGGGCCATTCGTCGTCGCGGGTCTCGCCGTCCACCACGATCAGGCTGAGGGTCTTCTTCAGGGCCGGGTTCTGGTGTCCGTCATCCAACACGAGAGCCTTTGCGCCCGCGGCGGCGGCCGCCTTGGCGCCGGCCACGCGGTCGCGGGCGATCCAGGCGGGGCTGTCCAGCGCGAGCATCAGCGGCTCGTCGCCCACTTCGGCGGCGGTGTGGAGGTTCAGGTCGACCCGGATCGGGCCTTCCAGCTTTCCACCGTAGCCGCGCGACAGGGCGTGGGCCTCGACGCCTGACAGCCGCAGCAGCCGCAGGACCTCGCGGGCGACCGGCGTCTTGCCCGATCCGCCCACGGTCAGATTGCCGACGGAGATGACCGGCACGCCCGGATCGACCGGCGTGGCGCGGGCGATGCGGTTGGCCGTCACTCCGGCCCAGATCCACGACAGCGGCTTGAGCAGCATCCGCGTCATGGCCGCATGCTTGCGGTCGCGCAGATACCACCATTTCGGCGTGCTCAGGCTCATCGCCGGCTCGGCTTCGGCGGCAACAGGGGATGCATCGCCTCGATCAGCCGTTCCAGCCCGGACCCGGCCTCGGCGGCGGCGCGACGGCCGCGGTCGCCCATGGCCCGGGCGGCCTTTTCGTCGGCCAGCAGGGGTGTGAGCGCGGTGGGCAGGTCCCAGGGCGCGGCCACGATCTGCAGGCCGCCGGCCTCGACCAGCGCCTCGGTGATGGCGGCCCAGTTGGTCATGTCCGGGCCGGTGACGGCCGGCTTGCCAAGCCGCGCGGGCTCCAGCGGGTTGTGGCCGCCGACGGGGGGCTTCTCCAGCGCCGCCGAGAAGCTGCCGCCCATGACGACCACGTCGGCCAGCCGCAGGAACAGGCCCATCTCGCCCAGGGTGTCGGCGACATACAGGTCGGTGTCGTTGTCCGGCTGACGTCCCTGCGAGCGCAGGGCGAAGCGGTAGCCGTCGCGGGTCAGGGCGGCGGCGATGGCGGCGCTGCGCTCCGGATGGCGCGGGATCAGGATCAGGCACAGCCGGTCGGCCAGCTTGTCCAGGGCGCGGACGATGGCGATCTCCTCGCCGTCGTGGGTGCTGGCGGCCACGACCACGGGCCGGTCCCCGATGGCGGCGCTGAGCTTGGTGAAGGCCGCGCCGTCATGCGGCGGGGCCTCGCCCGCCAGCTTGAGGTTCACATGGCCGTCGATACGGGCGCCCAGGCTCTCCAGCCGGTCGGCGGAAACGCCGTCCTGCGGCAGGATCACGTCGAAGGCCGACAGGATCTCGCGCGCCGCCGCGGGGAAGCGCCGCCAGCCGGCGACGGTCTTCTCGGTGATCCGGGCGCTGGCCAGCACCAGCTTCACGCCCCGGCGGCGGGATTCGAGGATCAGGTTCGGCCAAAGCTCGCTTTCGACGAAGATGCCGACCACGGGCTTCCAGTGGGTCAGGAAGGCGTCGACCGCGCCCGGCGCGTCGACGGGGGCGAACTGATGGATCACGCCTTCGGGCAGACGGTGCGCCAGCAGGGCGGCCGAGGTCAGGGTGCCGGAGGTGACGAGCAGGTTCAGGTCCGGGCGCGTGGCGCGCAGCTTGGCGACCACCGGCAGCAGGGACAGGGTCTCGCCGACGCTGACGCCGTGCAGCCAGACCACCTCGCCGTCGGGACGGGGGACCCGGGTCAGGCCCAGGCGTTCATCGACGCGGACGGGGTCCTCCTTGCCCTTCTTCGCCCGACCGTCGAGCAGGCGGGGGGCCAGCGGCTCCAGCATCCGGGTCAGGAGCCGGTAGAGGATCAGGGCGGGGCTCACGTCAGACCCGCTTCAGGCCGGTGATGGCGTCGGCCTCGGCCTCGACGGCGTCCAGGCGCTCGGCCCAGGCGAAGGCGACATCGGCCACGTCGGCGCCTTCCGGATAGTCGGCCACGTCCCAGACGATGGCCCCCTTGCCGAAGGGCAGCGGCAGGACGGCCTTGTCCCAGCTGTTCAGACGGATGGCCGGATTGCAGGAGATGCCGATGAGCAGGGTCGGCGCCCCCGACAGCTTGGCCAGCAGGGGCAGGCCCTCGGCCATCTGCCGGGCCGGGCCGCGCGGACCGTCGGGGGTGACCGCCAAGGCGCCGACCTTCAGCTGGCGCAGGCCGTCACGCAGGGCCTGGGTGCCGCCCTTGGCGCGGTCCGCCTTGTCCTTGTTGGCGGACGAGCCGCGCACGGCGGGGATGCCCAGAAGCGCCATCGCCCGGGCGATGAACTGGCCGTCGGGCGACAGGGAAACCAGGCCCTTGACCGGTTGAGCGCGGTCCAGCGGCCAGCTGGCGGGGCTCAGGCTGATGCGCGAATGCCAGAAGGCGCACAGCACGCCGCCGCCCTGTTTCCATATGGCCTCGGCCACGCCTTCGTTCTGGTGCGTCCAGCGGATGGTGGCGAAGCAGAACCGCATCCACCACGCCAGGGCCCAGGCGAAGAACGCCTGGACGACCGGGTTGCGCAGCGGCCTCATGAAACGCTCGCCACGGAGACCGGATCGCTGTCCAGGGATTGCTGTCGCGCCAGGCGGGCGTACAGGCCGCCCTTCTTCACCAGCGCCGCGTGGCTGCCGGTCTCGACCACCTTGCCGGCGTCGATGACATAGATGCGGTCGGCGTTGCGGACAGTCGACAGGCGGTGGGCGATCATCAGGGTGGCGCGGCCCTCCATCAGCCGCTCCAGCGCGACCTGCACCAGGGCCTCGCTCTCCGTGTCCAGCGCCGAGGTGGCCTCGTCCAGCAGCAGGATGGGCGCGTCCTTCAGGAAGGCGCGGGCGATGGCGATCCGCTGGCGTTGGCCGCCGGACAGGCGCAGGCCTGCCTCGCCGGCCCGGGTCAGATAACCCTCGGGCAGGGCGGTGATGAAGTCATGGGCGGCGGCCGAGGCGGCGGCGGCCTCGATCTCGTCCTGCGAGGCCCCGGGGCGGCCATAGGCGATGTTGGCGGCGATGGTGTCGTCAAACAGGAAGGGTTCCTGCGTGACCAGGGCGATGTGGGTGCGCAGGTCGTGCAGTTTGAGCTCGCGGATGTCGCGGCCGTTGATGGTCACGGCGCCCGATGTGACGTCGTAGAAGCGGGGCAGCAGCGACAGGATCGTCGACTTGCCGCCGCCGGACGGGCCGACCAGGGCCACGGTCTCGCCGGGCTTCACCGACAGGGAGACGTCCGACAGGGTCGGCGCGCCGCCGTCGGCCGCGGGGGCGTAGGCGAAGCTGACGTGGTCGAAGGCGACGGTGACCGGGCCGGTCTCCAGAGGCGCGGCGTCGGGCGCCTCGCGGATTTCGGGCTCGATGTCGAGCGAGGCGAACAGGCGCCGGGCGGCGGTCAGGCCCTCGGCCATGACGGTCTGCAGGTTGGTGACCTGACGCAGCGACTGGCCGGCGGACATCAGCAGGCCGATGTAGGCGGCGAACGCGCCGACGGTCATCTGGCCCTGACGCGCCTGCCAGCCGGCGTAGGCCATGACGGCGGCGACGATGACCATGGCGACGAGGTTGGAGAAGGGACCGGCGAAGGCGCGGCTGTCGGCGGACTTGATGACGTGGCGCTGGCGGCGGGCGACGACCTCGCCCACCCGGGCCTCCTCGGCGGCCTCGCGGTTCTCGATCTTGATCAGGCGAACGCCGTCCAGGTTCTCCATCAGGGCGGTGGAGAGGTTGGACGTCTCGACCATGGCGCCGGTCGTGGCCTTGCGCACCCGCTTGCCGAAACGGCGAATGACAAGGGCGATGACCGGCGCGCCCAGCAGGACGATCAGGGTCAGCCGCCAGTCGGTCCAGGCCATGTAGCCGATCACCGCGATCAGGGTCAGGGCGTGCTGGGTGTAGTTGACCACGCCGTTGGTGAAGGCCTCGCGCACCATGTTGGCGTCGAACAGCACCGAGGAGACGAAACCGCCGGAGTGCTGGCTGCGCAGGCGGGCCAGGTCGGCGCGGATCATGGCGCCGAACAGGCGCACCTGGATGTCGCCGACGATGCCGTGACCCAGTCGGTTGACCAGAGCCGCCTGGCCCAGGGCCGCGATGGTCCAGATGACGCCCGCGCCGATGATGATCAGCGGAATGCTGACCAGCGCCTGTTCGGGCGGGATGGTGAAGACGCGCCAGATGGTGACCGGCTTGCCCAGGAACAGTCCGTCGACGGCGGGCTGCAGCAGTTGCAGGACGGTGGCGGCCATGACGCCGACGACGGCCGCGCAGAGGATGGACAGGAACAGGGGCGTCCGGTGGTGCGAGAGGTAGTCGCGCCAGATGCGCGCCAGCAGCGGGCGCAGCGGCTCTTTCTCGTCGGTCGCGGGGGCAGGCGTCGTCATCGGTCCGAGGTCGGACGACGGGGGGAGGAAGTCAAGCGGGGATGGCGTGACGCGGCCGCTCCGACCCTCTATCTCCCCTGCATGCCTCGTTACGACCTCTCCACCGCCGCCGGCCGCTTCAGGGCGAAGTGGGACTACGTCTGGAAGGACCACGCCTTCCTGAGGCGGTGGTTCATGAACGCCCACTGGCTGGGGCCGGATCTGGTGCGGACGAACCAGCCGTCGCCGCGCCAGCTCGCCTGGTGGAAATCGCAGGGGATCAAGACGGTCATCAACCTGCGCGGGGCGCGGGACGAAGCCTATTACGCGTTGGAGACGGACGCCTGCGAGCGGCTGGGCCTGACCCTGATCGACGCGCCGCTGGACAGCCGGGATCCGCCGCAGCCGGACCGCATCCACCGGGCGAAAGGGCTGTTCGAGACGATCGAATATCCGGTGCTGATCCACTGCAAGTCGGGGGCGGACCGGGCCGGGATGATGGCGGTCTTCTATCGCCACTTCCATCTGGGCGAACCCATCTCGGAAGCGATCAAGCAGCTCGACAAGAAATACCTGCACCACCGCGAGGGGCTGACCGGGGTGCTGGACTACACGCTGGAGAAATACCTCAAGGAGGTCGAGCCCACGGGCGTCAGCTTCCTGGAGTGGATCGACAGCCCGGCCTATGATCCCAAGGCGATCCGGTCCGAGTTCAAGGGCCAGTGGTGGGGCACCCTGCTGACCGAGAAACTGCTGCGGCGGGAGTAGGGCCTCAGCTCCAGGGGCCGCGCGGTCCTTGGGGGGACGGCGGAGGGCTTTCGCCGCGCTCCGAGGCCAGTTCGGCGTCGCGCCGCGCCTTGCGGTCGGCTTCCCAGTCCCTGAACCACCGCGTCCACCGCATCTCGCCGCGCAGGGACATGGTCCACAGCACCAACGCCATGAGCATGAAGACCAGGGCGCTGATTTCCTCAGCGCCGAGTGTGCGGCCGAACAGGGTCATGGGTGTTTGGTATCATCCGGCGACGCGGGCGTCACCGGGTCGTTCCAGGCGGTGTCGGACTCTCGCGGGGCGTTGCTGTTCGCATCCGGCTTGCGGCGCGTGACCCACACGACGATGCCGACGGCGATGGCGCCGAGCACCAGCACGATCAGAAGAGTGTTCACGGGCGATCCTCCGTCAACGTGACTGTCACGGACAGAGCGTTCGAGCGACGGCCCCGGTTCCCGCCAGGACCCGGGGGCGCGGTCAGTGCTCGTGGGCGTCGCCGCGCGGATCGATCATCCGGTGGGCGTGCAGGATGAAGTAGCGCATGTGGGCGTTGTCGACCGTGGCCTGGGCCTTGGCCTTCCAGGCCTTGCGGGCTTCCTCGTAGTTCGGGAAGGCGCCGACGAATTCGACCTTGGACAGGTCGCGGAACACCGGAGCGTCCAGATGGCGCAGCTCGCCGCCGATGACGATGTGCAGCAGCTGGTTTTCGGTTTCGGCGGTCATGTTCGTATCCCGGAGGAGGGCGTCTGTGGGGTTCACCGTCCCATTTGCAGGTTGAAATGACCTGAAAGAGGCGGATCAGCGCGGCGCGAGCGGAATAGGCGCTGTCCGCCGCACGATCAACGGGTGAAGGGCCGGGGCGGAGCAGATCAGGCTGGTTTGTCGCGGATCGGGCTGGTTGAAGCGCCACAGGCCGCCGTGGTGGTCGCTGACCTTCGCCCCGGCTTCTTCCGCGATCAGGGCGCCGGCGCAGACGTCCCAGTCCCATTTGGGCGTCAGGGCGATGGCCGCGTCAAACGCGCCCGCGGCGACCAGCGCCATGCGATAGGCCAGGGCGTTGCGCTTCTCGTAGCGCATGGCGGGCCAGGGCTCCGGCCAGTGCGGTCCTTCCATCAGCCGGGCGTCGGCCAGCACCGAGGCGTCGTCCAGGTCGGTGGTGTCCGACGCCGTGATCGTCCGCCCGTTCAGGGACGCGCCGCCGCCCAGGGTGGCGACGAAGGTCTCGTTCAGCATGGGGGCGTGAATGACCGCGGCGACCGGTCGGCCGTCCTCGACCACGGCGATGGGAATGCACCACCACGGCTTGTCCTTCATATAGGCCACGGTGCCGTCGATCGGATCGACCACGAAAATGCGCCGCTTCGACAGTCGCTCGGCGCTGTCGGCGGTCTCCTCGGACAGCCAGCCGTAGTCCGGACGGGCCGACAGCAGGCGGGCGCGCAGCAACTGGTCGACGGCCAGATCGGCCGAGGTGACGGGCGAACCGCCGGACTTGGACCAGATCTTCAGCCCCCGCTCGCGCTCGGACAGGGCCAGCTCGCCGGCGGCGAGGGCCGCGTCGCGGATCAGCTCGAGATCGGTGGCGAAATCCGTCATTTGCCCGCGATGGCGACGCCGTCGAACAGTAGGGACGGACTGTTGAAGCTGCTGCGGAACTCCAGGTCGGAGCCGGGGACCAGGCGCGCCCACAGGTCCTTCAGATTGCCCGCGACGGTGACTTCGCTGACCGGATAGGCGCGTCGTCCGTTCTCGAACCAGAAGCCCGATACCCCGGCGGACCAGTCGCCGGTGTTGCCGTTCAGCGAGGGGCCGAACATCGAGGTGATCAGCAGGCCGGTCCCCGCCTGGCCCATCAGGCCGTCAAGATCCTGCTCGCCCGGCTCCAGATGCAGGTTGTGGGTCGAGACGCCGGGCGGTCCGGCGAGGCCGCGCGAGGCGTGGCCGGTCGAGGCCAGGCCCAGCTGGGCCGCCGCGCTGCTGTTCAGCAGCCAGGTGGTCAGGACGCCGTCATCGATGATGGATTGCCGGCTTACGGCCACGCCCTCGTCGTCGAACGGGGTCGAGCCGAGACCGCGCGGGCGGAAGGGATCGTCGATCAGGCGCACGCCCTCGGGCAGAACCCGTTGGCCGAGCCGGTCCTTCAGGAAGGAGGTGCCGCGCGCGATGGAGGCGCCGGAAATGGCGCCCAGCAGGGGCGACAGCACCTGGGTCGCCACGCGGTTCTCGAAGATCACCGGGGCGGTGGTCGAGGCGATCTTGCGCGGACCGGTGCGTTCGACGGCCCGCTTGCCCGCATAGGCGCCGATGGAGTCGGCCGAGGGCAGGTCGGACAGGTGGCGGACGGCGCGGTGCTCTCCGCCCCGCTCCATGGCCCCGTCCTTCTCGGCGATGACGCCGACGCCCAGCGAGAAGGCCGAGCCCTGATAGGCGCCGTCGAAGCCGTGCGAGGTGACCAGACGCCAGCGGCTGGACGAGGCGGCGGCGTGACCGCCCTCCGAACGGGCGACGCCCTCGACTGCCAGCGCGACGGCCTCGGCTTCGGCGGCGGCGGCTTCCAGATCGGCGGCGCTGCGCTCGGTCGGGTCGTAGAGGTCCAGATCGGGGAACGGGCCCTTGGCGAGGCGATCCTGCGGGGCCAGTCCGGCGTAGGGGTCTTCCGGCGCGAGGCGGGCCATGGCGACGGCGCGCTCAACCAACCGGGCGCGGGTCTTGTCCGACAGGTCCGAGGCTGAGACGGTCGCCTGACGCCTGCCGATGAAGACCCGCAGGCCGAGGTCGCGGCTCTCCTCGCGCTCCACATCCTCCAGCGCGCCGTTGCGCACGCCGATGGACAGGGAGGCGCGCTCCGAGGACACCGCCTCGGCGGCGTCCGCCCCGGCCTTCAGGGCGGCGGCGACGAGGTCGGGCAGGATGTCGGAGGCGGCGGCGTCACGCGGGGAGGTCATGCCCCGATATGGCCGGGCCTCCGCCGGGGCGCAACCGCCGTCAGAAGACGGCGGCGAAGATCAGCAGCCCCGCCGAGGCCAGGAAGGGCAGGTAGGTCAGGATCATGCCGAACATGCGTCCGGCGGCGGGCTGCTTCTCCTGCGCCATGCCCCAGGCATGGAGCACCCGGCCGAGGAAGAATGAACCGCCCAGCACGTGCACGACAGGCGCGCTGTAGAAGACCGCCACCACGGCTAGCGAGACCAGCGCCACCGGGATGTATTCGATGGCGTTGCCGAACGCGCGGGTGGTCGTGGTCAGCTCGGCGTGGCCGCCGTCTCCGACCGAAACCTTGAGCTTGCGCCGTCCGGCGCTGATCCGCATCGACAGGAACAGGACGAACAGCAGCGAGAGGCCGGTCCAGAGCGCAACCGCCCGGAAGGCCTCGGTATGGAAGGCCAGCGCCTGTTCGATGCTCATGGAATCGCCCCTCAGTTCTCGCGCGCCACCGGATAGAGGCGGTAGTGGTCATCATAGAACGGGGTTCGTTCATAGAACCACTGCAAACGGGCGTCGCCGTTGGCGGCGAAGTCCGGCTCGGCGGCCAGCTTGGCCTCGAACTCGGCCTTCAGGGCCGGATCGGCGGCCATCATCCGCTCGGCCAGCGGGGCGATGGCGTAGCCCTCGATGTATTCGACGCGGCTCAGCACCTCGGGGAACAGGCCCCAGGCGAAGAAGCTTTCCGACGACTGCGGCTCCAGCAGCAGGACGACGATGTCGCCCAGCGGCTGGTCGGTCGGCACGCGCACCGAGCCGATCGGGAAGGTCCAGTCGCGGCGCTCGGGCGTTACCGAGGTCACGGTCACCGGAACATGGCCTTCGTTGGCGCGGGCGCCGACCTTCGGATCGTCGAGGCGCAGCATCTCCACCGGCACGGTGCGCGGCGCGGTCAGGGTCTCCATCGTCACGCCGTGTACGCGCAGGCGCTCGATGATGTCCGTCCGGTACGACGGCACCCAATAGGCTTCGGGCCGGCGCAGGGTCAGCGTCGGATGCGAGGTGTAGAACGGCAGCTGCCACAGCACGGGATCGGCCTGCCCCAGCCAGCGGATTTCGCGGCGGCCCGACGCCGGGCTGTCATAGGTTTCATAGGTGATGCCCTTGAACGGGCGGGTCACGGTCGGCTGGTCGTTCTGGACGAAGTTGGCGGGGATCTCGGCCGGACGCAGGGCGCTGTCGGCGGTGATCGCGGCGCGCAGGTCCCGGCCGTCGCTCGCCAGCAGCTTCAGGGCCTGTTCGAGGAAGACATAGGTGCCCAGCACGCGCTGTTCGTGCGGTTTGAGGCTGTGGTTCTCGATCAGGATGGTCGGGACGTGGGCCGCCGAGCCCCAGCCGTTCGAGAAGCGCTCGCCCAGGCCGCCGTCCGACAGGCCGGCGCGCGGGTTCTGGTCGTCGATGCCGAAGACCAGTTCGCCGGGGATGTGGCCGCGCGCCTCGAGCGCCGCGTTCATCGCCGGCTTGAAGGCGTTATCCAGCCACAGCGCCGTGGCGGGCGAACGGGAATAGACCCCGTCCTCGCCGTTGTAGCCGTAGGTGACGTCGTACTGGTAATCCATGCCGTCGGTGACGTGGATGTCGACGTACAGGTCGGGCCGGTACTTCACGATCAGGCCGCGCACCGCCCGCATCTCGGGCTGGTCCAGCTTCAGGTAGTCGCGGTTCAGGTTCTGGTTGGTCGCCGTGTTGCGCCAGCCCTGAATGCGCGGTCCCCGTTGGTTCGGGCGGCTGTAGGCGCTGGCCCGCTCGTGTCCATCGACCGACAGGATGGGGATCAGGATCAGGTTGACCCGGTCCAGCAGGTCGTCCTTGCCGTAGAAGGCGATGTCGCGAAGCAGCATCATGCCCGCATCCTTGCCGTCGATCTCGCCCGGGTGGATGCCGGCCTGCGCCAGCAGCACCGGCTTGGACGGATCGAAGCGCGCGCCGTCCTTCGAGGCGATGACGGCGTAGATCGGCCGGCCTTCCGGCGAGACGCCGAACTGCTCGATGCGGATCAGGTCCGAGGCGGCGTCCAAGCGGTCGAACCAGGCGCGGGTGTCGGCGTAGGTCGGGCTGAAGTCATGCTCGGCGTCGGCTTCGAAGGCCGTGACCCACGGGTCCGAGGCGGCGCGCAGCAGGTCGCGGCTGGCGCCGTTCCACTCCGGCGCCGGCGGCAGGAAGGGTTGATCCCACGGCGCGGCGTTGGGGACAGACTGGGACATGGCGGGACTCGCGAACAGAAGGGCGGCTGCGATCAGAAGGGGGGTGCGCATGATGCTTCCTCGACCAAATGCTGAACGGCGGCAAGCGATCCGGGCGTCAGCCCGTCACGCCCAGCGCGGGCGACCAGGCGCCGCTGGACAGCAGGTGAATGGCGGACATCGACAGCGTCCACAGGCTGTAGGCCAGAACGATCAGCAGGGCGCCGATCACGGCCCGTCGCCACGGCGCGAAGGCGGCGACGGCGGTCGTGGTGAAGAAGATGCCGAAACCGATCCACAGCCGCGTCGTCGACAGGGCGGCGAAACCCTCGTTCGCGGCCATAAGGCCCAGGAACAGCAGGCCGACGATGAGGTTGGCGGTCATGATGCAGCCGAAGACCAGCCGCCGGGACTTCCAGAAATGCTCATCCAGATCGATCCGCTCGTGATGACCCTCGGCGGACACGCGGGGGAAGGTCATGCTGGCGGCGACGTAGAAGGTGGCGGCGATGATCAGGCCGGCGATCAGCAGGGCCTGGCTGAACGGCGCGCCGCGGAAGATGACCCAGGCCTGGTTCCAGAACGTCGCCACATCCAGCGCCACGAAGGTCGCCAGCAGCGGGGTCAGCCAGCCGAAGCGCACCCGTTCCCGCTCCTGCAGGATGCGGGCGAAGCCGCCGACCAGTTCGGCCACCGAGAGACCCAGCAGCAGGCCGTAGAAGCTGAAGAAGAACTCGAAGGCGCTCATTTCGCGGGCGCCGTCGCCGAGGCGGCCGCCTCCCTGGCGTTCATGGCCTCAAGCATCTGTTCCGAGGAGTTGGGGAAGGCGGCCGAGGCGGCGCCCAGCACCAGATAGATGGCGATGTGGATCCCCGTCAGGGTCGCGAACGCCGCCTTGTTCCGGACGAAGGCGGCCGGGATCACCAGGGCGATATAGGCGGTCAGGGTCACGGCGTAGTTGGCGATCAGCAAGGAGCCGGCGGGCGCCGCCAGCAGGATCGGCGCGGCGACGATGAGCGCAGCGATATTGGCGGCCGTGGTCAGCAGCAGGACGAGCTTCTTGTTGGCCCAGAAATGGTCGTCCAGCGACAGGTCGTCCTCGATGGCGTGCGGGAAGACAAGCGACGCGGCGATGAAGTAGATCAGGGCGATGGCCAGGCCGACGATCAGCAGGCCGTAGCTGAACGGCAGGTCGCGGAAATTGGTCCAGGCGAAGTCCCAGAAGCTGGCGACATCGAGCCCGACGAACAACGCCAGCAGCGGGGTCAGCCAGCCGATCCGGATTCGCTTGCGATGCTGGATGGCGGTGGCCAATCCGGTGGCGATCACGGTCACCGACAGGCCCAGCACCAGGCCATAGAAGCTGAAGAAGAACTCGAACGCGCTCATGGACCCCCCGACCGGCGAAGCGCGACCCTATGAGCCCGCCGGTCCCGCGTCACCCCTTGGAAAGGCTCCAGAACGAAAAACGGGCGACGATGAGATCATCGCCGCCCGTCTGATTTCGTATGCTGAAGCCTGGGGCTCAGCCGTTCCGCTTGGCGACCAGGCGATCGACGGTGGCCTGGGCCTCGTTGCGGCGCGTGGTGTGGCCGTCGATCTCGGCGCGTTGCGCATCGGTCAGGCCGCCTGCGGCGGCGCCGTCGGCCTGCAGGGATTCGATCGTGGCGTTCAGGTCGGTGACCAGGTCCTGGGCTTCCCAGAGCTGCTGCTGCTCGGCCTGCGACAGGCGCGGCGGCGCGGCGCGGCGCGGGCGCGAGGCGCGCGCGCTATGGCGGCCGGTCAGCACCTGGGCGTCGGCGGGGGCGGGGATGGTGACCACCGGCGTCGCGAGAGCGAGGGCCAGGGCGGCGACGAGAGCGTGTTTCATGGATGGGCCTCCGGGAAGATCACTGACCCTGTTTCTAGATTACCGTTTCGTCATCTGAAAAGCGATTTTTTGACACATTCCGGAAACGATCGCGTCATCGCTGCAACACACGGCTATTTCCAGATCGGCGTTCCGTCCCCGGGCAGTCCCAGACGGCTCCACATCTCCGACACGCGGTCGACCACGTCCGGCTCCATGCGAATCTCCTCGCCCCATTCGCGCTTGGTCTCCGGCTCCCACTTGTCGGTGGCGTCCAGACCGATCTTGGAGCCCAGCCCGCTCTCAGGGCTGGCGAAGTCCAGATAGTCGATCGGGGTGTTCTCGATCAGCGTGATGTCGCGCGCCGGATCCATCTTGGTCGAAATGGCCCACATGACCTGTTTCCAGTCGCGGGCGTCGATGTCGTCGTCCACGACGATGACCCACTTGGTGTACATGAACTGGCGCAGATAGCTCCAGACGCCCAGCATCACCCGCTTGGCGTGGCCGGGGTAGGCCTTCTTCATCGACACCACGGCGATCCGGTAGGAACAGCCCTCGGGCGGCAGCCAGAAGTCGGTGATCTCCGGGAACTGCTGGCGCAGCAGGGGGATGAAGACCTCGTTCAGCGCCTCGCCCAGCACCGAGGGCTCGTCCGGCGGACGACCGGTGAAGGTGGTCAGATAGATCGGGTCGCGGCGCATGGTGATGGCCGTCACCTGGAAGACCGGGAAGGTCTCGACCGAGTTGTAGTAGCCCGTGTGGTCGCCGTAGGGGCCCTCCGCCGCGTGCTCGTCCAGCAGGACATGGCCTTCCAGCACGATCTCGGCGTTGGCCGGAACCATCAGCGGCACGGTCTTGCAGGGGACGAGCTCGGCCTTGGCGCCGCGCAACAGGCCGGCGAACTGGTATTCCGACAGGGTGTCCGGCACCGGCGTCACGGCGGCCAGAATGGTGCCCGGGTCGGCGCCGAGCACGACGGCGCAGGGCAGGGGTTCCTTCGATCCCGCCTTCTTGTGCCGGGCGTAGTGCTGGGCGCCGCCGCGGTGCGCCAGCCAGCGCATGATGGCCTTGTCCTTGCCCAGCACCTGCATGCGGTAGATGCCGAGATTGAAGTCGTCCTCGCGCGCCTCCGACGGCCCCTTGGTGACGACCAGGCCCCAGGTGATCAGCGGCGCGGGCTCGCCCGGCCAGCAGCCCTGGATTGGCAGGCTGGTCAGATCGATCTGGTCGCCTTTCAGCACGACCTGCTGCACCGGCGCGGTCTTCACGACCTTGGGCCGCATGGCCATCACCGTCTGGGCCAGCGGCAGCATCTCCATGGCGTCGCCCAGACCGCGCGGCGGCGTCGGGTTCCGCAGGAAGGCCAGCAGTTCGCCGACCTCGCGCAGCTCGGCGGCGGTGGTGCGGCTCTTCTTCTCCAGCGTCACGCCCATGGCCACGCGCTTCACCGTGCCGAACAGGTTGGCCAGGCAGGGGATGGGGCTGATCGAGCCGTCGGGCATGACCGGCTTTTCGAAGATCACCGCCGGGCCGCCGTTCCGGAGGAGGCGGGTCTGGATCTCGGTCATCTCCAGGTGGGTCGAGACGGGTTCGCTGACGCGCACCAGCTCGCCCTCGGCTTCGAGGATGTCGATGAAGTCGCGCAGCGATTTGTAGGCCATGGCTTCGCTTAAGCGGCGACGCGCGTCCTGTCACGTCGTCCGATGGTGCGGTCGATCGCCACGATGATCAGGCCGACGACGAGGAACAGGGCCAGCATGGCCGCGAACCAGAAGGCGGCCTTCGCCAGGCCCAGCGCGGGCAGGTCCACGAACCAGTACGGCCACCAGCCCGAGGCATAGCCGTGGATCGTGGTCCAGACGATGTAGACGAGCGGAACCGACAGCCACTTCACCGCGTCGATCCAGCGCAGCCGGCCCTTGGGCGTGAACAACAGCCAGTCCATCACGAAGGCGATCGGCATCACGTAGTGGAGCAGGCCGTTCGACACGAACAGCCAGCCCTGCGGATCCCAGACGTGCGAAAGCAGGAAATGATAGGTCAGGCCGACCACGGCGATGAACATCGCCACCGCCGCCCGGATGCCTTCGCTCAGGCTCCAGCGGCCCAGGGCGCTGTTCGGGAACAACGCCGGGGCGGTCAGGGCCAGCGCCACGACCACATTCATCAGGACGGTGAAATAGCTGAAGAAATTCAGCGTAAGCTCGCCGGCGCCCTTGCCGCTGTCGCCGGTCAACGTCAGCCAGTACTGCAGGCCGATGGCGAACCAGCCGACCAGGGCGAAGACCGCGCGGTAAGCCCGGGCGGCGCCCATCAATAAGCCCTTGAGTCAGACACCAGCGCCCACAGCGGCAGGCGCAGGGCGGCGGTGGCCGCGCCGATGCGCAGGCTGTCGAGGTGCGCCCGGCCGGCTTCGGCGCGGCGTTCCTCCTCGGGGGTCATGTCCAGCAGGCGCGCCATGTCGTCCACGCTCCAGCCGCGCTCTTCGCGCCACCGCTTCAGTCTTGCGCCGACCGCCGCGTCCGACGGATCGACGCCGGGGAAACCCAGCACCGAACCCATGGTCTTCTCCCTTGGCGCTATCGGCGTTCGCCTGCTTGAGCGCCGATACTCCCAGAGGGCGCCCTCTAGGCGGAGCGCCTCACGCCCATTCTTCATCCCATTGGAAGGCCTTGTCGAGCCAGTCGCCGAGACGGCCGTCCGGACGGGCCAGGGCGTGGATGCGATCCATCTCCTCGCCCGACAGTTCGAAGTCGAAGATGTCGAAGCTTTCCTCGGCGCGGCTGACCTTGGTCGTGCGCGGGATGGCGATGACGCCCTGCTGGATCAGCCAGCGGAGGGTGACCTGGCCCGCGGACTTGCCGTGCGCCTCGCCGATCGCGTTCAGGGTCGGATCGTCGGCGATATTGCCCTGGGCCAGCGGCGACCAGGCGGTGATCGAAGAGCCCAGCGCCTTCGCCGCCGCGATCAGCTTCGTCAGCTTCAGATAGGGATGGTACTCGACCTGGTTGGTGATCAGCTTCGCCTTCGACAGGCTCTGGGCGCGGGCGAATTCGGCCGACGGGAAGTTGGACAGGCCGATGCTCTTGGTCAGGCCCTGCTCCAGCGCCTCGTTGAGCGCGCCCAGCGTCTCCTCGAACGCCGGCTCGGCCTTGGGCCAGTGCAGCAGCAGCAGGTCGGGGGTGAAGCCCAGGCTGTCCGCCGACTCCTTCGCCTGTTTCAGCAGGCCGGCGCGGTCGAAATGGGCGACCCAGATCTTGGTGGTCAGCCAGATGTCCTCGCGCTTCACATCGCCGGCGGCGATGGCGTCGCGGATGCCGTCCCCGACGGCGGCCTCGTTCTTGTAGATCCAGGCGGTGTCGATGTGCCGGTAACCGATGCGCAGGGCCTCGGCGACCATGCGGCGCGCGTCGGCCGGTTCGAGGTTCCAGGTGCCGAAGCCCAGCAGGGGGATGGTGTGGCCGTCGACGGTGATCGTGGGCTGGTCGGTCATGGGAACGCTCCGGGAAGGGTGCGCTTACCTATGTGCGGACGGCCCGGGTTCAAGCAGCCAGTCGAACATCTCATCCCAGAGCCGCTCCATGCCCCTGCGGAACGCGCCCTCGTGACCGATCCGTTTCACGCCGAAATCGGTCGGGGCGTGGACGGTCATCTCGCGCGGGGCGTTGGGGTAGATCTGCAGCAGGATCGGCGAGGTGACGGGCGTGGCGATGGGGTCGTCCGTGAAGATCCACGAGCGGATCGGGGCCGTGACCGCGTCGAAATGGTGCGGCTTCAGCCCGTCCTTCAGCTCATCGAGGAAGTAGGGCTCCTTCAGGCACCAGCGCCGCCAGGTCTCCCAGACGCCGCGCGGCAGGTCGGTCCCGGCCCACAGCCCGCCGCCCTTGATGTAGCCGTGCCGGGCCAGGCTCCATGGGCCGAAGCCGAACCAGAAGAACAGCTCCATTGGATTGTAGGACCGGTGATGCCGCCCCCAGTAGCCGCTGCCGACCGAGACGAAGGCGTGCCTGGCGATACGGTCCTGATTTGCCATGAAGCCGAGGAAATGGCCGCCGACGCTATGGCCGACGTGGACGACCGGCAGGCCCGGCGCAGCCTCGATAAGAGCGTCCAGCGCGGCGGGCATGTCCAGGCGGCCCCAGTCGACATAGTCCATCTTCATCGCCGCCAGATCCTCGGGCCGGGATCCGGCGATGCCGCGGAAATCATAGGTCAGCACCGCCGCGCCCCGGTGCGCCAGATGCCGGGCGAAGCGGTCGTAGAAGCCCTTGGGGAAGCCGGTCCCGGAACTCATCAGAACGGCCATGGTCGGCGATTGCGCCGAGACAAGCCGCATCGCCAGCGGATAGCCGTCGGTCGCCGGAGCGATGAAGTCGCGGATGATCAGATCGGTCACGGCCATGGCCTGGAATAGGGTCCGTATTGATTTGCAACGAACCTAGTCGATTGACCCCACGTCAGGTCAAGAGCTTGGAGCCGGGCGGCGGACCGGCTAAAGGCGGCGGCTGATTTGCTGAAGAGCCCCACCATGACCGACCTTCCCGACCGCCTGTCCGTCGATCCCGACAGCGCCTTCCACGACGCCGACGTCCTGGCGCAGGGCATCGGCGTCCGCTTCAAGGGCGAAGAGAAGACCAACGTCGAGGAATACTGCATCTCGGAAGGCTGGGTCCGTCTGGCCGTCGGCAACCGCGTCGACCGCCGCGGCAAGGCCCTGACCGTCAAGCTGCAGGGGCCGGTCGAGGTCTGGGTCAAGGGCGAGTAGTCGCCCTTATGGCGGCAGCAGGAAAACTGCGGCCGCCGATGCTTCCCGCCCCGGAAATCGCGGTCTAGGGTCCCGGCCTCGTTGCTGAGTCCCTCGGAGCCGTCATGCGCCTGTCCGCCCGCCTTCTCGCCGCCAGCGCGATCGCGCTCAGCTTCGCCGCCCCGGCCCTCGCGCAGGACGCCGCGACCGTCCAGCGGGCTGAGCGCATCCGCGACGCGGCGCTCCAGCAGAACATCGCCTTGGACTACGTCACCCGGCTGACCACCCGCTTCGGTGCGCGTCCGGCCGGATCGAAGTCCGAGCAGGACGCCGCGGCCTGGGCCGCCGGCTACATGCGCGAGCACGGCTTCCAGAACGTGCGTATCGAGACCTTCCCCCTGGTCGGCTGGGAGCGCGGCGAGGAGAGCGCCTCCATCGTCGGCGCTCATCCGCAGCGTCTGGTCGTCGCCGCCCTGGGCCATTCGCCCGGCACCAATGGGGTGATCGAGGCCGAGGTGGTGCGCTTCACCAGCCTGGAGGCCCTGAACGCCGCCCCCGCCGGCTCCCTGGCGGGCAAGATCGCCTATGTCGACGCGGGCCAGATGGTGCGCATGCAGGACGGCGCCGGCTACGGTCCCCTGACCCGCATCCGCGGCGCCGGCCCGGGCGCGGCCGCGGCCAAGGGCGCGGTGGCCTTCATCATGCGCTCGGTCGGTTCGGACGAGCATCGCATGCCGCACACCGGCACCACCCGTTACATCGAGGGCCGCGTGCCCCTGCCGGGCTTCGCCCTGTCGGCCCCGGACGCCAGCCAGCTGTCTCGCCTGATCGCCGGCGGCGAGACCGTCCGCCTGCGCCTGTCCTCCACGGCCCACACCTATGAGACGGTGTCCCAGAACGTCGTCGGCGAGATCACCGGCGCCTCGCGCCCCAATGAGGTGATCGTGCTGGGCTCGCATATGGACAGCTGGGACCTGGGCACCGGCGCCATCGACGACGGCGCCGGCGGGGCCATCACCCTGGCCGCCGCCAAGGCCATCGCCGAAAGCGGCCGCCGTCCGGCGCGGACGGTGCGCGTGGTGCTGTACGGTTCGGAAGAGGTGGCCCAGCCCACCGACACCGGCAACGGCGGCGGCGCCTATCTGCGCGGCATCGGCGCGGCGGTGGAGCAGCACATCATCGCCGGCGAGAGCGACTTCGGCGCCGACCGCGTCTACGCCTTCGGCCTGCCGCCCGGCGCCCAGGGCTCGGACTTCGCCAGGATCGCGGGTCGGGTGCTGTATCCGATCGGTGTCCTGCCCTCGCCGGACCCCGAACTGCACGGCGGCGCCGACGTAGGGCCGCTGGCGGAGGCGGGCGTGCCGGTGTTCGGCCTGAACCAGGACGGCACCCGCTACTTCGACCTGCACCACACCGCCGACGACACCCTGGACAAGATCGATCCGGCCCAGCTGAGCCAGAACGTCGCCGCCTGGGCCGCGCTGGTCTATCTGGTCGCCGATTCCGACGTCGACTTCCGCGCCATGCGTCCGGCGACGGCGGCGGCCCACTGAGACCGAACACCGCCGCGGGCGTGGCGAAATGGTAGACGCACCGGACTTAAAATCCGGGTCCTCTGGAGTGTCGGTTCGAGTCCGACCGCCCGCACCAGCTCCCGGTCAGCCGACCAGCGCTTGCCGGTCGCGTTCCAGGAAGGCGACGATGTCGGCCGGCGTCGCTCTCGGCGTGCGGGTGTGCGGATAGGCGTGCGCGGTGCGCGGCTTCCGGTCGAACCACAGTTCATCGACCACCTCCGGCGGGCGGGTCGCGGCCAGCCAGTCGATAGTGTCGGCGCCCTCGTCGTCGTTGCGCAGGATCGGAGCCAGGATCTTGCGGAACTTGGGCAGGGAGGTCTTCACCCCCGCCGTGTCGGCCCAGCCCGGATGGACCGCGTAGGTCCTGGCCCCAATGTCGGCGAAGGCCGCGCGCCAGTGCTCGGTCAGCGCCACCTGGGCCCGCTTGTGGGCCGCGTAGGCGGCGAAGCCGTTGAACTTCTCTACCGGGATGTTCAGCATCGATTTGGTCAGCGGCAGATTGTAGAGGCCGCCCGAGACCACATTAATGATCGCCGCTTCCGAGGCCAACAGGCCCTCGGCGTGCATCTGTTCCGTCAGGATGTAGTGACCCAGCAGATTGGTGGCGTAGGAGGTCTCCAGCCGCTCGGCCGTCGCCTGGTAGGACCGCATCAGCAGGCCGACATTGTTGACCAGAACGTCGAACTTCAGGGCGGCGATCTCCGGCCGGCGGGTCAGGTCGGACACCGCCCGCATGGATGACAGGTCGCAGACGACCGGAACGATCCGTCCGGACGCCCCCGCCGCCGCGGCCTGAAGCGCATCCAGCGCGGCGACATTGCGCCCGACCGCGTACACCGTGGCCCCCTTGCGCACGGCGCGCAGCGCCGCCGCCCGCCCCAGCCCGCCGGTCGCGCCGGTGACCAGCCAGGTCTGTCCGGAATAGTCCGCGCGAACCGGCTTGAACGGCAGGCCGCGGGCGATGTAGCCGACGCGGGTGAATGACGGCGCGAAGCGTGCGTAGAAATTCACAGACTTCATAAGGGCTTGCAGGAAGGGCAGCTCAGCCATCGGATATCCTCCAAAGCGCGTACGTCGTCGCTTTCGTAAACATACTAATCAAGCGGGACGGCTTGGCAACCGGCTTGCGTTTCTGGACTGATGGCGTATCGGTTCGGAATCGCAAGTCACAGGATCCGCTTCGAATGACCAGACCGATCCGCGTGATCCAGTGGGCGACCGGCTCCATGGGACGGGCCTGCCTGCGCGCCGTGATCGACGATCCGCGCTTCGAACTGGTCGGTCTGTTCGTCTATGGCGCGGCCAAGGCCGGGCGTGACGCCGGGGATATCGCGCGGCGCGATCCGACCGGGGTGATCGCCACCCGCGCCATCGAGGACATCCTGGCGCTGGACGCCGACGTGGTGCTGCACTGCCCGATGTTGCCGGATCCCTATGACGGGCATGACGCCGACGTCCGGCGTCTGCTGGAGGCAGGCAAGAACGTCATCTCGATCAACAACTACTTCGAGCCCGCCGCCCTGGGAGCCGCCTATGCGGCGACCCTGTCGCAGAGCGCGCTGAAGGGCGGCGCGACCCTGGCCGGGACGGGGGTGAATCCGGGCTGGGTGGCGGAGCGGATGGCGGCCAACGCCGTCAGCCTGTGCCTGTCCCACCGCAACGTCGCGACCCGCGAAATCATTGACTGTGCGACGGTTCCCAACCCCGACTATGTCTTCGGCGCACTCGGCTTCGGCGCCGATCCGGCGTCGATCGACCTGGTGGACGGCCCGCTGGCGCGAACCTTCGACCGCATGTTCGCCCAGAGTGTCGAGGGGCTGGCGCAACGCATCGGTCTGAAGCTGGACGGGTATGAGTCCGACCACGAACTGCGCACCGCCGAGCTCGACCTCATCGTCGCGGCGGGCATCATCCCTCGGGGCACGGTGGCGGCGACGACCTGGCGGGTGCACGGCCTCGCCGACGGCGTCCGCCGCATCACCCACGAGGTCAACTGGATCATGGACCCGGCTGACCCGGCCTTCGCCGGCAAGCCGCACTGGCGGATCGAGGTCGACGGCCTGCCCGGGCTGAAGATCGCCATGGACCTGGTCGACACCGCGCCGGCGGGCGTGCGCACCAAGCCAGAGCAGTTCGCGGTCGCCGGCATGGTCCTGGACGCCATCCCGCGCGTGGTCGCGGCGCCGCCGGGCCTCCTCCGCCTCTGATGTCAGCGGGTTGCCCGCTAACAAAAGTCATGTCACTTTCATTCAAAGACTAAAAAGAACGAACCGAGGAAACGACCATGGCCGACCGTGATCCCGAGGTGCAGGCGCTTCTCGACAAGAAGGCGATCGAGGAGACCCTGCTGCTGTTTCTGCGCGGCTGCGACCGCGCCGACGCGGACCTGGTCGAGCGCGCCTACTGGCCCGACGGTTGGGAGGACCACGGCGGCACCTTCAACGGCCCGGCGTCCGAATGGGTCGCCGTCGTCAAGGAGCGCCTGCCCAAGGCCGGGCTGATGAACCATCTGGCCATGAACCTGGTCATCGAGCTGAAGAACGCCACGACGGCCACGGCCGAATGCTACATCCTCACCGCCTCGCGCCTGAAGGTGAAGGGCGAGCTGTTCGACACCCGCACCCTGGCCCGGTGCGTCGATCAGATGGAGAAGCGCGGGAACGAATGGCGGATCCTGCGCCGCACCATGTGCTGGGAGTGGAACGAGGAACACGAGATTTCGGAGACCTGGGCGCGCGGGGCGATCACCAACGATCCGACCCAGCTGCGCCGCGGCGCCAAGAAGCCCGACGACATCATCTACACCGCCGCCTGAGGTCCGATCATGGAAGTCCAGGGCTGTGTCGCCATCGTCACCGGCGCCAATCGCGGGATCGGCGAGGCCTTCGTCCGCGTGCTGATGCAGGAAGGGGCGGCCAGGGTCTATGCCGGCGCCCGCGATCCCGCCTCGGCGAAACATCTCGAGGATGAGTTTCCCGGCCGCGTCGTCGCGGTGCGCCTCGACGTGTCGAAGCCGGAGCAGATCACGGCCGCGGCCGCCGCCTGTCCGGACGTCTCGGTCGTGGTCAACAACGCCGGCGCCTTCAACAACCAGCTGCTGATCGGCGCCGACGACCTGTCGGCCGCGCGCGAGGAGATGGAGGTCAACTATTTCGGCCCCGTCTCCATGGCCCGCGCCTTCGCGCCCATCCTGAAGGCCAACGGCGGCGGCGCCATCCTGAACGTCCTCTCGGTCGGCGGCATCCTCGCCGCGCCGAACATGGGGGGCTACAGCCCGTCCAAATTCGCCATGCGCGCCGCCGGGACGTGCATCCGCGCCGAGCTGGCCGGGCAGGGCACGACCGTCACCTCGCTGATCGTCGGCTCGGTCGACACGCGCATGGCCGCGCATGTGAAGGGGGCCAAGGAGGCGCCTGAGGACGTCGCCCGGGCCGCCATGCGCGGCATCACCCGGGGCACGGACGAGATCGACACAGACCGCTTCGCCATCGAGATGCGCGCCGCCAAGGCGCGCGATCCCAAGGGGTTGGAGCGGCAGATGGCCAAGGCCGTCTTCGTCAAGGAACCGTCGACCGGCCGCTAGCGCCGGCGCCACAAGGGGAGGGAAGTCCAATGCCTGCTGTTCAGGAGATCGCCACGATCCTGGGGATCAACCTCGGGATCTGTATCGCGTCCTTCGTCATCCTCTGGGCCATCGGCTGCGCACTGAAGGACGTCACCTTCGTCGACGCCTGGTGGGCGCTGGGACTGGCCTTCATGGCGGTGACCACCTTCTTCCAGGCCGACGGCGCCGATGCGCGGATGCAGCTCCTGCTCGCGCTCGCCTGCGTCTGGGGCCTGCGCCTGGGCCTCTACATCCTGTGGCGCTGGCGCTCCCACGGACCCGACCGCCGCTACGTGAAGATGCTCAGCCGCGCGCAGGAGACCAAGGGCTGGAGCTTCCCCGTCGCCTCCTGGCGGCTGGTCTTCATGTTCCAGGCCCCGATCCTGTGGGTGGTCAGTATGCCGGTCCAGCTGGGCCAGCTGTCGGCCACGCCCGCGGCCATCGGCACGCTGGGCTGGATCGGCGCCGGCCTGGTCGTCTTCGGCATCCTGTTCGAGAGCCTGGCCGACTTCCAGCTGGTCCGCTTCAAGGCGAACAAGGCCAATGAGGGCAAGGTGCTGGACGCCGGCCTGTGGCGCTACACCCGCCATCCCAACTACTTCGGCGACCTCTGCGTCTGGTTCGGCCTGTGGGCCATCGCGGCGGAGACCGGCCTGATCGGCGTCGCCTCCATCGTCGGGCCGCTGCTCCTGCTGCTGATGTTCGTGAAGTACAGCGGCGGGCCGTCCTACGAGAAGCGGCTGACCTATCAGCGCCCCGGCTATGCCGAGTATATCGCCCGCACAAGTTCCCTCATCCCCTGGCCGCCGAAGAAGGCCGCTCCGGAGGTCGTGTGAAGCGCCCGTCCACCCCACGCGTCATGTCCACCCCCGGGATCGGCGAGATGTCGCCCCGGGGCATGGGCGCCCTTCTGGACATCCACGCGGCCCGCGATCCGGACCGCCCGGCCCTGTCCTTCGAAGGCGAGACCCTGACCCGCGCCGCGCTGGCGTCGCGGGTCAATCGCCGCGCCCGGACCCTGGCGCGGCTGGGCGTGGAGGCGGGAGACTTCGTCGCCATCGCCCTGCCCAACACCCCGGCCTTCCTCGAACTGGCCTTCGCCGTCTGGGCCCTGGGCGCCACGCCCGCGCCCCTGTCGCACAAGCTGCCGGCGGCGGAGCTGGAGGGCGTCCTCGACCTGCTCAAGCCCCGGCTGGTGGTGATCAACGACGCGGCCAAGGCCGGCGGCTGGCCCGCCTTCGCGGAGGCCGACACCTTCGACGCGGCGGCCGATGACAGCCCCCTGCCGGAGAAGATCGCCCCGCACCTGAAGGCCATCGCCTCGGGCGGCAGCACCGGTCGGCCCAAGGTCATCGTCGACATGTCGCCGGGCGTCGCCGATCCGGACAGACCCCTGCTGGGCATGCTGCCGGACGACGACGTGTTGATGAATCCCGGGCCGCTGTACCACGCGGCCCCCTTCGGCATGACCTGCTTCGCCCTGGGCTGGGGCCTGCACGTGGTGCTGATGCCGCGCTTCGACGCCGAGGAAGCCCTCCGCCTGATCGAGCGCCACAGGGTGCGCTGGCTGTTCCAGGTGCCGACCATGATGCACCGTATCTGGGCCCTGCCGGAGGCGGTGAAGGCCCGCTACGACATCTCGTCCCTGGACGCCGTCATGCACATCGCCGCGCCGTGTCCGCCGTGGCTCAAGCAGGCCTGGATCGACTGGGTCGGCCCCGAGACGGTGTGGGAGCTCTACACCGGCACCGAGGCCATGGGCGGCACCGGCATCAACGGCCTGCAGTGGCTTGAGAAGCCCGGCTCGGTCGGCCGGGTCCTGCCCGGCTACCAGATGCAGGTGCTGCGTCCGGACGGCTCGGCCTGCGACGTGGACGAGGTCGGCGAGATCTTCTTCCGGCCCCTGCGAGGGCAGGGGACCACCTACCGCTACCTGGGCGCCGAGCCCAAGGCGGTGGGCGAGTTCGAGACCCTGGGCGACATGGGCCGGCTGGACGCCGACGGCTATCTCTTCCTCGCGGACCGTCGGGTGGACATGATCCTGTCGGGCGGCGCCAACGTCTATCCGGCCGAGGTCGAGGCGGCGATCGACGCCTTCCCCGGCGTCCAGTGCAGCGTTGTGATCGGCCTGCCGGACAACGACCTGGGCCAGCGCGTCCACGCCATCGTCGAGACCGCGGACGGGCGGCTGGACGCCGCGGCGCTGACGGCCTTCCTCGCCGAGCGCATCGCCCGCTACAAGCAGCCGCGCAGCTTCGAGGCGACCGCCGAAAGGCTCCGCGACGACGCCGGCAAGGTGCGTCGGGGCCAGCTTCGGGCGGAGCGGATCTGACGTTTCTCCCTCCCCCCTGTGGGAGGGATGTCGGCGCGCAGCGACGACAGGGTGGGGGGCTGTGCGGTTGCTCCCCACCCGTCTCGCTTCGCGAGCCACCCTCCCCAGAAGGGGAGGGAGAACTCACCCCGTCGCGGCTGGGTCCTTCATCTGGAAATAGTCGCGCCAGGCGGTGATCTTCCCATCCGGCCCGAACTCGATGATGCCCATATAGGGGTGGGACACCTTCACGCCGTCGGCGTTGACGTAGTCCTCGCGGCCCTCGGTCAGGACCTGGGTTTCGTTCTGCGCCCAGCTGGACAGGACCCACTCGGTTTCGGAGTGGTTGGCCCAGTACCGGGTGATGAATTTGTCGACCCATTCCACCCCGATCAGGGGCCGGGTGCCGACGTGATAGTGGTACTCGATCGCGGGGTCGAAGAAGTCCAGGAACGCCGCCTTGTCGCGACGCCCCGAGACCTCCATCAGCGCCCGCAGGCGCTCGATCGGCGTGCTCACGCCGAGGCCTTGGCGGCGTCCGGCTTGGCCGGGGCGTGCACCTGCGAGGTGTCATAATAGTCCCGCATGCGGCGGATCAGGCCGTCGCGGACCTCGAAGACCTGGACGAAGGGATTGTCCATCTTCACCCCGGTCGAGCGGTCCACGAGGACTTCCATGCCTTCCACGAACAGCACCTCTCCGGCCTCGGCCGAGTGCACGATCCGCCATTCCTGCTGGTCGAAGCCCTGTTCGTAGTTGGCCAGGAATTTGCGCATCTTGTCCTTGCCGATGGCGGGACGTTTGGTGGGGTGCCAGTGGTACTCGATGTCGTCGGACAGGGTAGCGATGAAGCCCTCCACGTCGCGCTTCTTCCACGCGGCCATCATGGCCTCGACCACCTTCATATGCTCGCCCATGGCGTCTCTCCCGTTCTTGTCGTTCGGCAAACGCTAGGACGGTAAGTTTGTTTATGCAAGCGACATGGCCGTACTTTCAAACGTGGACTTTCACGTCCTCGCGAGCGCGTTCGGGATCAGGCGATCGTGTGCCCCTTGCCGGGCTTCAGCAGCACGTCGGCCATCTTCAGCCGGCCCTTGCAGCAGCTGCAGTCGACCTCGCTGCTCAGGGCGGCGCCGCACTCGTGCCGGATACGGACGGGCGGTCCCGCCTTGTCCCTCAGCCAGGCGTCGGCCCAGGTCAGCATGGTCAGGGCGTGGGGATACAGGTCCAGCCCTTTCTTGGTCAGCCGGTACTCGTACCGGGGCGGGGTGATCTCATAGAGCCGCCGCTCGAAGATGCCCGCGTTCTCCAGCGTGCGCAGCCGGTCGGTCAGGATGTTGGACGCGATGCCCAGCATGTTCTGCATCTCGTCGAAGCGGTGGATGCCGAAATACTGGACGCTGACCACCAGGCCGGTCCATCGGTCGCCCAGCAGGTCGACCAGCTCCAGCACCGGCGTCGTGTCGGTCGGCTGGCGCTTGCGGTGCATGCGCTGGACGGGCAGCTTCTCCATCCCCTGGCCGGGACCAGGGACGAAGCTGCAGCTGCGCAGGGTCAGCAGTTCGCCGCAGGCGGTGCAGCGCACCTCGGGCAGCATGGGCTTGCCGCAGACCTCGTGGATGAAGACCGTCGGCGCGCGGCGGCCGGCCACGCCCCAGCGCACACCCCAGCCCCACATCAGGATCATGCTGTCGAACAGGTCCAGCCCGCGCGGCGTCAGATGGTAGGCCATTCGCGCGCCCTCGTCCCGGTGCGGGCGCTTCTCGAGAATGTCGTGCCGCTCCAGCGCCTGCAGCCGGCTGGACAGGGTGCTGCGGGCGCCGCCCAGCCGTTCGTGGAACTCCTCGAACCGCGTGGCGCCGAGGAAGGCTTCCTGAACGATCAGCAGGCTCCATCTATCGCCGAGCGCGTTCAGCGCCCGGTTCAGGGAACTCTTTGGAACCAGCCGGGTCTTCGTCGCGCCTTGGGAAACCATGGCTTGTCTTAGCGGTCTCGTTGAACGGGATTCAAGCGGTTGAGAGTTTCTGACGACGAACGGTCAGGCCGGCGGCCTCCCGGTCGAAGGTCTCCGCCGTGATTCCCTCCGCCCTCAGGCCGGTCTTCTGGATCTTGTTGGTGGGGGTCTTGGGCAGCTCCGCCTCGATCCGCACATAGCGCGGCACCATGAAGTGGGTCATGCGCGGGATCAGATATTCGACCAGCTCCCTCGGATCGATCGTCGCCCCCGCAACCGGGGCGACGGCGACCATCACCTCCTGTTCCCCGCCCGGCAGGTCGACGCCATAGGCCGCCGCCTCGCGCACGGCGGGGTGGCCGCAGACCTCGATCTCGATCTCCAGCGACGACATGTTCTCGCCCCGCCGGCGGATCGCGTCCTTCTTGCGGTCGATGAAGAAGAAGCAGCCCTCGGCGTCGCGGCGCATCAGGTCGCCGGTGTGGAACCAGCCGTTGCGCCAGGCCTCCGCTGTCGCCTCCGGATCGCCCAGATAGCCGTGGCTCAGGGTCCAGGGGCTGTCCGCGCGGATCACAAGTTCGCCCGGCTCGCCGTGCGGAACCTCGTTGTCGAAGGCGTCTACGATGCGGCACTCCATGCCCTCGCGCGCCCGGCCGCAGCTGCGCATCACCGTCTCGTTGACCGCGCAGATCAGCGGCCCCGAAACCTCGGTCATGTTGAAGCCCGAGATGTAGTCGAAGCCGAACCGCTCGGCGAGCGCGACCGTGTCCTCGGTGATGGGGGCGAGCGTCACCATGCGCAGCGGATTGTTCCGGTCGTCCGGTCGGGGCGGCTCCTTCATCAGGAAGGCCGTCAGGGCGCCGATCAGGCCGCTGCACACGGTCGATTCCGTCTCGCGGATCACGTCCCAGAAGCGCCGGGTGTCGAAAGCCTCGAACAGGGCCACGGAACCGCCGCAGGCCACCGCCGCCGTGATCGCGGCGATGCCGCCGACATGGAACATCGGGAGATTGACCAGCATCCGGTCGCCGCCGTGCATATAGCCGTAGGTGACCTTCCCGGTTGTCCACTCCTGCACATAGGAGGTCAGCACCGCCTTGGACGGTCCCGTGGTGCCGGAGGTGAAGATGATCACCGGGCTGTCCCACGGATCGGACTCCACCCGCGCATAGGCCGCCGCGTCGCCGGCCAGGGCCGTGGCGGGTTCGACCGCGACGCCCAGGTTGACTTGCCCGGTCGCTTCGCCCGTCAGGATCAGTCCCTCGACGGCGCCCAGCGACAGGCCTTCCAGCCGCCCGACCAGATCGGGGTGCACGATCAGCAGTCGGGCTCCGGTCTTGCCGATCGCGTGCTCCAGCAGCTTGCCGCGGAAGCTGGTGTTGATCGGGGCCAGGGCCGCGCCCGCATAGTTCGCGCCGAACCACGAGCGCACCAGCGCCGCCGAATTGGGCGCCCAGGCGGCGACGATGTCGCCCTTCTTCACCCCACGCGCCTGCAGGGCGGCGGCGGTCTCAAGCGCCTTTCGCCGGGTCTCGGCCCAGGTCCAGGTCTCGCCGGTCTGATAGCGGATGAACACCTTGTCGGGCCTCTCGGCGGCGTAGCGGTCCAGCAGGCGCGGGATCACGCACTCGTCCGCCGTGGGCGGCGTCGGGTCGAACCAGGGCAGCTTCAACCCGCTCACGAGGCGTCCCTCTGCCATTCCTCCGCCTCATCCACGCTGGCGCGGAAATGGGGCAGGGTCTTGATCAGGATGGCCGAGGCGACGGTGATGCAGACGCCGCTGACGATGGCCAGGGACACGCCGATATGCTTTGGGCCGCCCAGCAGGCCGTCGCTGATCGCCGCGACGATGGTCGGTCCCCCGGCCAGCGAGATCAGGTTGCCGATCAGGAAGTAGATGGCCGTGACCTGCGCCCGGAACTGGTTGGGCGACACCGATTGCAGCGAGGTCGCCGGCAGGCTGTTCATCAGGCCCGCGAAGAAGCTGAAGCCGGCCAGCGAGGCGATGGCCCAGTTCGCGTCAGGCATGAGGGGCGTGGCGATGGCGAAGGGGATGCTGCACACCAGACCGAAGATGGCGGCGACAAGCGGCGCGTCCTTGCGGCCGCGCGCGGCCAGGAAGTCGCTCAGCCATCCGCCGACCAGGACGCCCGGCGTCGCCGCCAGCAGAAGCACGGCCCCGTAGGCGAAGCCGACCTGCGAGGCGTTCCAGCCGTGCGTGCGGATCAGCACCGCCGGGATCCACGCCAGGTAGGAGATGCCGGCGATGCCGAAGATCGAGAAGCCGATGATCATGGCGTAGAAGGTCTTCTTGCGCGCCCACATGAACTTCAGCACGCCGGCGTTCCGGTCGGCCTTGACCAGCCCGTGCCGGGGCGGCTCGCGCACGATCAGGAACAGGGCGGCGATCAGAAGGCCGGGCAGGCCGACCAGGACGAAGGTCTGCTGCCATGGGGCCAGCGTCCCCAACAGCGGCAGCTCCATCGTCCCGTGACGGGCGATCATGTCGATCGCGCCGCCGCCGATCATCAGGGCCAGTCCGGCCCCGATGTACGGGCCCATCGAATAGACCGCGAGCGCGCGCGCCCGCATGCGCGGCGGGAAATAGTCCGAGATCATCGAATAGGCGGCGGGCGACAGGGCGGCCTCCCCGATGCCGACGCCGACGCGTGCGGCGAACAGGGCCCAGAAGCTGTTGGCCAGGCCGCAGCCGACGGTCATCACGCTCCAGATCACGATGCCGAAGAAGATGATCCAGCGGCGGCTTCCCCGGTCGGCCAGCCGGGCCAGGGGCACGCCCATCAGGGTGTAGAACAGCGAGAAGGCCAGACCCGCCAGCAGGCTGAACTGGGTGTCCGAGATGTTCAGGTCGGCGCGGATCGGCTCGACCAGAAGGCTCAGGATCTGCCGGTCGATGAAGCTGGAGGTGTAGGCCACCATCAGGGCCGCGACCGCGAACCAGCCCCACCCGGGATGGGGCCAGATCCGGGGCTTGGGCGTAGTCGCCGCGACGGGTGTTTCAGGGGACGTCGTACTGGTCATCGGCGAGGTCCGGTCAATCAATCAATCTAAAGATGAAAGTGACTTGCCGATCCGATCCCGGCGCGCGGGTGGATTTCGGCAAGGGATTTCGCGGTCCGCGGAAACGGGCCGGGCTGTTCGCTGTGACGTGTGACCGATGTCTCCACGGGTCCGCCTCAACTCCCTGTTATACCGCCGGTTTTCCGGTCTGGTTGGCGTCGTTCGGGCCGCGGATTTCCGTTCTTCCAAACGGGTCTGCGGGCCCGGTGACAGCCTTAACCCAATCAAGCACAGATGTTGGTCTGATTACAAAAGCTATTTGACAGTCTCGTTCTGCAAGTTACACCTAGCACTGAAGCACCTCGGCTAAACGGGGGCTCATGGGAGGATAGGGCGTGACCATTCGAGGTTCCATCAGCGTATCCGCATTGCTTCTGGCCGCATCTCTCGGCGCATCGCCGGCATGGGCCCAGACCGCTCCGCAAACACCGTCGCAGGACACCGCGACCCAGATCGACGACGTCATCGTCACCGCGACCAAGCGGGAAGAGCGGCTCATCGATGTGCCCGTGGCCGTCACCGCCATCGGCGCGCAGCAGCTTCAGAACTCCGGCGTCTCGGACATCCGCGAACTGACCGGCCTGGCGCCGAGCGTGCAGTTCCAGACCCCGGGCGGCGGCGCCGACTCGTCGATCCGCATCCGCGGCATCGGCACCACCTCCACCAACCCGGGCCTGGAGTCCTCGGTCGGCGTGGTGATCGACGGGGTGACCCGCGCCCGCACCGGCGTGGCCCTGTCCGAGCTCGGCGACCTGGAACGGATCGAGGTCCTGCGCGGACCGCAGGGCACCCTGTTCGGCCGCAACACCTCCTCGGGCCTGATCAACATCGTCACCCGGACGCCCAGCTTCACCGGCGTCGAGGGCCGCCTTGAAGGCACCTACGGCGACTTCTCCAACATGCGCGTGGCCGGGGCCGTCAATCTGCCCCTGTCGGACAACGCCGCCCTGCGGGTGGAGGCCAGCTCGGAAACCCGCGACGGCTTCTATCCGGACGCCAACAGCCAGGAGACCCTGGACAACCTGGATCGCCAGTTCATCCGCGCCAAGCTGCGCTACGAGCCGACCGACAGCCTGCGCTGGATGTTCAGCGCCGACTACACCAACCGCGAAGAGAACTGCTGCGTCGCGGTGCTGGCCATCGCCGGCCCGACCTACGGCCTGGTGAACAGCCTGTCCGCCGCGCGGGGCCAGATCGGCTACACCAGCACCAACCCCTTCGACCGGCAGGCGTCCAAGACCGCCGGGCGCGTGAACTCCGAGAACATCGTCGACTGGGGCCTGTCGGCCCAGGCCGACTGGGACCTCGGCTGGGCCAACCTGACCTCGGTCACGGCCTACCGCAGCTGGGAAGCCTCGCGCTCGCAGGACTTCGACCACTCGGGCGCCGACCTGGGCTTCTTCGCCCCGGACGGCCTGCACCAGAACTTCGACGTCTTCACCCAGGAACTGCGCCTGCAGGGCACGGCCGGCATGGTCGACTGGCTGGTCGGGGCCTATTATTCGGATGAGGATGTCCGCAACGACTCCGCCTACCGGATGGGCGCCGACTATCCGCTGATCTACGGCGGCGCGGCCACCTTCCAGGCCACGACCCTGGCCGCCTTCACGCCCGGCGACGGCGCGCGGGGCGTGGGCGAGCAGAACGGCCGGGACATCTCGGTCTTCACGCACAACATCTTCAACATCACCGACCAGCTCAGCGTCACCGCCGGTCTGCGCTACACCAACAACAAGAAGTCGATCGACTTCTGGGGCCAGAACTTCAACCCCGCCTGCGACAGCGCCGTGGCGACCGGCGATGCGCCGGGCATCACCCGCTTCTGCGCCCCCTTCTGGGACACGCGGATGAACCCGGCGGGCGACACGGACTCGCGCAGCGAGGACGCCGTCACCGGCACCTTCAACGTGGCCTATGAGTTCGCTCCGAACGTGAACGGCTATGTCTCCTATTCGCGGGGCTACAAGTCGGGCGGCTACAATTTCGACCGCGCCGGCTTCACCACTCCGGCGACGCCGAACGCGCGCGACCTGGCCTTCTCGGAAGAGACGGTGGACGCCTATGAGGTCGGCCTGAAGACCGAGTTCTTCGACCGCCGCCTGATCGCCAACATGGCGGTCTTCCACCAGACCTTCTCGGGCTTCCAGCTGATCGAGTACACGGGCGTCAACTTCGTCGTCCGCAGCCTGGAAGAGGCGGTGTCCAAGGGCGCCGAGATCGAGGTGACCTGGCGGCCGATGGACGGCCTGACGATCACCAACGGCCTCAGCTACACGGACGCCTACTATCCGGTCAGCCCCGGCAACTCGACCTATTCGGGCCGGGAGATGGAGCAGTCGCCGGACTGGGTGAACGTGACCTCGGTCACCTACGAGTTCCCGATCTCGGGCGACCTGACCGGCGTGGCCTATATGGACAACCGCTACAGCTCCGAGTTCTTCACCGGCGGCTTCGATCCGAACCGGGTGCAGGAAGCCTTCTCGGTGGCCAACGCCCGCTTCTCGCTGCGGCATGAGGGCGGCGACTGGGCGGTGGACCTGTGGGCCCGCAACGTCTTCGACAAGGATTATTATCGCCGCATCATTCCGGCCACGTTCCAGGCCGGTTCGTACTCGGCCTTCCTCGGCGATCCCCGCACCTACGGGATCACCCTGCGCCGGAACTTCTGAGACTTCCGAAGCGACTGCGTTTTCCTGAAAACTGGGCCCCGCCGATCCGTCGGCGGGGCCTCTTCTTGTTCAGAACCCCATCTGCTTGGCGGCGAGGTCGCGCAGAATCTCTTCCGAGCCGCCGCCGATGACGAAGATGCGGGCCTCGCGGTAGATGCGCTCGACGCGGTTGTCGCCGGTGTAGGCGCGGCCGCCGAGGACCTGCAGGCTCTCGCGGGCGCAGTGCTCCAGGGTGGTGGTGGCCTGGACCTTCAGCAGGGCCAGGTCGGCGACCGGCGCTTCGCCGCGCTGGAAGCGCCAGACCAGGATGTCGAGGAAGGCGTAGGCGGCCTTCAGACGCTGGATCATCTCCACGATCTTGTGGCGCATCGACTGGTGGTCGATCAGGCGCTTGCCGAAGGTCTGGCGCTCGCGGGCGAAGGCGATGGCTTCGGCGATGCAGGTGCGGGCCATCGCGAGGGTGGCTGAGATGCCGCTGAAGCGCTCGATGTTGAACTGGCTGGCCAGGCCGGCGAAGCCCCGGTTCTCGACGCCGATCAGGTTGCTGACCGGCACCTCGACGTTCTCGAACTGAAGCCAGCCGTTGTTGCGGTTGTACCACTGAAGGCCGGGGACGGGGCCACGGGTCACGCCCGGCCGGTCGGTCTCGATCAGCAGCATGGACAGGCCGCCCATGCCGGGGCCGCCGGTGCGCACGGCGGTCAGCAGGAAGTCGGCCTTCATGGCGCCCGAGATCAGGGTCTTGCCGCCGTTGACGACGAAGACGTCGCCGCGGCGCTCGGCCGTGGTGGTGAAGCCCGAGACGTCGGAGCCGCCGCCGGGCTCGGTGACCGCGAAGGCGATCTTCTTCTGGCCCGCCAGCACGGGCCGGGCGACGCGGTCCAGCATCTCGGGCGTTCCGCCGTTGATGATCGGCGGCAGGGCGATCCAGGGGGTGGCGAGGTCCGCGAAGACGACGCCGGAGCCGAGCCGAAAGAACTCCTCGGCGTAGATGATGCGGTGGTAGAGGTCGACGTCCTCGCCGGTGCCGCCCAGATCCTCGCGGAAGCCCATGCCGGAGATGCCGGCCCTGGCCGCCTCGACATAGAGGCTGTCGGGGAAGTCGGAGGCGGCGTCCCAGTCCTTCAGGTGGGGCGCGATATAGCCGTCCACGAAGCCGCGCAACTGGGCCCGCCAGGCGTCATGCTCGGGCGTCAGGAAGGGGCTGGGCGGCCGCAGGCCGTCAAAGTCCAGCGCCGGAAACACGTGATCCGCCATAGTCCTGTTCTCCCTGTCCGCGCCATTCGCGGCGTCGCTTTCGAATTGATACTAAAAGCCCTCGCCAACGACGACAAGGATGGTATTCTAACGCAACCCACTATGTTCCGGGCGAGCGCCCGCAAGGAGTGATCGATGGGCTTTGAACCGTTCAAGGCGACGCTGCAGCCGAACGAGCATCCCTACATGACCGGCGCCTGGACGCCGCAGCATGAGGAGTTCACGGCCGAGGACATGCCGGTGATCGGGACCATCCCCACCGACATCGACGGCGTCTATGTGCGCAACACCGAGAACCCGGTGCACGATCCGATCGGCCGCTATCACCCGTTCGACGGCGACGGGATGATCCACACCATGGTGCTGCGGGACGGCAAGGCCGCCTATCGCAACCGGTTCGTGCGCACCAAGGGCTTCCTGGCCGAACAGGCGGCGGGACGGGCGCTGTGGGCCGGACTGGCCGAGCATCCGTCGCTGTCGGAACTGCCGGGCTGGGGCGCCCATGGGGGGCTGAAGGATTCGTCCTCGACCGACGTGATCATTCACGCCGGGGCGATCCTCTCGACCTTCTACCAGTGCGGCGAGGGTTATCGCCTTGATCCCTATACGATGGAGCAGCTGCCCAGCGCCGACTGGTGTCCGCCCGAGGGCATTTCGGCCCACCCCAAGGTGGACGAGAAGACCGGCGAGCTGCTGTTCTTCAACTATTCCAAGGCCGCGCCCCACATGCACTACGGCGTGGTCGGGCCGGACAACAAGCTGAAGCATTTCACGCCCGTGCCGCTGCCGGGCGCGCGCCTGCCGCACGACATGGCGTTCACGACCAACTATTCGATCCTCAACGACTTCCCGCTGTTCTGGGAAGAGGACCTGCTGCCCAAGGGCATCCACGCGGCGCGCTTCCACGCCGACATGAAGTCGCGCTTCGGCATCATTCCGCGCTTCGGCGGGGCCGAGGACGTGCGCTGGTTCGAGGCCGACGCGACCTATGTGCTGCACTTCCTGAACGCCTGGGAAGACGGCGACGAGATCGTCATGGACGGCTATTTCCAGGACAATCCGGTGCCCAAGACCAGCCCGGACGCCTGGCCGGGGCATGAGCGGATCATGACCTTCCTGGACCAGAACATGCTGCAACCCAAGCTGCACCGCTGGCGCTTCAACCTGAAGACCGGCGCGACGATCGAGCAGCGGCTGGACGACCGGGTGCTGGAGTTCGGCGTCATCAACAACCAGTTCGCCGGCGTGAAGTACAAATACGCCTACAGCGCCGTGTCCAAGCCCGGCTGGTTCCTGTTCACCGGCCTGGTGAAGCACGACATGGACACGGGCGAGAGCTGGACCGTCGATTTCGGCCCGGAGCGCTACGGCTCGGAGCCCGGCTTCGCCCCGCGCATCGGCGCGACGGAAGAGGACGACGGCTATCTGATCACCTATGTCACCGACATGATCGAGAACCGGTCGGAGTGCGTGATCTATGATGCGCGCAAGCCGGCTGAGGGGCCGGTGGCGCGGATCATCCTGCCCGGCCGGATGTCCAGCGGGACCCACGCGACCTGGTCGCAGGGCGAAACCATCCGCGCGTCGCAGGCCACGCTGGCCTCGCAGGCGGCGGCGTAAGGGGGCGGACGCATGACCTACATCCTGGGCGGTTGGCAGTCGGACTTCGCGCGCAACTACGCCCGCGAGGGGCTGGAGATCGGCGACGGCTTCGCGGAGGCCGTGCACGGCGCCCTGGCGGAGACGGGACTGGATCCGGAGGACATCGAGGTCGGCCACGTCGGCAATTTCGTCGGCGACCTGTTCACGGGGCAGGGGATGCTGGGCGGCTTCTTCGCCATGGCGGACGAGCGGTTCACCGGCATGCCCGCGTCGCGCCATGAAGCGGCCTGCGCCTCGGGCAGCCTGGCCGTGCTGGCCGCCGCCGCCGACATCGAGTCGGGCCGCTACGGCACGGCGATGGTGCTGGGCATGGAGATGATGCGGAATGTGCCGGGCGTGACGGCGGCCGAGCACCTGGGCGCCGCCGCCTGGGCCGGGCACGAGTATCTGGACGCGACCTATCCGTGGCCGCGCGCCTTCTCGGACCTGACCGAGGAATACGATCGCCGCTACGGCATCGACGAACAGCATCTGCGCCGGATTGCGCAGATCAATTTCGCCAACGCCAAGAACAACAAAAACGCCCAAACCAGAAAATACGAATTCACCGCCGCCAGCTTCAGCAATGATGACGAGGCCAATCCGGTGATCGAGGGGCGGGTGCGCAAGACCGACTGCGGCCAGGTGACGGACGGCGCCGCCGCCATCATCCTGGCCTCGCCGGAACGGGCCGCCGAATATGCGAAGGCGCGGGGCATTCCGCTGGAGAGCCTGCCGCGCATCAAGGGCTGGGGCCACCGCTGCGCGCCGATCGACTATGGCCGCAAGATCAAGGCCAGCGAGGGGCAGCCCTATGTCTTCCCGCAGGTGAAGCGGGCCATCGACGACGCCCGCGCCCGGGCCGGTCTGGACCTGTCGGGCATCGATGCGGTGGAGACCCACGACTGCTTCTCGATGACCGAGTACATGGCCATCGACCATCTGGGCCTGACCGCGCCGGGCGAGAGCTGGAAGGCGATCGAGGCGGGCGACATCGAGATGGGCGGCCGGCTGCCGATCAACCCGTCCGGCGGCCTGATCGGCTGCGGTCACCCGGTCGGGGCGACCGGGGTGCGAATGGCGCTGGACGCCTTCAAGCAGACGACCGGAACCGCGGGCGAGATGCAGGTCGAGGGCGCGCGCAATGTGCAGACGCTGAACATCGGCGGCTCGACCACGACGACGGTGAGCCTGGTGATCGGGACCTGACGGCCGGACGGTCGTAAACACCGTCCGAAGCGTCCGAAGCGTCCGGATAGAGCTGCGTGTCGGGATGAGCATCGGCGCATCCTGGCACGCGCCTGCGTCAGGAACGGACGGATGGCTCGACTACGTCAGAATCGTCCTGGTCTGCCAGCAGACGGCGGCAAAGGACGCCTGATGCTGCTGCTCAGGCCCAGCAGTCCCGACGTCGGAGCCGCCCCGACGATCACGAGAGGAACGCCGCCGAGGTCCATCACCGTCTCACCGATCTCGGCGCTTGGCGGATAAAGAACGGACGGTCCCACGATCCACGGAGAATGGGCCACATCCATCACCATGTCGCGCGTGGCCGTCCTAATCCGCACGGCATGGAGCCGGGCCGGCAGGAAACGGCATGTCGCCGGGCCGAGATCGGGACGGGGCAATACCACGCTGAGCAGGTTCTCGCCGACGCTGGGAACGCACATCGCCGTCTCGCGGATCGTTTCGGCAAAGCGCGTTTCGACCTCTTCGATGGTGCAGTTCAAGCCTCCCTCGCCGCGCAATGACGCGAAGCGCGCACGGAACGCCTCGGTCGAGAGGCGCGCCCCAATGCTGTGAAGCCGGAACTCCTGTCCCTTGGGCGGGCGGCGAGGCGAACGCCGCACCGTCGTAACGCCGTCCCGACGTTCGATCTCCATCACGATAGGCCGTGCGCCATGTCGCTGCCCCTGCCATCCGGCGAGGGTGAGGTATAGGCCGTGCTTATCGACCGCCGCGGAAGCCAACCCCTTGATCGCGTGTTCAAGATGCGCCGCGGCCTGGCCGATATCGCGAAGAACAGGCGCCGGGCCGAAACTCTTCGCGGGCCGCTTCCCGTCGGGGCCGCGAGGTATGGGGCCGCCCCATAGAGCCCCGGCGATCCAGTCATCCATCGGCACATCACCGACATAGGCGACGCCGGAATAGCCGATCGACACCAGCGCATCCCTGGCGCGGTAGACGATGGTCTTGTTGGACATGGCGTCGTGGGGAGCAGGCCCCACCGTAACGAGACGGTCGCTGACCTGGACTACATAGATCGGGCACATGGCTGTGAGGACAAGCGTCATGGCGTTCGCCCCTTCAGCGACGACAGCGTCTCACTCCAGATAGTCACCCCGATGACGCTCCGCCTCCCCAGCCATGGGAATAGACGCCTGTTTTGATTTTGGCGGTACAATCAGCGCCCACGCGCGCGGCGCCGTCATAGGACGATCAGCGGGGAGAGCGGATCGACACCCCGACCGTGCCTTGCGCGATGACGAGGCCGCCGGGGGTGCTGATGGTCGCCTCGACCACGGCCTTGCGGGCGTCGTGGAAGGTCACCCGGCCGACCGTCTCCAGCCGGGCGCAGTCCATCGGGGCGGCGTTGAGGAAGCGCATCGACAGGTCGGTGGTCAGCAGGGTCTGGCCGGGCTCGAGAATGGTCATGACGGCGCTGCCGCCCGCGACGTCCACCAGCGAGGCCAGGACCCCGCCGTGAACCAGACCCACGAAATTGGCGTGGCCGGGATCGAGGTCGCAGACGATGCGGACCAGCCCTTCTTCGAACTCGACCGGCCAGGCGCCGAGCCGCTGCGGATAGCCGCCGACCGTGTCCGCCTTGCGCGCCCAGCGGCGCAGCAGTTCGAGGCCCGACACCGTCGGGTCGAGCTCAAAGTCGACAGGCGCGACGACTCTGGCCGGAGCGGAGGTCACGCCGCGGCCCCCTGTATCCGGCGGGCGCCCGTGCGGGTCTGGAAGCGGGCGATGGCGGCGTCGTATTCGCCGGACAGTTGGTCGACGATCTTGCTGACCGGCTCGACGGCGCGGACGGCCTCAAGCCCCTGGCCGGCGGCCCAGATATCGCGCCAGCGCTTGGTCGAGCCGCCCGAGGTGTAGTTGCGGTCCGGGGCGGCGCCGAGGTTGTCGGGATCCTGGCCGGCGGCCAGCAGGCTGGGGCGCAGCCACGAGGCCGGGGTGCCGGTGACCGAGGCGGAGACGACCAGATCGTCGGGACCCGCGTCGACGACCATCTGCTTGTACTCCGGCTGGGCCATGCTCTCTTCGGAGGCCAGGAAGCGCGTCCCCATGTAGACGAAGTCCGCGCCCGCCGCGACGGCGCCGGCCACGCCCGCCCCGTCGCCGATCCCGCCGCCGACGGCTATGTATCCGTCGAAGAAGTCACGCACCGCCGAGATGAAGGCGAAGGGCGACAGGTGGCCGGTGTGGCCGCCGGCGCCCGCGCTGACGCAGGCCAGGCCGTCGACGCCCGCCTCGGCCGCCTTCTTCGCCAGCTTCATCGAGACGACGTCGGCGAAGACCAGGCCGCCGTAGCCCTTGACCGTCTCCATGACCGGCTTGGGCGAACCCAGGGCGGTGATGACGACCGGCGGCTTGTATTCGGCGATCAGGCGCAGGTCTTCGGGCAGGCGCGCGTTGGTCGAGTGGGTGATCATGTTGGCGATCCACGGAGCGTCGCCCGGCTTCAGCGCGTCGGTGATCGTGCCCATCCACGCATCCAGGTCCTCGACCGTGCGGCAGTTGGGGGTGGGGAAGGCCCCGCCCACGCCGGCCCTGCAGGCGGCGATGACCAGTTCCGGCCCGCTGATCAGGAACATGGGCGCCGCGAACACGGGCAGGCGCAGGGTGTCGAAGGGGGAGGTCATGCGGACAGGGTCTCGGTGGTGACGCGTTGGCGCAGATCCCGCTTGAGGATCTTGCCGACTGGATTGCGGGGGAGGGCCTCGATGGTCTCGAGGCGTTCGATCTGCTTGTAGACGGCGACCTGGCGGTCGCCGGTCAGGAAGGCGTTGATCTCGGCCAGGGTCGCTTGCTGGCCGGGACGGAAGACGACGAAGGCCGCGAGGCGCTCGCCCAGATTGGGATCCGGGGCGCCGACGACGGCGGCCTCGGCGACGGCGGGGTGGGCCATCAGGTGGTTCTCGATCTCCTCGGAGGAGATGTTCATGCCGCCGCGGATGATGATGTCCTTCAGCCGGCCGACGAATTTCAGGTGCTGCCTGCGGTCGCCGGCCAGCTCGAACAGGTCGCCGGTGCGGAACCAGCCGTCGGCGTCGAAGGCGCGGGCGTTGATCTCGGGCGCGCGCCAGTAGCCGGAGAAGATGGTGGCGCCCTTGACCCGCAGCTCGCCGGGCAGGCCGGCGTCGGTGATCTCCTGTTCGGTCTCGGGATCGACAAGGCGGGTGAAGATGCGGTCGTGCAGCTTGCAGGCCCATGTGAAGCCCTCGCCGAGGCGGGGGAACAGGCTGGCGCGGTCGGCGGCCTCGGGCAGGTCCTTCAGCGCCGAGGGGAAGGAGGCCCCCTCGTTGGAGCCGAAATAGTTGACGATCTGGACCCCGTATTTCTCGTGGAAGGTCCGCACCATCCACTCCGACAGGGGCGCCGAGCCCGAGCCGATGGACTTCAGCCGCTTGAAGTCGATGCCCTCCAGCAGGGCTTCGTTCTGGAGGAGCAGGTTCAGCACGGCGGGCGGGGCGACGGTGTAGTCGATCCTCTCGTCGCGCATCTGCCTGAGCAGGACCTGCAGGTCGAACGGATGGTGCTGGATCAGCACCCCGCCGAGCAGCAGCCAGCCGATGAAGGCGGTGGAGATGCCGCCCATGTTGACCATCGGGAAGGGGTTCAGCAGGCGCGCGCCGGGGGCCAGGTCGGCGGCGTCGATGACGCCGTCGCCCATGATGATCCATTCGTTGTGGCTGCGCGGCACGCCCTTGGGCTGGGCCTCGGTGCCGGAGGTCCAGCAGATGGTGACGATGTCATCGGCGGTGATCGCGGCAGCCTTCGCCGCCTTCTGCGCGGCCTTGTGCTGGTCGCGGGTGACGCCGTCCATCAGGGGCTCGAGGTCGAGACCGCCCTCGGGGCAGGTCTGGCCCAGGACGAAGACGGTCTTCAGTGTCGGGCAGGTCGCCTTGAGGCCGACGATCATCTCGCCGTGCATCTGCTTGCCGATGCGGTCGTTGGTGATGGCGGCGACGGCGTCGGTCTGGCTGATGATGTAGCCCAGCTCGTGCTCGCGGTACTGGACCGGGGCGGGGCTGACGATGATCCCCAGCCGCAGGCAGGCCAGGTAGCTGATGGTCAGTTCGGCGATGTTGGGCAGCTGGACCACGACCACGTCGTCCTTGCGGATCCCGTGGGCGGTCAGGACGGCGCAGAGGCGATCGACCGCGTCGGCGGTCTGGCGCCAGGTCAGGCGCTCGGCGGTCCCGCCGACGAAGTCCGGGGCGTTGAACGGATCGACCAGGGCCTCCGTGTCCGGATGGGCCTTCACATGCTTCTGGAACAGGTCGTCCAGGGTGACGTCGCCCCACCAGCCGCGGGCCTTCATCTCGCGGATGCGGTGTTCGGGAATGACGATCATGGGCGGACCTCCACGGCGAGATTGGCGTCGGGATAGAGCAGGCTGCGGACCTCGCCGCGCACCACCTTGCCGACCGGGTTGCGGGGCAGGGCGGGCATGAGGTGCAGGCGTTTGGGCGTGCGGACGGGGCCGATGGCCTCGCGCACGAAGGCGCGGATGGCGGCGTCGTCGACGAAGCGGGCGTCGACGGCCACGGCGGCCTCCAGGCGCTCGCCCCAGACGTCGTCGGGCAGGCCGAAGGCGCAGGCCTCGCGCACGGCGGGATGGGCGTTCAGCGCGGCCTCGACCTCGCCGGGATAGACGTTGTAGCCGCCGGTGATGATCAGCTCCTTGGAGCGGCCGATCAGGGTCAGGCGGCCGTCGGGGCCGATACGGCCGATGTCGCCGGTCTTCAGCCAGCCGTCGTGCCGGGTCGCCGCCGTGAGCTCGGGCGCGTCCAGGTATTCGGTGCGGGCCAGGTCGCCGCCGACCACCACCTCGCCTTCGCCGTGTGACATCACCTGGCCCTCGCGGGTCAGCAGGCCGACGGGGGTGCCGGGGAAGGGGCGGCCGACGGAGCCGCGCAGGTCGGGGTCGGCCATGTCGGCGGGGCTCTGGCCGGTAATGGCCATGGGGGCCTCGGTCTGGCCGTAGAGGGCCGACAGCACCGGGCCGAAGCGGCAGACCGCCTGGGCGATGCGGCCCGGCGACATGGGGGCGGCGGAATAGGTCAGGTGGCGCAGGCGCGGGAAGTCTTCGGGCCGGAAGTCGGTCTCGCCCATCATCAGGGCGATCAGGGTGGGCGGCATGAAGACGACGGTGGTCCGGCGCTTCAGCTCATCGAGGATGGCGGCGCGGTCCGGCGCGGCCAGCAGGACGTGCGATCCGCCCGCCGCCAGCACCGGCAGGATGTAGTGGGACGAGCCGTGGGTCAGGGGCGCGACGGCCAGGTTCACGTCGTCGGCGGTGAAGTCGTAGAAGCCCTGCAGCGAGCGGAGGGCCGCCGCGCCGCTGGCCTGGGACTGGACCACGCCCTTGGGCACGCCGGTGGAGCCGCCGGTGAACTTCAGGGCGAAGGGGGCGGCTGCGTCGTCGAGGATCGCGGGCGGGGCGGCGTCGGGCAGGCTGTCCAGCCAGGCCTCGAGCGGCAGGGGGCGGGCGGTGGAGCCCAGCGCGCCGACCGAGCCGACATCATGCAGGGTGAGAGCCAGGCTCGCGCGGCGCTGGAAGTCGCCGTTCAGGCCTGCGCCGTTGCGGGGATTGAGCGGGGTCCACACCGCATTGGCGCGCAGGATGGCGAGGTAGGCGACGACGTGGCGCCAGCTGTTGGCGGCGCACAGGCCGACGCGGTCGCCGGGCTGGATCCCGCGCGCGGTCAGGTCGGCGGCGGCGCGCTCGACCAGGGGGATCAGTTCGCCGTGGGTCAGGACCGTGTCGCCGTCGAACAGGGCGGAGCGACCGGCCTTGGCGGCGGCGTTTTCGTAGAGGGCGCGGATCGGATGGGTCATGCGGCCCGGCCTTCCAGGACGGTGACGACGGTGGCCGCCTCCTCGACGCCGAGGAAGCCGCCGCCGTTCTCGGCCACGGCGATGCGGGCGTCTCCGACCTGCCGCGCTCCGGCCTCGCCGCGCAATTGGGTCGTCAGTTCGAAGATCTGGGCCAGGCCGGTGGCGCCGACGGGATGGCCCTTGGCGACAAGGCCGCCGGAGGGGTTGACCGGGGTGCGGCCGCCCAGGGCGAAGTCGCCGGCCGCCGCGCGGGCGCCGACGGTTCCGGGTTCGGCGAGGCCCAGGTTCTCGATCTGCTGGAGCTCGGCGTAGCTGGTGGCGTCGTGGACTTCGGCCAGATCGATGTCCTGGGGGGCGACGCCCGCCTGTTCGTAGGCCGCCAGGGCCGCGCGGCGGCCGATGTGGTTGTCGAAGTCGCGGGCGTCGCGAGCCCCGGCGCTGGCCAGGACGCAGCCCCGGACTCGGACCGCGCGGGCCTCGCCGCCCAGCCGCTTGAGACCGCGCGCGGAGCAGACGATGGCGGCGGCGGCGCCGTCGCTGACCGGGGCGCACATGGCGCGGGTGAAGGGGAAGACGATGGACTTGTCGGCCAGCACCTGCTCGGTCGTCATCGGCGTGCGGTACTGGCTGCGCGGGTTGTGCCGGGCCGCCGTGTGGTTCTTGGCGGCGAGGCGGGCCAGGTCCAGCGGCGTCGAGCCGAAGCGGGCCATGTGGGCGCGGGCCTGGGCGGCGTAGAGGTCCATGAACAGGCTGCGGCCGTCCTCGGGGGCGTCGCCGCCCATGGCGCGGATGTAGTCGAGCACGCCGTCGCGGTCGTGGATGTCGGTGCCGCCGGCGAAAGCGGCCGCGACCCGGTCCGGGCGGTCGGGGAAAACCATCTTTTCGGCCCCGACGACGAGGGCGATGTCGCCCGCGCCGGCGCGCAGCCAGTGGATGGCCTGCAGCAGGGCGGTGGAGCCGGAGGCGCAGGCGTTCTCGACGTTGACGACGGGGATGCCGGTCAGGCCGAGGGGACGCAGGGCGATCTGGCCGCGCACCGTGTTCTGGCCCTCCAGCATGGGCTGGCGGGTGTTGGAGAACCAGGCGGCCTCGATGTCGGCGACGGTCGCGCCGGCGTCGGACAGGGCGGCGGTCACGGCCTCGGCGGTCAGCGATTTGACGCTGTCGTCCGGCCGCTTGCCGAAGGCGGTCATGGAGACGCCGGCGAGGAAGACGTCGTCGCTCATGCGATCGGCCGCCGTCGCTGGACGATGCGGAAGCGCGAGGCGACGAAGGCCAGGTCGGCCAGGCAGGCGTTGCCCGCCGGGTTCAGGCCGGTGACGTGATAGTCGCTGTAGGCGGCGGCGAAATTGATCCACATCGCGCCGGTCAGATTGATCGACAGATTGGCCCCGGCGGCCTCGTAGGCGGGGACGGCGCGGTCGATGAAGGCCTCGTCGGTCGAGTAGAGATAGGAGCTGATCGAGCCCCTGGTCCTGGCCAGCCAGGTCGCCTCCATCACCGCCTCGTCGGCGGGGCGGGAGACGAGGAAGAGGACCGGGCCGAAGCGTTCCTCGGCGTAGATCTCGGGATCGCCCGCGCCTTCGACGGCGATGACCAGCGGGGTCAGGGTGCGAGCGTCGGGGAACTGCGGGTGGGCGTAAGCGCCGGCCTCGCGCAGGACGCGGGCGCCCGGCGTGGCGTCGGCGGCGCGGCGGGCCTCGGCGACCACGTCGAGGCTGACCTGCCCCTGGATGGCGCCCATGATCCCGGCGGCCTGGGCCGGGTCGGCGGCGATGGCGTCAATCTGATCCACGATGGCCGAAGACATGGCCTCGAACAGGTCGGGCGCGATGTAGATCACCTGCGGGCTGGTGCACATCTGGGCCGAGAACAGGCTGGACGAGCGGGCGACGGCGCGGGCGACGGCGTCCAGGCCTGCTTGATCCTGGGGGACGCTGTCGATGACGACGGTGTTGACGCCCGCGGTCTCGGTGAACAGCAGCTTGCCGGTCACCGTCCGCTCCAGATGGCCGCCGTATCGGGGGCTTCCGGTGAAGTCGATGATCTGGACGTCCGGGTGGTCGATGAAGCGGCCCGCGACGGGCTCGGCCATGGTGTCCACGGCCAGGGTCACCAGGTTCGGATCGAAGCCGAAATCGGCCAGGACCTGACGGCAGGTCTCGACCACCAGGGCCATGGGCAGGACGGCGATGGGGTGCGGCTTGACGATGACCGGATTGCCCGTGGCCAGGCTGGCGAACATGGCCGGATAGGCGTTCCAGGTCGGGAAGGAGGCGCAGCAGATGACCAGGCCGACGCCGCGCGGGACCAGGGTGTAAGTCTTCCTCAGCGCCACCTGATCGGCGCCGAAGGGGCGGTGGTAGTCGGCGGTCGGCGTCACGTCGCGCATGGCCTTGGCGGCGTAGGCCAGCGCCTCGACGCCGCGATCCAGCGCATTGGGACCCGAGCCGCTGAAGGCCTGGGTGTAGCTTTGACCCGCCACATGCATGACCGCGTGGGCCATCTCGAAATTGCGGTCGTAGAGCCGCTGCGCCATCTCCAGGCACAGGGCGAGGCGGAGCTCGAAATCGACCTCGCGCCACTGCGCCATGGCGGTGATGGCGGACGCCACCAGCGCGTCCGGGTCGCTGACCGGATAGCGGATGTCGAGGGGCTGCTGCGTATAGGGCGAGACCTCCTCGCCGACCGTCCGGCCGGTCGCGCCGGGCTGGTCCAGGTCTAAGGTGGTTCCCAGCCGGGCCTCGAAGGCGGCCTTGCCGGCGGGCGGCTTGTCCGGGCCGTGGATCTTCGTCGAGGGCGAGTCGCTGAACGGGCTCCAGGCCTGGCGCGTGCGCACGGCCTGGATGGCGGCGTCCAGCGTCGCGGCGTGGCGCGCGATCAGTTCGGCGTGACGGTTGAGCGGGCCCCCGTCCATGGTCAGCCGATCCGTTCGACGATCATGGCCGCGCCGACGCCCTGGGCACCCGCCGCGACGACCAGGCCGTAGCGGCCCTCGGCGACGTCCAGCGCATCGAGCAGGGACGACAGCAGGATGGCGCCGGTCGCGCCCATCGGGTGCCCCTTGGCGAGGTGGCCGCCGCCGACGTTGACCCGGTCGACGTCCACGTCCCGCTCGCGCAGGAATTTCACGATGGTGACGGCGAAGGCCTCCATGAACTCGATGCGGTCCATGTCGCCCAGCGTCAGTCCGGCCTTGGCGAGGGCCCGGTCCATGGCGGTGAAGCCGGCGGTCAGCGAGGCCTCGGGATCGCCCCCGGCCTCGGCGTAGGCGACGATCCGCGCGCGCGCGCCGTCGGCGGCGGCGCTGACCAGGGCCAGGCCGGCGCCGTCGCACATGGGCGGGGCGTGGGCGACGGTGTGGCGGTGGTCGATGGTCCGGCCGCCCAGGGCCTCGGCGTACTGCTCGCCCAGCGGGGCGAAGGCGGCGGGCATGGCCGCGAGGCTTTCGGCGGTGGTCGAGGCGCGGGCGGGCTCTTCCCTGTCGAGGCCGTTCAGGGGAATGCGCGACTTGGTCAGGGCCGTGCCCTCGGCGGCGGCGGTGCGCTGCTGCGAGCGCAGGGCGGCGTCGTCCATCTCCTGACGCGACACGCCGATGTCCTCGGCCAGGCGGTCGGCGGCGACCACGACGGGGATGTAGCGGGTGCGCAGGGGGAAGCTGGCGTCCTCGTAGTAGTCGGCCTTGTCGCCCATGAAGGGGACGCGGCTCATCATCTCGACCCCGCCCGCGAGCGCGGTCTTCGCATCCCCGGCGGCGATCATGTTGGCGGCCTGGCCGATCGCGGTCAGGCCCGAGACGCAGTAGTTGTTCAGGCTGAAGGCGTAGGCGTCGTCGGGCAGGCCCGCGTGCATCTTGGTCACGAGAGCGACGTTGGCGCCCTGGGCCCCGACCTGGCCCACGGCGCCCAGGATCAGGGCGTCGGCCCTGTGCGCCGCGCCGCCGTTGCGGGCGTCGAGCGCATCGATCAGACCGGCGACCAGTTCATGCGGCTTGAGGGACGCGAGGCCGCCGTCGGGGCGGGCCTTGGCGCGGGGCGTGCGGACGGCGTCGACGATGTAAGCGGTCATACTGATCCTCAGGCGGCGACTTGTGCGCCGGGCGCCCAGGTGCCGTGGAAGCCGGCGGGGACGCGGGCGGGCAGGGGGATGCGGGCGATGGGGCCGGCCTCGAAATCCTTGGCCGCGATGACCTGGACCTCGGAGGCGCCCGTGGCCTCGTCGGTGGTGAAGACGATGACGTAGCCGTCGTCTTCATCGACCGCGCCGACGCGGGGGGCGAAGGCGGGCTCGGAGCCGCCGACGCCGGGCGCGAAGTCATGCGTCTTCGCCGCGCCGGTGTTGAGGTCGTACTTGATCAGGCCCGAGAAGCGCTGCAGTTCCTGCTTCGCCATCGAGACATGGTAGGACCAGTTCGTCTTGCGGCCGGTGTAGTCGAGGTTGACCACCGGGAACTCGCCGATGCGGTCGTCCAGCCGGCGCTTCTTCACCTCGCCCGTGACCATGTTCATGCGCCACTCGACCGGCACGGCGTTCAGCGCCAGCACATTGACCATCGAGGCGTAGGGGCCATAGGCCGGGTTCGGCGGATAGCCGTTCGGCGTCATCATGCAGGCGGTCATGACGACCTCGTCGCCGTCCTCCCAGGCGTTGACGACGTGGTAGATGTAGCAGGTCTCGGTCTCGAACCAGCGGACCTGATCGCCGGTCCCGGTCTTGGGCACGACGCCGAAGCGGGCGGGCTGGTCGGCCACCTTGATCTGCCACATCGAGTTGCGCAGTCCGGCCTCGGTGAAGACCACCGGCAGGTCGTGCAGGATGATGTAGTTCTCGGTCAGGCCCATGTCGTGCGGCAGGCGCGGTCCGGGCAGGTCGACCTTCTGGAAATTGGTCAGGTTGTTCTGGGCGTCGACCACGCCGAAGGTCATCCACGGCTCGTAGAGCGAATAGTCGAAGAAGCAGAACTCGCCGGTCTTCGGATCGACCTTGCCGTGGGCCGAGACGTGGCGGGGCAGGGCGCCGCCGAAGGTCTCGTTGCCGATCGTCTCCAGGGTGTGGGCGTGGACCCGCACCGGCTTGCCCGAGATGTACCAGAGCGCCATCAGCGAGCCGTTGTGGAAGACCAGATCGGTGTTGGCCGTGTCCTTGTAGACGAGGTCGCCGCGCTGCGACCCCGGACGGGTCCGCGCCGAGGGGGCCATGACCCCGCCGGCCTGGATGTCGAGCCCGGCCTTTTCGGCGCGGTAGTCGTCGGTTCCGACATAGCGGTTGCGGTATTCGGCCTTGCCGTTCTCGAACCAGATGGCGTGGACCATGCCGTCGCCGTCGAACCAGTGATGCAGGCCCGCCGGCGCCTGGGCCGGGTTGGGACCATTGCGCACGAAGGCGCCGTACAGGTCTTTCGGAATCTCGCCGATCACCGGCAGGTCCAGCGCCGTCGTCTCGGTCGCCACGGGCTCGTAGAGACCCTGCAGATAGGGGTTCAACTGGTTCAGCGGGGTGAGTTCACCGGTCTCGATCCGGCGCGCCGCGGTCGCGTCATCGGCCATGGTTCGGCTCCTTGGGTCTTGAAATGCAATCTGCTCTTGCCGGTCCGTTTGTGCAAGTCATGATAGGCGCACGGCGGTCGCCGGACGGGCTTTCAGGAAAGCCTCGAAGGCGGCGTTTCCGTCGGTCGGCAGGGTCCAGTCCTCGAGCGACATCAGCGGGCCCATGGCCGCGGTCAGGTCGTCAGGAGAGACCTCGCCCGGCGGATCGAACTGGACGCCGGGACCCTCGATCCGCACGGCGCGGCGGACCTTGCCGGCGCCCGCCACCAGGGTCTCGCCGTTCAGCGGGCAGGCCGCGGTCATCAGCCAGCTGACCACCGGGGCGACGTACTCGGGCGGCATGGCCCGGCCGACCTCGTCGGTGACATAGGCCTCGGTCATGCCGGTCAGGGCGTAGGGGGCGACGGCGTTGGCGTGCACGCCCCTGGAGGCGCCTTCCAGGGCGATGACCCGCATCAGGCCGATCAGCGCCGCCTTGGACGAGGAATAGGCGGCCATGCCGTGCACCCCGTGCAGGCCGGCCGCGGAGGTGGTGATGACGATCCGCCCCGCGCCCTGGTCGCGCATGTGGCGGTAGATCGGCAGGGTGGCGCTGACCGTGCCGAAGAAGTTGATGTCGAAGACGGCCCGCAGCTCGGCCAGGGTCTGTTTGTGCAGGCTCCTGGCTTCGGGAGCGCCGGCGTTGTTCACCAGCCCGTCGATGCGGCCGAAGGCGGTGAGAGCGGCCTCCAGCAGGCGGTCGCCGGCGTCGTCCTGTTCGACGCCGAGCGCGCAGGCGACGGCTTCGCCGCCGGCGGCCCGGATTCGCTCGACCACGGCCTCGGCCGAGGCCGGCTGGCCCGACGGGCGGGGCCGGGTGTTGACCACCACCTTGGCCCCGCGGGACGCCAGATCCAGCGCATAGGCCAGGCCCAGGCCGCGCCCGGCGCCCGTGACCACGATGACCCGGTCCTTCAACGACCGCTGTTCCATCCGCCCCTCCATGCTTGCGTAAAAAGACTTGCAAACTTGGTCCGTTGGCGCAAGTTACTATTCCTGTCGAGCTTTCGATCAACGAGAGCCGCTGCCCTGGGGAGGGAAACGCCAATGAAGTTCGTTCACGCCACAACCGCCTCCGTCGCCGCCCTGATGCTGGGGGCCGCGCTCGCCGCGCCCGCCGCCGCGCAGGAGGCGCCGCCGCAGGACGCCGCCACCCTCGACGAGGTGATCGTCACGGCGCAGCGCCGCGAGCAGAGCCTGCAGGACGTGCCGATCGCCATCACCGCCTTCAACGCCGAGACGCTGGAGCGCACGGCGGCGACAGGCATCCAGGACATCGCGGCCAAGGCGCCGGGCGTGACCCTGACCCAGTTCAACATCGGCGAGCCGCAGCTCTACATCCGCGGCGTCGGGTCCTCGAGCGACTCGGCGGCCAGCGATCCCTCGATCGGCGTCTCCATCGACGAGGTGTCGATCGGCCGGTCGGGCGCCAGCGCCCTGGCCTTCCTCGACATCGAGCGGGTCGAGGTCCTGCGCGGGCCGCAGGGGACGCTGTACGGCCGTAACGCCTCGGGTGGGGCGCTGAACATCTACACCCGCAAGCCGGTCTTCCAGAACACCGGCAGCCTGACCGCCCGGATCGGCAGCTTCGACGAGTACGGGCTCGAAGGGGTGGTGAACCGCCAGCTGGACGACGAGACCGCGATCCGCTTCGCCGCCCGCTACAACACCAACGACGGCTATGCCGAGAACGTCCCGACCGGCCAGGGGCTGGAGGGCGGAACCTCCTGGGGCGCGCGTGTGTCGGTGCTGAAGGAGGCGGGCGAATGGAGCCTCCTGCTGAGCGGCGACTATTCGAAGGACGACATGGACGGGCACGCCCGCATCCCGGTCACGACCTCGGCCACCGCGCCGGCCTTCGTCACCCTGATCAATACCCTGCGGACAGGTCTGGACCGGCGGCAGAGCTTCTCGTCGCCGGACAACTATCAGGACCGCACCAATTTCGGCGTGACGGCGCGGGTCGAGCATTCCGGCCAGGCGTTCGACTTCGTCTCCCTGACCTCGTTCCGGGACAACGACTACAGCTGGCGGGACAATCTGGGCGGCCTGCCGTTCCCGGCCTTCCCGCTGGAGGTGGACGACCGGGCCTCGGAGAAGGCGCGCCAGTTCAGCCAGGAGTTCCGGCTGGCGTCCAAGCCGGGATCCGACGTCAACTGGGTCGCCGGCGCCTATGTGTTCCAGGAAGACATCCTGCGGAGCGAGCGCTTCATCGTGAACACGGCGCTGCCCATCGCGCCGCCGTCGTTCGGCGGCGACACCACCTTCATCCAGGACGCGACCAACCGCAGCTTCGCCGTCTTCGGCCAGGCCAACATCCCGTTCGCGGACATCTGGGAACTGACGCTGGGCGCCCGGTGGACGCATGACAAGCGCGAGATCCACCAGATCGCGATCGACAACGAGGGCGGCGCCAATCCGCCTCCGGGCATTCCGCTGGGGCCGGGCGGCGCGCCGTACAACGTGACCGGCGACGAGAGCTTCAGCGAGCCGAGCTGGAAGATCGCCCTGGCGGTCGAGCCGGTCAACAACGTGCGCCTCTACGCCAGCTATGACCGGGGCTACAAGGCGGGGGCCTTCCCGTCGACGGCCCAGTCCGGCGCCCAGGCGCTGACGCCGCTCGCGTCGGAACTGCTCGACAACTACGAGATCGGGGTGAAGTCGACCCTGATGGGCCGGCTGCGCTTCAACGCGGCGGCGTTCAAGCTCGAGTACACCGACCTGCAGGTCTATGAGCTGCTGGGACTGGCGCTGGTCACCTCCAACGCCCAGGCCGAGGTGGACGGGTTCGAGATCGAGACCGCCCTGGCGATCACCAACAACCTGACCATCGGCGGCTCGTACACCAGCCTGGATGCGAAGTTCACGTCGAACGCCGCGTCGGGCGCGCTGGTCCTGCCCTACAACGGCAACACCCTGCCGCGGTCGCCGGACAGCCAGTACACCCTGTACATCGACAGCGAATGGGATGTGGCCGGCGGCGTGCTGGCGGCGCGGGCCGACTATCAGTGGACCGACGCCTTCTACTTCGATCCGTCGAACAACCCCGAAGTCCTGTCGCCGGAGCACGAGCTGGTCAGCGCCTTCCTGTCGTGGGAGTCGCCGTCGGGCCTGAAGATTTCGGCCTACGGCAAGAACCTGACGGACACCGAGTACCAGACCCACATCATCAAGAACGTGGGCGTGGGCTTCAGCGTCTTCGGGGCGCCGCGCTCGTTCGGCGTGGCCCTGAGCCAGAGCTTCTAGGGAAGAGGCTGGGCGGCGCCGGGGGTTCCCGGCGCCGCCTCGACTTCCCAGCGGATGTTGCGCGGGTCCAGCAGGCGGCCCGTCGCCAGGTCGCAGACGACCGGATGGATCGCCTCGCCGGTGCGGGTGTCGACCAGTTTCAGCGGCGGCCCGTCGGGGCAGAGCCAGCGCTCGCTCCAGCCGTGCATGGCCATGATCATCGGGAACAGGTCCAGCCCGGCCTGGGTCAGCCGGTACTCGAAGCGCGGCGGCGCCTTCTGGTAGAGCTTCTTTTCAAGCACCCCGTGCAGGACCATGCGGTTCAAGCGGTCGGCCAGGATGTTGGTAGCCACGCCCAGCGCCTCGTGGATCTCGTCGAAGCGGCGCATGCGGAAGAAGGCGGCGGCCAGCACCGCCCAGCTCCAGTAATCGCCCATGATGTCGGTCGAGCGGTCGATGATCGCCCGGTCCGTCTCCATCGGCTGGGTCCGGCGCCGGCGCGACGTCGGGGGCGCGATCGGGACCAGCCCCTCGCCCACCTCGCCGCGGACGAAGTGCGGATCGACCGGCTGACCGCCTTCATGATTGAAGATGGCCGGGGTCACCGGCTCGCCGGTGTGGCGGTCGTAGAAGGCGAGGGCGTAGCGCTCCTGCAGGGGCGAGCGCGCCCACTTCCGTTCCCACTGGCCCTGCATGACGGCGGTGCCGAACATGTCGAGCCCCATTTCCGTCAGCCGGTACTCCAGGCGCGTCGGCGACTCCTTCGCCGGGCGCTGCTCGAACAGGCCGGCGGCGACGAGTCGGTTGAGCCGGTCGGTCAGGACGCTGCGCGGCATGCCGAGCCGGTCGCGCCACTGCGAGAACCGCCGCGCGCCGTAGAAGGCCTCGCGCAGGATCAGTTGCGTCCAGGCGTCGCCCGTCACCGCGAATGCGCGGGCGACGGGGTTCCCCATGATCAGATCGCGTGTGGAAATCTGGTCCACGAGCCCTCGTTTCAATCCTGCTTCGGACCCTGTCTAGCACTCCGGACACTGAATCGCAGGTCCGGTGACGCAAGGGCGTGATCAGGGCGATAAATCCTGTTTTGCAAGTCAGTCCGGAACGCTAGGATGAAGGCCGATCCGGAATACCGGACGTGTATGGGAGAGTGGCGTGCTGGATCTGGTCGAGGACTTCCATCGGGCGCCGTGCCGGCCCATCCGCTTCGGCGACGTGGGGCTGGAGATCGAGCGCCGGGACGACGGAACCCTGATCCTGTCGGCCCGCGCGCCGCTGGCGCCGTATGAGCGGAATCTGCTGCGCCGGTTCTGGTCGCACGGCGAGACGCAGGCGCAGAAGACCTGGATCGCCGAGCGGGACGGCGAGGGCTGGCGGCGGCTCTCCTACGGCCAGGCGCGAACCGACGTTTCGGCCGTGGCGACCTGGCTGAAGGCGCAGGGCGTTGCGCCTGGCCGCTCGATCCTGGTCCTGTCCGGCAACACCCTGGCCCATGCCTTGTGGATGTTCGGGGCCATGGCCGCGGGCGTGCCGATCTGTTCGGTCAGCACCAACTATTCCCTGCTGAGCGCCGACTTCGAGCGGCTGCGGCATGTGGTCGATCTGGTGAAGCCGGCGGTGATCTTCGCCGAGACCGCCGACTATGCGCGCGCCGCCGAGGCCATCGCGCCGGACGATGCGATCATCGTCACCGGCGCCCCCGACGCCTTCGCGGGCGAAGCGGTCGATATGGCCGAGGTGCTGTGGGCGCCGGACGTGGCGGGCGTCGGCCGCGCGGTCGAGGCGCTGGATCCGACGGCGCCCGCCCGCTACCTGCTGACCTCCGGCTCGACCGGGCGGCCCAAGGCGGTGATCCACACCCAGGCCATGATGACCGGCAATACGGCCAGCGGGGCGCAGGCCATGGGCGACGCCTTCGACTGGGGCGGGGTCATGCTGGACTGGCTGCCGTGGAGCCATATCGCCGGCTCGTCCCTGCTGACCAACATCACCTGGCTGGGCGGGACGCTGCACATCGACGACGGCCGTCCGACGCCAGCGCAGTTCGCGGCGACGCTGAGGAACCTGCGCGAGGTCCCGGTGCGCTTCTACGGCACCATGCCTTCGGGCTACGCCATGCTGGCCGATGCGCTGGAGGCGGACGAGGCGCTGCGCCGGACCTTCTTCAGCGAGCTGAGGGTCATGCTGTTCGGCGGGGCGGGGCTGCCCCAGCCCCTGCACGACCGGCTGCAGCGGCTGGCGGTCGCCACGACGGGGCAGCGGTTCATGTTCGTGTCCGGCTACGGCTCGACCGAGACCGGCTCCGCGATCAGCTACACCTGGTGGGAGAGCACCCGCGTCGGCATCGGCCTGCCGGTGCCGGGGGCGTCGCTGAAGCTGGTGCCGGCCGACGGCGCCTATGAGGTGCGGGTCAAGGCGCCCAGCGTGACGCCCGGCTATTTCGGCGACGACGACCGGACGCGCGAGGTCTTCGACGAGGACGGCTTCCTGCGCATGGACGACATGGCCGACTTCCACGACCGGGACGACCCCGAGCTGGGCCTGTTCTTCGCCGGGCGGCGGGTGGAGCAGTTCAAGCTGGCCAACGGCACCTTCGTGGCGGCGGGCCGGCTGCGCAGCGACCTGCTGGAGGCCCTGCCGGGCGTGTTCCGTGACGTGGTGATCTGCGGCGAGGGGCAGACGGCGTTGAAGGTCCTGGCCTGGGCCGATCCGGAGGGCGTGCGCCGGCTGGGAGATGCAGCCGCCGTGCGCGCCGCCGTGGCCGAGGGCCTGCGCCGCTACAACGCGACCCACACCGGCCAAAGCGAGCGGCTGGCCGGCCTGCTGTTCCTCGACACGCCGCCGGACGTGGAAGGCCACGAGGTCTCGGACAAGGGGTCGATCAATCGCAACATGGTCCTGCGCAACCGCGCCGGGGATGTGGCGCGGCTGTATGCCGACGATGCCGAGGTGATCGTTCCCTAACGCGCGCGTTGCGCCTGTTCCCACGCCAGCCGCGCCAGTTCGGGGAACTCGTCCGCGCGCTTGCGGGCCTTGGGCGAGACGGCGTTGCCGCGGATCACCCGACCCCGGATGCCGTGGATGATGGCGGCGAAGCGGAACATGTTGAAGGCCACGAAGACATCAAGATCGGGCAGGGCGCTGCGCCCCGTCCGCCGGGCGTAGGCCTCGACGTAGTCCGCTTCTTCCGGGATTCCCAGGGCCTGGAGGTCGCGTCCGGCCAGACCGCCCAGATGCGGCGGCATGCGGTACATCATCAGGTGATAGGCGAAGTCGGCCAGCGGATGGCCGAGCGTCGACAGCTCCCAGTCGATGACCGCCGCCACCTCGGGCCGGTCGGGCCGCAGGATCAGGTTGTCGATGCGGAAGTCGCCGTGGATGACCGAGGTCTCGTCGGACAGGTCCCGTTCGGCCAGCCAGTCGATCAGGGCGTCCATGTTCGGGTCGCGCCCGGCGTCCACGTCCTCGCGGTACTGGCGGGTCCACAGCGCCGTCTGCCGCGCCACGAACCCGCCGCGCCGGCCGTAGTCGCCCAGACCCAGGGCGTCGATGTCGAGGGCATGCAGGCCGGCCCGGGTGGCGTTCATGGCGTCGAACGTCGCGGCGCGTTCCTGCGGGGAGGCGATGTCCGTGGTGGGGTCCCAGACGATCCGGCCCTCGACATGGTCCATCAGATAGAAGGCCGTGCCCAGCACCTCGGGGTCCTCGCAGACGCCGAGGATGCGCGGCACGGGGAAGTCGGCCTGGCCCAGCGCGCCCATGACCCGCGCCTCGCGCAGCACGTCGTGGGCGCCCTTGAGCAGGGGGCCGGGCGGCTTGCGGCGCAGAACGAAGCTGCGGTCGCCCGCCTGGACGCGATAGGTGGGGTTGGACTGGCCGCCCGAGAACTGGCTGATCCGCAGGGTGCCGGAGGGCAGGTCCAGCCGCGCCCGCATCCATGCTTCCAGCGCCGCCGCGTCCAATTCAAACCCGGCGCGCACGCCGCCGTCAGCACTTACAGGGCCGTCGCTCACAGGGACTGGCCGTCGTCGATGATGAAGACCCCGCCGGTGATCGGGGCGGCCTCGTCCGAGCCCAGCAGGATCAGGGTCGGATCCAGTCCGTCGCCCGGCATCAGCCGACGGCGCGGGAAGCCCCGGATCTGTTTCTCGCCGCCGGGGCTGGAGAACCAGTCCGAGTTCATTTCGGTCTCCAGATAGCCGGGGCAGACCGAGTTGACGTTGATTCCCTCGCGCGCCCATTCGCGGGCCAGCGACTTGCCCAGGGAGACGACGGCCGCCTTGGAGGCGCAATAGCCGCTGAGGCCGGGAAGCTGCTGTTGCGCGCCGATGGAGGCGATCAGCACGATGCGGCCGCGACCGGCCCCGGCCGCGCCGTTGGCCTTCATCGCCCGGGCCGCCTCGCGGGCGGTCAGGAAGGCGCCGCGCACATTGACGGCGAACATCTGGTCGAACTCGGCGACGAGGGCGTCCAGCGCCAGTCCCGGCAGCCCGATCCCGGCGTTGGCGTAGGCGGTGTGCAGCGGGCCGAGGGCGGCCTCCGCCGCAGCGATTCCGGCAATCACCGAGGCCTCGTCGGCGACGTCCATGGCCACGGCGAAGGCGTCCCCGCCTTCGGCCCGGATGGCGTCAACCACGGCGGCGAGGCGGTCGGTGCGGCGGGCGGCGACGGTGACCCTGGCCCCCTCGCGCGCGGCGACCCGGGCCAGGTGTTCGCCGATGCCGGACGAGGCGCCGGTGATCAGGACGTGGCGGTCGGAAAGGCGACCCGAGGGGTGGGCGTCAGCGGGCATGACGCAGCCTCGCCGAGCGATCCACAGTGGCGACGGAGGCGGGCGAGGTCCCCGCCCCCAGGCCCTCCAGCCCGCCGGCCTCCAGCTCGTCAATGGCGGTGCGCAGGTCCCGAAGGCGCGCCTCGGCGGCGGCGATCTCCGACGACAGGAAGCGGGTGACGATCTGTTCGCCCGAGGCTGCCGTCAGGGCGGCGTCGATGTCGGGCGTCGGCATGCCCAGGCGGCGCAGCCGGGCGATCAGCGCCGCCCGGCGCCGCTGCTCCGAATCGTAGCACCGCGCGCCGGAGGGGCGGCGTCCGGCGGTCAGCAGGCCGATGTCCTCATAGTGCCGCAGCGCCCGAAGGGTCGTTCCTGTCCGCGCCGCCAGTTCCCGAATGCTGATCGCCGGGCTCGCCGCCGCGGTTCTGGCGGGTCTCGGGGGCAGGGGCACGACCGTCATGGCTCTTTCTCCGTCACTTGCGTAACCGAACCTGCAATGATCAGTCCGGATTTGCAAGCCACATGGGCGCGCGCCTGTCACCCTCTGTGGAAGGTCGGGCGGTCGAAGGCGAACGCCCGCGGGCGGTCACTCCGCCTGGGCGGGCTTCAGCAGGAAGTGCGGCAGGAGGCCGGCGATGACCCGGCGGCTCGAGTCTTCGTCCTGATCCAGCATATCGCGCAGGGGCGGGCCGATCAGGGCTTCGCCGAAGGCGCTGAGCGCGATGAACAGGACGGCACCCGAGATGCGGGCGTGGGCCTGTCCGTCGGGATCGCCGAGCTTCTCCTGGATGGCGTGCACCAGGCCGGTCACCGCGTCCCGGACGGGCTCCAGCTGGGAAAGGTCGCCCTTCAGAACGATCCAGGCCGCCAGCTTGCCCGCGCCGCCCTCCGCGAAGGCGTCGAACACGGCGTTGACCAGCTCCAGCGGCGCGCCCTCGTCGGTGCGCAGGCGCACGATGGCGGTGTCGAGCGCCTGGGCGAGGTCCGCGACCATCGAGCCCATCAGCGCCGACTGCAGGCCGGCGGCCGAGCCGAAATGGTGGATCAGGTTGGTGTGCGTCACTCCGATGTCGTCCGCCACGGCCTTGAGCGTGACCGCATCCGGCCCGCCCGAAAGCAGGCGCGCGCGCGCACACATGATCGCCTCTAGGCGCGCTTCTTCAGGCGTGCGGCGGCGGCGGCGTGGAGATGGTATTGACATCTATGTAAGTTACATCCATGTAGATAAGCGGCTTGGTTAAGCCCAGCATGCGGAGAGAGCAAGTGACTGCCGAATCAATGGTTGGGGAAATGGCGTTCGATCGCAACGTGAGCCCCCCGACGCGGCTGAAGCCCCGCCGTGTCCAACCGGTCCGCGCCTGGCGCGCCCTGCGCCGGCTGATCGCGGACAAGGAAGACACCACCCAGGTCTTCGAGATCATGAACGCCCTGGCGGGCGGCTCGGTCCGCCGCGGCTACCAGCAGATGCTGGACCAGGCCGACGGCGGACGCCAGGCCTTCCTGATGACGGAGCTGGCCGACCGGTTGCAGGACAAGGACTGGCTGCGCGCCTTCCCGGAAGGCAGCGTTGGACGGGCCTATCTGGCGTTCATCGAGGAGCGCAATTTTTCCGCCTACGGACTGGCCGACGAGAGCCGCAAGGTGGCCGACACCGATATCGAGGCGGCCCACCCCCACGCCTGGTACGCGCGGCGTCTGCGCGACGTGCACGACATCTGGCATGTGCTGACCGGATACCGGACCGACGCCCTGGGCGAAGCCTGCGTGGTGGCGTTCTCGCTGCCGCAGACCCGCAGCCCCGGCTTCGGCGTGATCGCGGCGGGCGTGGCGGTGGAGTTCGTGAGGGCCAAGACCGGCTATCCCTGCGCCCGCGCCATTCTGCAGGCCTGGGTCCGCGGACGCCGGGCGGCCTGGTTGCCGGGCCTGGATTACGAGGCCCTGTTCGCCGAACCGCTGGACAGCGCCCGCGCGCGGCTGAACCTGACCGCGCCGACCGTGTATGAGCGCGTGCCGGTCGAGGCCCGCAACGCCTACGGGAGGATGGGGTGATCCGGGCGGCCGTCGTCGGCGTTCTGATACTGGTTGGAGCGACGTCGCCGGCGGTCTCGCAGGAGGCTTCGATCCTCGGGCGCTGGCGTACGCCCGCCGAGGGCGGGGTGGTTGAAATCCAGCGCTGCGGCGCGACCCTGTGCGGACGGCTGGTCGACGCCGCGCCGCTGCGGCGCGATCCGAACCAGAGGGACGTCCGCAATCGCGACGCCGCGCTTCGGGACCGGCCCCTGCGGGGACTGGCGGTGCTGCAGAACCTCACCGGCGGCCCGACCGAGTGGCGGGCCGGCCCGCTGTACGACCCGAACAGCGGGCAGAGCGCCGCGACCGGCACGGTGACCCTGGTCGGCGACTCCCTGGCCGTGCGGGGGTGTATCGCGCGCCTGCTGTGCCGCACCCAGACGTGGCGCAGGGTCCGGTGACGCTGGAGCTCCTGGAAACGACGACCGTCGCCGGGGACGCCGCCGCCGACACCCTGTGGAGGGGCCGGTTCTGGACGGCGGCCTATCGGCCCGGCGTGCCCGCCTGCATCGAGGACGACCTGGCGCGCTGGTCAAGCGTCCATCAGCTGTTCGAGGCGGATTCGCGCCGTTTCGCCGACCGCGTCGGGTTCGTCAGCCTGGGGGCGGAGGTGACCTACGGCCGCGCCCTGGCGGACGCGAAGGCCTTCGCGGGCTGGCTGCAGTCGGTGGGCGTGGAGCCCGGCGACCGGGTCGCCCTGATGATGCCGAACTGCCTTCAGTATCCGGTGGCCCTGTTCGGGGTTCTGTTCGCCGGGGGCGTGGTGGTCAATGTGAACCCGCTCTACACGGCCCGGGAGCTGAGGCATCAGCTGGCCGACAGCGGGGCTGTGGTCCTGGTGGCCATGGACCTGTTCGCCGCGACGCTGGAAGAGGGGGTGCGCGACACCGCCGTCTGTCAGGTCCTGCTGACCGGCATGGGCGACATGATGCCGGCGCCCAGGCGCTGGGCGGTGAACGCCATGACGGCGCGCGCGCCGGGCCGGAAGACGACCGGCGTGCTGAAGGCCGAGCGCTGGGGACGGGCGATGGCGCAGGGACGGCGGACGGGGTTCCGGCCGGTCGAGCGCCGCCCGGACGACCTGGCCTTCCTGCAATATACCGGGGGCACGTCAGGCGTCGCCAAGGGCGCGATGCTGAGCCACCGCAACGTCCTGGCCAATGTGCTGCAGGGGCGGGCGTGGGTGATGAGCCAGATCCCGCCGGAGCAGGCGGTGGGCAACGTCACCATGCTGCCGCTCTACCATATCTTCTCCCTGACGGCGAACCTGCTGATGTTCGTCGGGGTCGGCGGCCGCAACATCCTGATCGCCAATCCGCGCGACGCCAAAGGGGTGGAATGGGTGCTGCGCAAGGAGCGGTTCACCGGAATGGCCGGGCTGAACACCCTGTTCGCCGGCCTGCTGAGCACGCCGGGCTTCCGCACCCGGGACTTCTCCGACCTGAAGCTGACCATCGCCGGCGGCATGGCGACCCAGCGCGTGATCGCCGAGGCGTGGCAGACGGCCACCGGGGCGCCGCTGATCGAGGGCTACGGCCTGACGGAATGCTCGCCGGTGGTGTGCATCGGCTATGTCGACCTGGACCAGCCCGGGAGCATGGGGTTCGACGGGACCGTCGGCCTGCCCGTGCCCTCGACCGAGGTGCGGATGCGCCGGGAAGACGGCGGCTGGTGCGGCCTGGAGGAGCCGGGCGAACTGTGCGTGCGCGGGCCGCAGGTCATGCGGGGCTACTGGAACCGACCGGAGGAGACGGCGAAGGTGCTGTCGCCGGACGGATGGCTGGGCACCGGCGACATCGGCGTGATGCAGGCCGACGGCCGGGTCCGCCTGGTCGACCGGATCAAGGACATGATCCTGGTGTCGGGCTTCAACGTCTATCCGAGCGAGATCGAGGACGTCGTGGCCGCCCACCCGATGGTCGAGGAGGTCGCCGCGATCGGCGTGCCGGACGCCGTCCAGGGCGAGCGGGTCAAGATCATCGTCGTGCCGCGCTCCGACGCCCTGACGCAGGAGGCCCTGATCGCCCACTGCCGGGAGCACCTGACCGGCTACAAGGTCCCCCGGCTGGTCGAGTTCCGCAGCGAGCCCCTGCCCAAATCGGCGGTCGGCAAGGTGCTGCGGCGCGAACTACGCGGCTGAGGCGGCCCGCCGCCGGGTGATCCACAGTCCGAACAGCGCCGCGACCGGGAACATCAGCACCCCGTAGACCGCGGCCGGCAGCGACATGTCCGGCCGCCCCAGCACCGCCTGGGCGACGACGATGGCGAGGGTGGCGTTGTGAATGCCGACCTCGAAGGCGCTGGCGACGGCCTGCGGCTGTTCGATCCGCAGCAGGCGGGGCACGACGTAGCCGACCGCCAGGCTGAGACCGCAGAAGGCGACCGAGATCCCGCCCAGCAGGGCGAAGTTGGACGCCAGCAGGTCGAAGCTGCTCACCGACGCCCCGATGATCACCAGGACCAGAATCGCCACCGAGGCGATCCGCACGGGCTTGTCCATGGCCTTGGCGAAGGCCGGCTTCAGCGCCCGCACGGTCATGCCCAGCGCCACCGGCGCCAGGACGATCAGGAAGACCTCCAGCGTCTTCTTGAACTGCAGGCCGACGGACAGGTCGCCGGGCTGGAAGAAGGCGATGGCCAGGTTGGTGATGACCGGCAGGGTCACCACGGCGATGACGGAGTTGATCGCCGTCAGCGAGATGTTCAGCGCCACGTCGCCCCGGAACAGGTGGCTGTAGAGGTTCGCCGTCGTTCCGCCGGGCGAGGCCGCCAGCAGCATCATCCCCACCGCCAGGATCGGCGGCAGGCGGAACAGCAGCACCAGGGCGAAGCAGAGCGCGGGCAGCAGCAGCAGCTGGCAGGCGAGAGCGACGCCGGCCGCCTTGGGCTGTCTGGCGACGCGGGCGAAGTCGGCGGGCGTGAGGTCCAGCCCCAGGCCGAACATGATCACCCCGAGGGCCAGGGGCAGTGCGACGGCGGCGAATTCCATTCAGGGATCCCTCAGACGATAGCGGCCATGGCCCGGCCCGCGGCCCGACCGGAGAAGATGCAGCCCCCCAGGAAGGAGCCCTCCAGAGCGTTGTAGCCATGCAGGCCGCCGCCGCCAAAGCCGGCCGCTTCGCCGGCGGCGTAGAGGCCTTCAAAGACGGCGCCGTCCGGGCGCAGGACCCGGCTGTCGAGGTCGGTCTGCAGGCCGCCCAGGCTCTTGCGCGTCAGGACATGCAGCCTGACCCCGATCAGGGGGCCGGCGGCAGGGTCGAGGATCCTGTGCGGCTTGGCGACCCGCGCCAGACGATCGCCGGGATAGCGGCGCGCGTTGTGGATGCCCTGGATCTGGACGTCCTTGGCGTAGGGGTTGGCCATCTGGGCGTCGCGGGCCTCAATCTGGCGGCGCACCAAGTCGGGGTCCAGCAGCGGCGTCGGCGTCAGCGCATTCATGCGCGCGACCAGGGTTTCGAGGTCGTCCGCGATCACGAAGTCGGCGCCCCGGGTCTTGAAGGCCTCGACCTCGGGCGACGCGCCCTTGCCGAGGCGGGTCTTCAGCACGCGCAGCCAGCTGCCCGAGGTGATGTCGCCGTTCTGTTCGGAGCCCGAGAGGGCGAACTCCTTCTCGATGATCTTCTGGGTGAGGATGAACCAGGAATGGTCGTGCCCGGTCAGGTCGGGCGTGGTGCGCAGATGACGCAGCGTCGAGACGGTGTCGTAGCCGGGCAGGGCGGGGAAGGGCAGGCGCCGTCCCAGCGCATCCAGCCAGATCGACGACGGCCCGGGCAGGATCCGGATGGCGTGCCGGGGCCAGACCGGGTTCCAGTTCCGGACGCCCTCGACGTAGTGCCACATGCGGTCCCGGTTCACGAGGCGGGCGCCGGCCTGTTCGGCGATATCGAGCAGCCGCCCGTCGACATAGGCCGGCACGCCGGTGAGCATCTCGCGCGGCGGGGACCCGAGCCGGTCGGGCCAGAAGCGCCGCACCCGATCATGGTCTCCGCCGATGCCGCCGGTGGCGATCAGCACGACAGGCGCGCGCAGGGCGAAGGCCTCGACCTCTGTCCGGTTTGACGGCGCGCCCCGCGGCGCATCGTCCGGCTCAAGCCGCGCGCCCGAGACCCCGGTGACGCGTCCCGCCTCCACGATCAGCGCATCGACGCGGCAGCGATGGTGGAAGGTCAGAAGGCCGCGCTTCGCCGCCTTGAGCGCGCGCCGGGCGAAGGGTTCGGACACGCCGGTGCCGGTGCCCCAGGCCACGTGGAACCGCGGGACGGAATTGCCGTGGCCGTCCGCCCGGCCGTCGCCCCGCTCGGCCCAGCCGACCATGGGGGTCAGCCGGATGCCATGGCGGCGTAGCCAGTCGCGCTTTTCGCCCGCCGCGAACTCGACATAGGCGCGGCCCCAGCGCGCGGCCCATTCGTCTTCGGCGAGAGGGCCGTCCAGCCGGTCCCATTGGGCGCTGCCCCGCCAGTCCGACCAGGCCAGGTCGACGCTGTCGCGGACGCCCAGCCGCCGCTGCTCGGGACTGTCGACCAGGAACAGGCCGCCGAAGGACCAGTAGGCCTGACCGCCCAGGTTGGCGGGGTTCTCCTGATCCACCACGGCCACGCGGCGGCCCGCCTGGACCAGTTCGTTGGCCGCGACCAGGCCGGCCAGGCCCGCGCCCACGATGATGGCGTCATAGTTCATCCGATCCTCCCCCGTCGGTAGACCATCGCCAAGATTTACATTGATGTAAATAGTATGTGGGAAGTTGCCGTAAGGTCAACGCACATCGCTGTCAGTAGGTATTGACATATGAGTTAGTAGTGCGAAGTTGCAGGCAACCGCTGATGGTCCCGTCCCATCACGCGGAAAAGACCAGACGGGAGGAAACGTACATTAGCGCGCTGTTGGGGAATGGCGCGTTTCGGGAGGGACACCATGGCTTCATCGGCCTGTATTCGCGCGCGTCTGGCTATCACCGCCTCGGCTACCGCCTTGTTCATGGCGGCGGGGCCGGCCCTGGCCCAGACCGCCGAACCGCAAGCCGATCCGGGAGCCGCCACCCTCGATGAGATCATCGTCACGGCCCAGAAGCGCGAGCAGGCGATCCAGGACGTGCCGATCGCGGTGTCGGCCTTTTCGGCCGAGGTTCTGGACGATCTGCGGATTGAAGGGGGTTCGGAACTGCTGCGCGCCGTCCCGAACGTCAGCTTCTCCAAGAACAACTTCAGCATGTACAATTTCTCGATCCGGGGGATCGGGACCAAGGCCATTTCGGCCGCTTCCGACCCGGCCGTGGCGGTCAGCTTCAACAACAGCCCCCTGATCCGGAACCGCCTGTTCGAGCAGGAATACCTGGACGTCAGCCGGGTCGAGGTGCTGCGCGGACCGCAAGGCACGCTGTATGGACGCAACGCCACGGCCGGCGTGGTCAATATGATCCCCAATCTGCCGGGGCCGAATTTCGACGCCATGGCCCGGTTCGAGCTGGGCAACTATGTCTCGACGCGCGGCCAGGCGATGATCAACATCCCGGTGTCGGACACCTTCTGGATCCGCGCCGCCGGGTCGTTCACCGAACGCGACGGCTTCGACCACAACACCTTCCTGGACACGGACGTGAACGGCCGCAGTCTGTGGGCGACCCGGGTGTCCGCGGCGTGGGAGCCCAACGAACGCTTCAACGCCAACCTGATCTGGGAGCATTTCGAGGAGGACGACAACCGGTCGCGCACGGGCAAGCAGCTGTGTACGCGCGACCCGGGCCCGACCCAGGTCGGTGCGCAGTCGGTCACCAATGTTTCCCTTCGGGGCCGGATGAGCCAGGGCTGCCAGGCGGGCTCCCTGTATGACGACGCCGCCTATGGCGTGCCGAACGGGGCCGGTCTGGCGCAGATGTTCCTGGCCAGCGCCTTCGGCGTCTCAAGCGGCTTCACGACCCCGGTGGCCGCCACGCGCAGGTCCTTCACCTTCGTTAATGCGAACCAGGACCCCTACGAGGGGCTTTCGCAGAGCCGGAACCTGAGGGAGATCTCGACGTCCTACGATCCGGTGTTCCGCGCCGAGAACGACGTGTTCCAGCTGAACATGGAGTTCAACCCGACCGACACGATCCAGATCGTGTCCCAGACCGCCTACACCAAGGACAATTACTACTCATCGCAGGACTACAACCGGTACGTCACGAATCCGATCTTCAATGACAGCTCGATGATCTACAATCGTCAGGGCGTCCTGATCCCGAACCCGGCGACGCCGGGCGGCATCTACACCGATCCGCAGCTCGGCCCGTCGAACCGGATGCTGTCGGTGGATCTCAGCCGGTCCGAGAACAACCAGTTCTATCAAGAGCTCCGGCTGCAGACGAATTTCGACTCGGGCGTCAACTTCAATATCGGCGCGAACTACCTGAAGTTCGAGACGAAGGACGACTACTTCGTCTTCAACAACCTGTTCAGCTTCCTAGCCGAGTATTTCTACAACGGCGCGCTGTCCAACCGCATTCCGGTCACCTGCGACGACAGCGTCACCAACTTCGAATGCATTTATGTGGATCCCAATCCCCTCGGGAACATCAACGGCGAGGGCCACAACTATTTCCGCAGCAAGAACGAGGTCGAGACCGAGTCCTGGGCGATCTTCGGCGAATCCTACATCGATCTGAGGGACGATCTGAAGCTGACGCTGGGCCTGCGCTACACCAGCGACACGAAGACGACGACGCCCTATCCGAGCCAGCTTCTGCTGGGGACCTGGACCCAGCTGGGCTTCGGTCCGTCGTCGGGCGGCACGGTGCGGCGCGGCTTCGTCGCCGGGGATCCGATCGAACAGAGCTGGGACGCGGTCACCGGACGGGTGGTCCTGGACTGGCACGTCAACGAAGACGTCATGGTCTACGGGTCGTACGCCCGCGGCTACAAGGGCGGCGGCACCAACCCGCCCCGCGCCGACATCAACCCGGCGGTGATCCAGTACCAGCCCCTGGCCGAGGTCTTCGATCCGGAATACGTCGACGCGCTCGAGATCGGTGTGAAGGGCGACTATTTCGACGGGCGGGTCCGGCTCAACGCGACCGCATTCTACTATAAATACAAAGACTACCAGGTCTCGCAGATCGTCGACCGGATCTCCCTGAACGAGAATTTCGACGCCACCTCCATGGGGCTGGAGCTCGAAGGCATCTTCCAGGTCACCGAGAATTTCCGCATCGACGGCAACCTCGGTTTCCTGAAGACCCGGGTCGGGGACGGGGAGCAGTCCATCGACGTGATGAACCGGACGCAGGGCAATGCGGACTGGACCCTGCTGCGGCCGTGGATCCAGGTGCCGTCGAACTGCGTGGCGCCGACACGGCACGTGGAAACCATCCTGAGGATGCAGCCCGATCCGAGCCAGGCGTGGAACGCCCTGGCCGCCCTGTGCGCGGGCTCGTCGCGGTTCGGCACCTTCACGCCGGCGATCCAGAGCAGCTTCCGCTTCTATGAGACCTACGGCTTCACCTACAATCCGCTGACGGACGCCCCGAACGGCGGGCGCGGCTTCTACGACGACCTGAGCGGCAATGAGCTGCCGAACGCGCCGCGCTGGACCGCCAACATCGGCGCCCAATACACCTGGTTCATGGGGGATTGGGAAACGACGCTGCGCGGCGACTACTACCGCCAGGCCGAGAGCTATTTCCGCGTCTACAACACCGAGTACGACCGGATCAAAGGTTGGGACAACCTGAACCTATCGATCTCTGTCGAGAACGTCCAGAACTCTCTGGTCCTGAGCGCCTACGTCAAGAACGTGCTCGATAACGAGTCCATCGTGGATGCATTCACGAATAGTGATGACTCGATGCTGACGACGAACGTGTTCATCAACGACCCTCGCATCTTTGGATTCAACGTCACGAAAAGATTCTAGACCCCTGTTCAGAAATCGATGTCGCCTCGCAGGGTTTATTCTCTGCGAGGCGATGAATCGTGCAACGAATACTTTATAGCTAAGGTTGTAAAGATAGTTAAAATGCCGATTTCTGGTTGAATACTTTCATAGGTGTTGATAGCGTTCTGTATCCGCACTCAACGCGGAGACAAGGGAGGTTCTGATGATTATTCGTACCGCTTCAGCCGTTTCCTGTTTCGTGGCCGTCATGGCGGCCGCCTCGTTCGCTAACGCCCAGTCGTTCAGCCCCGCCGGCGCCTTCGAAATCGTGGACTCCGAGTTCATCGTCCAACAGACCCAGGAACTGACCTGCCATATCGATGGCTTCGCGGGTTCGGTGCCGAGCGGCGGCGCCAACGCGGTGATCGACGTCAGCCCGCCCAACACCCTGCTCGACGGCGACAGCCTGTGTGACAACGTCGGCCTGAACAACTCCAACTGGACGATCACCCCGACCGGCGGCACCAACGTCACCGTCACGGGCATCTCCGCAGTCTCGCTGCTGGGCACCTGCGCCGGCACCGTCACCGGCACCTATGTCGGCAACACCCTGACCATCCCCCGTCAGGGCATTGCGGGCACGGTCTTCGGCTTCCCGATGACCTGCTACATCGAGGGCTTCGCCACGACCGGAAACTCCGCGATCACGCTGTCGTAATCCGACAGTCCTATCGCTGATAGTTCGCCAGGCCTTCCACACGCGCCGCCTTGGGGTTGTGCGGGAGGTCTGGCGACGCTTTTTGGGATCATGTTGCGGCCTGGACGGTATTCCGGTCTTCTCGGAGGCGTTTCGCCCGGGACCGGCGGCGTCGTAGCCAAGGATGGATAGTATATGGCGCCCTGGCTTTCCGTCCTCCGCCCGCTCCATCATCGACGAATGCGCCCGCAGCCCGGCGCCGATCCGGCGCGACGCCGCTAGGTCGTCGGCATGGCCGTGCTGCCGCTGATCTGTGTTGTCTCCAGCGTGCTGGGCGCGCCCCAGGCCGCCGCGCCCCAATCCGCCGCACCGCCTTCCGGCGCGACCGCGCCTGACGTGCTTCCCCGAGCCCCCGTCAGTGAAGAGCCGCCGGCAGCCGTCCAGGATCCCGACGTCGTCGACATCGAGGGCATGGTGGTCGTGGGCCCGCGCCGCGGCGCGGCGGCCCTGGCCCCCGAGATGGAGCTGGATGCGACCGAGATCGACAACCTGGGCGCCTACGACATCGGAGAGGCGCTGGGGCGGCTGAGCCAGTCCCTGGGCTTCGACGAAACGCCGGCGATCATCGTCAACGGCCGCCGGGTCGTGAACGCGCGCGACTTCCTGCGCTTTCCCACCGACGCCCTGGTGCGGGTCGAGGTTCTGCCGCAGCAGGCCGCTTCGCTGTACGGGGAGGCGCCGACCCGCCGGGTTCTGAACATCGTCCTGCAACCGCGATTCACCAGCCGCGACGGCTTCGTCAGGGCCTCGGCGCCGACGCAGGGGGGGAACTCGTCCCTGGGCCTGGACGCCCGCCAGTCCGAGATCGTGGAAAGCGACACCCGCCAGTTCGGCGTCCAGCTGACCCGGGACACCTCTCTTCGCGCCGACGAGCGCCCGGACTATCTGCGCGACCATCCCGAAAGCGCCGGCGTCACCCTTCGGCCGGCGACGGACGCGGTCAACGCCAATTTCTCGATGACGAAGGCGTTCGGCGACTGGTCCAGTTCCCTCAGCGGGGACGCCCGGGTCCAACGCGACCGCTTCACCTCCCGAGCCGGGACGGAGACCGTCGAGACCCGGCGAAGCGTAGACAGCCTGGGCCTGTCCGGCGGGGTGACCGGCGACGCCGCGGGATGGTCGGTTCAGGTCGGCCTGAGCGGGGCGATATCGGACGCCGAGCAGGAGGGGATCGCGAACTCCCGCTCGCGCAACATGTCCATGGGCGCGGACGTGAAGGCGAACCGCCCCCTGATCGAGCTTCCGGCCGGCCCGGTCATCACCACCCTGGCGGCGCGATACGGCCGATCCCGCGTGACCCGCGACGCGGCCGACGCCCGCTCGACCCAGTCCCTGGATCTGAGGGGCAATCTGGCGATCCCTCTGTTCAAGGCCGCGTCGCCCGGGGAAGACGGCGGCCTGTCCATGGGAGACCTGTCGCTGACGCTCGGGGTCACGGCGGACGGCTTCTACGACGACGCCGGCAGGGGCGACGGGGTGAACGTCGGCCTGGCCTGGGCGCCCGTCCGCAAGCTGAGGTTCAACGGCCTGTGGTCCCGGTCCACCGACAATCCCTCGTCATCCCAGAGGTTCGATCCGGTCTATTTCGGCCCGCCCAGGGTGGTGTTCGACTTCCAGACCGGCGAGTCCGTTGAGGTGCTGCCGATCCTGGGCGGCAATCCCGATCTGCGGGGCCAGACGCTGGAGCGGTTCTCCCTGTCCGCGTCGGCGGGTCCCTTCACCTCATGGGGCGTGCGCGGCCGTGTCGGGTTCCAGAGGAACCGTTCGACCGACGGCATCGGACCGGTTCCCGATCTCACCCCGGCGGTGGAGGCGGCCTTCCCGGAGCTCTTCATACGGGAGCCGGGCGGTCGGCTGGTCAACATCGACCAGAGGCCGATCAACCTCGGCTCGACGCTGTCGGAAACCCTGACTTCGGGCCTGAACTTCAGCGTTCCCTTCGGAGGCGGGAGGCGGCGCTCGGGCGCGCCCTCCCTGCAGTTCGGGATCAACCACACCTGGCAGCTGGCCAGCACCGCCATCCTGCATCCGGGCCTGCCGGAGCTGGACCGCCTGGCCGGCGACGGCGGCGGGGCGCCGCGGCAGCAGGTCAACCTGCAGGTCGACGGCCGTCGGGGGAACTGGGGCCTGAACGCGAGCGCGCGCTGGCAGAGCGCGTCACGCATCCGGCGCGACATCGGGGTGGACGGGCCGAACGACATCGAGCGGTCCGCCTTCGCGGCGATCGATCTCAAGATCAGCTATCTTCTGGAGCGCGCCGCCCCGGCCGCCCAGGACGGCGCCAGGCCGCGGCGGGACGGCGGCGTGCGCATCGAGCTGCAGATCGACAATCTGTTCGACGCGCGGCCCGAGGCCACGCGCGGCGACGGCCGACCGGTTCCGGGATACGGCCGCGACGATCAAGACCCGCTGGGGCGCATGGTCCGCCTCAGTCTAAGCCGGCGCTTCTGAGCCTCGCCGCCGACGGTTCCGGTCGACCGGGCGCGCGCAGGGCCCGGGCGTAGGCCGAAGGGGTCGTGCCGGTCAGACGGCGAAACAGCCGGTACAGGTGCGACGGGCTCAGTCCCACGGCCTCGGCGAGGTCGCGGGAGGGCGGGGCGGCGCCCCTGATCTCGATCAGCCTGCAGGCGGCCTGGATCAGGTCCCGGTGGTGGTCGCCCAGCGAGGGGGCTTCGGGACGGCAGCGCAGACAGGGGCGGAAGCCGGTCGCACGGGCCTCGTCGAGGGTGTCGTGCAGCCGGATGTTCTCAGGCCGCGCATGCCGGGCCGGACAGGTCGGGCGGCAATAGACGCCGGTGGTGACGACCGAATACCAGAACCGGCCCTCGGCGCGCGGGTCGCGCCGATAGAGTTGGTCAAGGCGGCTCCGGCGCGGCGCGTGCGCGCCGACGGTGTTTGAAGCGTGTTCCATGATGTGGGGGAGGATGGGCGCGCCAATCGGGGGCTATGCAGCGCGCCCATCCCTTCATTCAGAAGCGGCGAAGATCGCCGGTGGGGCCTTGGGGGGCTGGGGTGACCCGCGACCCGCCGGTTCTGAAGAAGTCTGTGATCCCACGGTCGGCGGTGACGAGCGCCGAGGCCGCGATGACGGTCTTGATCATGAAATACTCGCACTGAAGTCGCCGCCCTGTTCTAAGGACGCCGCGTCGCGCGGGACGCCTTACGGCGTCGGTCCGAATTTCTTCAGAAGGCGGCGTCGAAGGTCAGCCGGAGCGTCAGCGGCCGGACCGGGACGGCCTGCGGCTCGGACAGCTGGTAGGGCGAACCGATGCCGTAGCGGATCCCGGTGGTGTCGAAGGGGTTGGACAGGCGCACGGTGACGGCCCGGCGTTCGTCGCCCAGCCGCGCCGTCAGCTCGGAGCGCAGGTAGCCGCCCTGCGGCACGTCCAGCATCGGACCGACGCCGAGCCGCGAATGGCCGATGTAGCGGAAGTCCGCGCCCAGCCGCAGCGGCAGGGTCGCGATCCGCCCCGCCTCCCAGTCGACGCTCATCTGGGCGCCCACCGGGGCGACGTTGGGGATATCGGTCGTGCCGCCGCCGATGGTGCTGAAGCGGGTCCGGGTCAGGCTGCTTTCGTTGAGGAACACGCCGCCGGACACCTCGAAATTCGAGGCCGGTCGCCAGGCCGCCTTCAACGAGATGAAGTGGATCACCCCGTCGCCGACATTGTCGGTGACCAGATCGCCGCCCTCGGTGACGATATCGGCCTGCACGTCGCGCCAGTCCATCCAGCCCACTGACACCTCACCCGACAGGCCGTTCCAGTCGTCGCGGGTGCGCGCGCCCAGCTCCAGCAGGGTCACCCGGTCGCCCTGGTAGCGGGCGAAGGCCCCGCCGGCCTCGTTGACCCCGGCGGGGCGCACGGCCTGTTCGAACCGGCCGAAGACGGTGACGGCGGGCGACACGTCCCAGCGCGCCGACAGGCTGGGGGTCAGGCGGTAGGTGACGCCCCGGTGATCGCTTCCGACCCGCAGATTGACGACGACGTCGTGAATGTCGCTGTCGATGCGGACGGCGGACAGACGGGCGCCGAGGGCGACACGCCAGTAGGGGGTGGGCGCGAGCGCCGCCTCGCCGAAGGCCGCGACCTCCGCGAAGCTGCGCTTCAGGTCCGCGCCGCCGGCCTTGGCGTCGGTCGGCGACAGCGTGAGCCGCCGGCGCTCGACCAGGGTCTCGCCCAGGGCGACCGTGCCGCCGCCGGTCAGGGTCCAGCCGCCGCCGGACGTGATGTCGACCCGCGCCTCGGAAGCGAGGGCGGTGATGGTCTGGCGCCGGTCGACCGCGCTGGGGAAGGGGTCGCCGGGCTGGCTGGCGTCGAACCGCTCGATCAACTCCTGCCGCGACACGCTGGTGGCCGAGGTCAGGGTGGCGCCGCCCAGCCGGCGGCGGGCGGTCAGTCCGGCGATGGCGATGGTGCTTTCGTACGGTTCGAGCACCCGGCTGGAGCGACTGAAGCTGTTGTCATCGACGGCGACGATCTGGGCGTCGTCGGCCGAGACGCGCTGGGCCAGGCCGACCAGGTCGATGGTCCAGGTCTCGTCGGTCCAGCGCAGGGCGACGCGGCCGCCGATGGTGTCGACCCCGTCCATCTGGCGGCCCCGGCCGGGGTTGTCGAGGAAGCCGCCGTCGTGGCGGACGTAGGCGACAAGCCGCGCAGCGGTCTGATCGCCGAGGGTCTGGTTGACCACCAGGGACGCCTCGCCGCTGTTCGACCCGCCCGAGGTCGCGCCCACCCCGGTGGTGAGGCGGGCCGAGGTTTCGTACAGGGCCGGGGATTCAGGCTGGATGCGCAGCACGCCGCCGATGGAGCCGGCCCCGAAGCGGGTGCCCTGCGGGCCCTCGAACACCTCGATCCGGCGGACGTCGATGAGGGCCAGGTCGGGGTCGGGAGAGCCGTAGCTCAGCCGCAGGTCGCCCAGATACTGGCCGACCGTCGCCTGCAGCGGGCCGTTCATGGCCGAATCCGACAGGCCCCGCACGAATAGCTTGTTGCGGCCGAGGCCCTGACGCGTGGAGTCCACCGTCGCGGACAGATCGGCCACGGCCTCGCTGGCGGCCGCGCCCGCGACCCGGTCCAGCGCGCCCGGCGCCAGCAGGCTTCGTCCGGCCCCGTCGCGAAGCCCGACCGGCGGAACCGCGGTGACCACGACCTCGCTCAGCGTCGTCGGTCCGGCGGGCACGGGTTGCCGCGGGGGCGGGGAAGCGGGGCGCAGCGGCGCGCGCGGGGCGGTTTCGATCCGGTAGACGCCGTCGCCGATCCGTACGGCGCGGGCGCCCAGCGGACGCAGCAGGCGTTCAAGCGCCGCTTCCGCCGTCATCCGCCCGCGCAGCTCCGGCGTCCGCCGGGCGGACAGGTCCGCGGCGATGACCACGTCGATCCCGGCCTGGGAGGCCAGACGGTTGATGGCGGGGACGGCGGGGCCGGCCCGCACGTCGAACGTCTGTGGCGCGCCTGACTGAGCCGTCAGCAGCCCGACCGCCAGCCAAGCGGCGACCGTCACGGCGCCCGACGCGGCTCCAGCCGCCAGCCCTCGCCCGCCTCCGTGATGGTGACGCCGAGCAGCAGTTCCAGCCGCGACTTCTGGTCGGCGGTCGGGGCGGTGGTGGTCAGGCTGCCGCTGAAGCGGCGGTCGGCCAGCCCGGGCGCGACGGTGACCGGCCGGTTCAGGGCGCGGCCCAGGTCCTGGGCCACCACGGTCATGCGCTCGTCGTTCCACGACAGACGACCCTCGCGCCAGCTGTCCACGTCTTCCGGAGCCACCGAGCCGCGCTCGAGACCCCGAAGGCTGGAGACCACGCTGTCGCCGGGATTGAGGACCGTCCGGGCGGATCCGGCGTCAACCTGGACGCTGCCTTCGGACACCGAGACGCGCGCGCCGTCCTGCAGGCGGGTCACGTCGAAGACGGTGCCGAGGTCGGTCAGGGTCGTGTCGCCGACCGCGACGAGGAAGGGGCGGGCGTCGTCGTGCTCGACCTCGAACAGGGCGCGTCCGGCCTCCAGCGACACCTGGCGTGGCTTGCGGCGATCCAGCGTCAGCCGGGTCGCGCCGTCCAGCACGACCTGGGAGCCGTCGGCCAGGGTGACGGTGCGCTGCTCGCCGGGCGCGGTCTCGATCAGCCACGGCTGCGGGCGGGCGCTCCAGCCGATCCACGCCACGCCGAGGGCCAGCACGCCGACCGCCGCCGCGATCACGGCCCGGCGGGGGAAGACGAAGCCGCGGCCGGCCCGCATCGTCGGCAGGGTCCGCGCGGGAGCCGTCTTCAGCGCCTCGACCACGTCGCCCTCGGCCTCGGCCAGCCGCCAATAGACCTCGGCGTGGCGCGCGTCGGCGGCCAGCCAGGCCTCCCAGGCGTCCCACTGATCGAAGTCGGGATCGTTGACCCGGACCAGCCAGTCCAGGGCGTCACGTTCGATAATTCTGGTCGTGGCGCTCATCCCCATGCCCCCGGGACGCCGCCGAAGCCGATTCGCCTCATGCCCCGTCCCCCTCAAGATCCAGAAGCGCTGCATAGACCTTGCGCAGATGCTTCTCGATGGTGCTCAGGCCCATGCCGAATTCCTCGGCCAGCCGGCGCTGGGTGACGCCGTCGATGCGGTGCCGGCGGAAAATGGCCGCGGCCGGATCGCCGACGGCGGCCAGGCGCGCCTCGACCGCCGCCAAGGCCTGGACCGCGATCAGGCGGCGTTCCGCGTCCGCCGGTTCGACGGCGTCCTCGGGCAGGTTGGCCGGGCTGGCCCAGGCCGCATCCCGCGCCGCCGTCCTCCGCATGCCGCGGCGCCGGTCCAGCACGGCGGTGTAGACCATGCGCAGCAGATAGGCCTGGGGGTTGGCGACCGGCCCGTCGGCGTTGCCGATCTTGAGCCAGACATCCTGGACCACGTCCTCGGCGTCGCCGCCCGCGCCCATGGCCGACGCCCGTCGGATCAGCGCCGGGCGCATCTCGGTGAACACCGCTTCGAGGCCTGCGGCCGGGATGTCGGGCGACGCGTTCATGCGCGCGGGCCATAGCCTTTCAATAGGGACGAAATCTGGACAAAACCGCCGTTGCGCCAGTCGAGCCTTTCCTCGCTTCCGCGAGCGCCTATTTCAAGACGGAAGCCGCGCCGCGAGGGCGCGCGAAGAAAGGACCGATCATGGGCAGCGAGACGACCGAGCGCGCCGTTCTGGCGGGAGGCTGCTTCTGGGGCATGCAGGATTTGCTGCGGCGCTACAAGGGCGTGATTTCGACCCGCGTCGGCTACAGCGGCGGCGACGTGCCCAACGCCACCTACCGCAACCACGGAACCCACGCCGAGGCCATCGAGATCGTCTTCGATCCGAAGGAGATCAGCTATCGGCAGCTGCTGGAGTTCTTCTTCCAGATCCACGATCCGACGACGCTGAACCGGCAGGGCAATGACCGGGGGCTCAGCTATCGCTCGGCCATCTACTACGCCGACGAGGATCAGAAGCGCATCGCCGCTGAGACCATCGCTGATGTGGAGGCGTCCGGACAGTGGCCGGGCAAGGTGGTCACCGAGGTCGAGCCGGTCGGGCCCTTCTGGGAGGCCGAACCTGAACATCAGGACTATCTGGAGCGCTATCCGGAAGGCTACACCTGCCACTTCGTGCGCCCGGACTGGACGCTGAAGCCGGCGGCCTGAGGCGCGGTCGGCGGACGCGGTCCCGATGGGGCCGCGTCCGTACGACCGACTTCTGCAGGGAACGCCTTCCATGACCGACACGCTCGACCTTTCGCACTGGATCAACGGCGAGCGGACGAGCGGCGATCGGCCCGCCGAGAGCATCAATCCGTCGGACACCCGCGAGGTCGTAGCCCGCACACCCGACGGCTCGGCTTCGGACGTCGACGACGCGGTCGCGGCGGCCAAGGCGGCCTTTCCCAGTTGGGCGGACGCCTCGCCCGAGGTGCGCTCGGACATTTTGGACCGCGCCGGCAACCTGTTGATGGAGCGCCGCGAAAGCGTCGGCCGACTGCTGTCGCGCGAGGAGGGCAAGACGCTGGCGGAAGGCGTCGGCGAAACCGCCCGCGCCGCCCGCATCCTGAAGTATTTCGCCGGCGAGGCCCTGCGCCTGCACGGCCAGAACCTGGCCTCGACCCGGCCGGGCGTGGAGATCCAGACCTATCGCCAGCCGGTCGGCGTCTATGGCCTGATCACGCCGTGGAACTTCCCCATCGCCATCCCCGCCTGGAAGGCCGCGCCCGCCCTGGCCTTCGGCAATACGGTGGTGCTGAAGCCCGCCGGTCCGACCCCGGCCACCGCCGAAGCGCTGGTCGCCATCCTGCACGAGGCGGGCCTGCCCAAGGGCGTCATGAACATGGTCATCGGCCGTGGCCGTGTGGGTCAGGCCATCGTGGATCACAAGGATGTCGTCGGGGTCTCCTTCACCGGCTCGCAGGGCGTCGGCGCGGGCGTGGCGGCCGGGACGGTCGCGCGCCAGGCCCGGGTGCAGCTGGAGATGGGCGGCAAGAACCCGCTGATCGTGCTGGACGACGCCGATCTGGAGCGGGCGGTGAACATCGCCCTGGACGGCTCCTTCTTCGCGACCGGCCAACGCTGCACCGCCTCCAGCCGCCTGATCGTGCAGGACGGAATTCACGACCGGTTCGTGGCCCTGCTGGCCGAGAAGGTCGCCGCCCTGCGGGTCGGCGACGCGTTGGATCCGAACACCCAGATGGGCCCGGCGGTCAGCGAGGCCCAGATGGAGACCGCCTACAGCTACGTCGAGGTCGCCCGCAGTGAAGGCGCCCGGATCGTCACCGGCGGCGACCGTCTGAAGCTGGACAAGCCGGGCTGGTACGTCCAGCCGACCCTGATCGCCGACACCCTGGCGGACATGCGGATCAATAATGAGGAGGTCTTCGGACCCGTCGCCTCGACCATCCGCGTGAAGAGCTACGAAGAGGCGCTGGAGATCGCCAACGGGGTCGAGTTCGGCCTGTCGGCGGGCATCGTCACCAGCTCGCTGAAGCACGCGCGCGACTTCCAGCGTCGGGCGAAGGCGGGAATGACCATGGTCAACCTGCCGACGGCGGGGGTCGACTATCACGTGCCGTTCGGCGGGACGAAGTCGTCCAGCTACGGCGCGCGCGAGCAGGGCTTCGCGGCGGCGGAGTTCTTCACCCAGACCAAGACCAGCTACAGCGCGGACTGACCGGCGAACCGTCGGGGCTAGCCGAAGGCGGCGTCTCACGGTAGCGGTCCGCCGCTGTCGCAGAGCTGTCGCGCGGACAGGCTAGGCGGCGGCATCGCAGGAGACGCCCGAGTGAACCGAGTTCGAACCGCCCTCGCCGCCGTGAGCCTTCTGGCGCTGGGCGCCTGCAGCACCGTTCAGGGCTGGTGGCCGGCGGACGCCGCTGCGCCGTCGGAGCCCGCGACCGTCGCCGCGCCGGTCGCCGAATCGACCGCCCGGCCGACGCTGGTGGTGACCCTCGTCATCGACCAGTTCAGCGCCAATCTGTTCAACCAGTACCGCGACGACTTCACCGGCGGTCTGGCCGTGCTGGCGCAGCAGGGCCGGGTCCACGCCAACGGCTTCCAGCAGCACGGCCTGACCGAGACTTGCCCCGGCCACTCGACCGTGCTGACGGGCATGAACCCGGCCCGCACCGGCATTCCGGCCAACGACTGGGTCGATCCGGCCACGGGGAAAGAGGTCTACTGCCTGGCCGCGCCCGCCAACCATCTGGCCCATGGCGACGACACCAGCGACAACGGTCCGGTCGGCCCCGGGCAGCTGGAGGTCACGACCCTGGCCGACTGGCTGAAGACGGCCAGTCCGCAGAGCCGCGTCTATGCGGTGTCGGGCAAGGACCGCGGCGCCATCAATCTGAACGGCCACCTCGGCGACGGGGCCTTCTGGTACACCGACGGCTTCGGCTTCACGACCTATGTCGAGCCGGGCCAGACGCCCGAGGCGCGGCTGGCGCCCGTGGCGGCGCTGAACGCCCGCATCGCCGAGCGGCTGCGCGTCACGCCCGCCGCCTGGACCTACACCCACGACGTCTGCCGCCGCCTGACCGGCGACTGGCGGATCAACGGACGCACCTTCCATTCCGACCTGCCGCCCCAGAATTTCGCGCTCGACACCTCGCCCATGCTCGATGAGCTGACGCTGGAGGCCGCGACCGAACTGCTGGAGACGAAGCAGCTGGGCCGCCGCGGCGTGGTCGACATGCTGGGCGTCAGCCTGTCGGGGACCGACCGCATCGGCCACAGCTTCGGCACCCAGGGACCGGAGATGTGCGAGCAGATGTACCGCCTCGACGCGGCGCTGGGCCGTTTCCTGCAGCGCCTGCCACAGGGCAGCATCGTCGTCCTGACCGCGGACCACGGAGGCTCGGACTTCGTCGAACGGCTGGCCGTGCGCGGCTATCCGCACGCCCATCGCGCCGATCCGCAACGGCTGGCGAACATCAACGGCGCGCTGAAGGCCCAGTTCGGCCTGGACTACGACCCCCTGTCCTCGGGCGGCAGCGGGCTGATGGTCGGCGACAAGGATCACAAGGGCCTGCCGGAGCCGCTGCGCACTCGCATCATCGAGGCGGCCCTGCCGCTGCTGCGCGCCAATGCGGACGTGGCGTTCGCCGAGAGTCGCGACGTGCTGCTGGCCGAGCCCCTGCCGCCCGCGACTCTGACGCCGGACCTGATGGCCGTGCGCCAGCGGATGCGGCTGTCGACCGTGGCCGAGCGCTCGCCGGACCTGATCATCGCCCTGGCCGAGAACGTGGTCTCGGGCGGCCGGGTCGGCGGCACCATCGCCAATCACGGCACGCCCTGGGACTATGACCGCCGCGTGCCGATCATCTTCTGGTGGCCGGGCGCGCAGGGGCAGGAGCGCTTCCTGCCCATCCGCACCATCGACATCGCCCCGACCCTGGCGCCGATCATCGGGGTGCAGACCCCGGCCGGCCTGGACGGCCGCTGCATCGATCTGCAGGCGCCCGGCGGCGCGACCTGTCCGCTCCGATAGAGCTCAGGTTCCCATGGCCGCCAGCGCCGCCATCAGCTGCGCGACGGAGGAGATCAAGCCCAGCACCGCGACCAGATCCGTAATATCCGCCAAGGCCGTCTGCAGTTTCGTGTTCGCGTCTTTCAGCGCCTTGAGCGTGTTCCTGACGAAGCCGTCGCCCTGGTCGAAGGCCTTGCTCAGGGCGAGATAATAGGCGTCGCGCGCGCCGTCCCGGTCGTCGAGCAATCGCATCCGCGCCTCGGCCGTCGGGGCCATCATGCTGAGATCGTCGAACCGCGCCCGGATGATGAACCAGGCGGATTCGATCTCCTTGAACTCCGGCGTGGCGCTTCTCATTCCTCTGCCTCCTCAGGTCCCAGAAGGGTGGCGATGGCCGTCAGTCTGTCGATCAGGGCGTCCATGTGGGCGATGGACATGCCGTCGCCCTTCTCGAACCGGTCGTGAAGGCCGATGAGGGCGTCCACCACGTCGATCTGGCTCTGATAGTCGCTCGCCGCGGCGTCGATCCGCTGGAGCTTCTCGGTGTCCAGGTAGGTCTGGATGGTCCGGCAGGTCCCCTCATCCGCGGCGTTGAACCGAAGATCGGGCGAGGCGGGCAGCACTGTCAGTTCGCCCGCCAGCCCGAGGTTGGCGACCAGGGTGTTGGCGTCGAGATAGCCGCGCCGCCACAGAGCCACCGTCAGGTCGTAGCGCTGACCGACCTGATTGCTCATGACCGAGACCGTCGGGCCCGCGCCGACAGCCAGGGCCTCGCGGTATCCCTTCAGCGCCGCGCTGATGTCCCGCGACGAGCTCAGCAGGCGCTCCGCCTGGTGGTCGCTGGCCCAGGCGCCGGCCAAGCCGCTGGCGATCGCGCCCGCGCCCTTGGAGATCGGTTGCAGGTTCCATTGCGCCCGCAAGGTGTTGGCGGCGCTTACCACGCCATCGACGCCGGCCTGGACCTGGCCGTAGGCGTCGTAGTCCGCCAGGCTGTTCCAGCTGGCGTAGGTCTGGACCAGCGACCTGGCCAGGTTTGTCCTCGCCCTGAGCGAAGCCGCGACGCGATCGACAGCGGGATCCGGGCTGGAGGCGGGGACGGCGGTGATCACCGGCGGGCCCGGCGGAATGTAGCAGGGCGGCGTCTGGCCGGGTGCGAGCCGTACGAACGGCGTCTGGGTCTGCAGGGCCCGAAGGAAGCGATCCTGGCGCAGGGACTCCTGGAACCCGCTTTCGACGCTGGTGGCCGAGGTCAGCAGGCCGGCGCTGGCCTCCACGCCCGCGACGCCCAGCTTCTGCGCCGCCGCGATCTTGGGTGAGACGCAGCCGCTGACGGCCAACGCACCGATGGACAAGCCGACGATCAGGACCCTGGTTTTCATGAACGCCTCCCGTGCAGATAACATTGATATCCATTTTTGGTTGAAATCAAGCCCCGAGATTCACTCATAACTTCGTGTTTCGGGAACCGGAGCGGCCTTACCCGCTCCGCGTTTCATAGGCACAAGGGGCGCTCGATCCTCTCACAGGCCGGAACCACACGATGAACAGAGCCCGGCGCGCGCGCATTGTCGCCACCCTTGGACCGGCCAGCCGGGCGCCCGGTACGGTGAAGGCCCTCGCCCAGGCGGGGGTGGACGTGTTCCGCCTCAACTTCAGCCACGGCTCACACGAGGACCACGCCGCCGCTCTGAAGGCCGTGCGCGGCGCCGAACTGGCGCTGAAGCGTCCGCTGGGCGTGCTGGCCGACCTGCAGGGGCCCAAGCTGCGCCTGGGCCGCTTCGCCGAAGTCGAGATCGACGTGAAGCCGGGCCACAAGATGCGCTTCGACCTGGACCCGACGCCCGGCGACGAGACGCGGGTTCAGATGCCCCACCCCGAAATCTTCAAGGCGCTGCGCACCGGCATGCTGCTGCTGCTGGACGACGGGCGGGTGCGGCTGCGCGTCGGCGAGCGCCATGACACCTGGGCCGACGTCACGGTCGAGAGCGGCTCCAAGCTGTCGGACCGCAAGGGCGTCGCGGTGCCCGAGGCGGTGATCCCGGTCTCGGCCCTGACCCCCAAGGACCGCGAGGACCTGGCCTTCGCCCTGCGCATCGGCGTGGACTGGGTCGCCCTCAGCTTCGTCCAGAAGGCCGAGGACATGGCCGAGCTGAAGCAACTGGTGAAGGGACGGGCCGCCTGCCTGGCCAAGATCGAGAAGCCGCAGGCCCTGGCCCAGCTGGAGAGCATCCTGGACTACTGCGACGGCGTCATGGTCGCCCGCGGCGACCTGGGGGTCGAGCTGGAGCCGGAGGAGGTCCCGGTGGCGCAGAAGCAGATCATCCGCGCCGCCCGCCAGCGCGGCGTGCCGGTGATCGTGGCGACGCAGATGCTGGAATCGATGACCGCGTCGCCGGCGCCGACCCGCGCCGAGGCGTCCGATGTCGCCAACGCCGTCTATGAGGGCGCGGACGCGATGATGCTGTCGGCCGAGACCGCCTCGGGCCATTATCCGCTGGAAGCCGTCGGCATCATGAGCCGTATCATCGAGCGGGTGGAGCAGGATCCCCTGTGGCCCAGCCTGATGGACGCCGAGCACGCGGGCATGGAGGAACACGACGTCGACGCCCTGGTCGCCGCCGCCCGCAAGGCCGCGGACTCGCAGGCGACGGCCTGTATCGTGGTCTTCACGACCCTGGGCGGGACCGCTCGACGCATGGCCCGCGAACGGCCGCTGCAGCCGATCCTGACCCTGACGCCCAATCCCGACACCGCGCGCCGTCTTGCGCTGGTCTGGGGACTGGAGACCCGGCTGGGCAAGGAGCCGACCTCGCTGGAGGACGTCACCGAGGACGCGGTGAACAGCGCGATGACCTACGGCCTGGCCGAGCCCGGCCAGCGCATCCTGATCCTGGCGGGCACGCCCTTCGGCGCGCCGGGGGCTGCGAATCTGCTGCGTCTGGCGCATGCTCCGACCAAGAAGGGCGGCAAGGGCCGCGCCTGATCCCTCGCGAAGGGGGCGTCTTGATCAAATACATCGGCTCCAAGCGCGCCTTGCTGGGCCAGGTGACAGCGACGGTCGCGACCCTGCTGCCGCAGGGCGGGACGGTCTGCGACCTGTTTTCCGGCTCGGCCCGGGTGGGGCACGCGCTGAAGGGACAGGGCTTCCGGGTCTGGTCCAACGATCACAACGCCTACGCCCACACCCTGGCCACCGCCTATGTGCAGGCCGACCGCGAGCGCTGGCTGGAGCGGGCCGAGGCCGTGCTGGCCGAGCTTCGCACGGTCACGCCGGCGCGCGGCTGGTTCACCAAGGCCTTCTGCGAGGACGCCCGCTTCTTCCATCCCGACAACGGCGCGGTGGTGGACGCCATGCGCGACCGGATCACCGCCCTGGCGCTTGAGCCGGAGTTGGAGGCCATCGCCCTGGTCGCCCTGATGGAGGCTGCGGACCGGGTGGATTCCACGGCGGGCCTGCAGATGGCCTATATGAAGACCTGGGCCCCGAGGGCGCTGAAGCCGCTGGAATTGCGCATGCCGGACATCCTGCCGGGTGTCGCGGGCGGAGTCTGCAGGGCGACCCATGCGGACGCGGTGCAGATCGCGCCGGAGATCGAGGCCGACCTCGTTTACCTGGATCCGCCCTACAACCAGCATTCCTATCTGGGGAACTATCACTGCTGGGAAAGCCTGGTGCTTTGGGACAAGCCCGAGACCTATGGCGTCGCCAACAAGCGGATCGACGTGAAGACCCGCAAGAGCGCCTTCAACAGCCGCCCCGGCATCGGCCCTGCGCTGGAGGCGGTGATCGGCGGGCTGAAGGCGCCGAACCTGGTCGTGTCCTTCAACGACGAGGGCTATCTGAGCCGCGAGCAGCTGGTGGCCATGCTGTCCACGCGCGGCGAGGTGCAGGTGATCGAGATCGCCCGGCCGCGCTACGTCGGCGCCCGCATCGGCATCCACAGCCCCAAGGGTGAGAAGGTCGGGACGGTCGGACGGTTGCGCAACGTGGAATACCTGTTCGTGGTCGGCGAGCGCCGGCTGGACCTCGCCGACGCCGCTTAAGGGAACGGTCGGAGTCCGGGGCCGTTGTGTCCGCCATGGAACCGTTGTCGATGACCCCCTCGCACCGGCTGCACGGCGCCCGCGCCTATGGCCGGGCCGCTGACGCCTTCGAGGCGGTGGCGTGGAAACCGCCCACCGCCGCCCGTTTCCGCACCGAGATCGCCAACGACGCGCCGGTCGTACCCGAGCCGACGGTCGGCGACATGGTTCGCGCCATCCCCGGCTGGGCCGTGATCGTCGGCGGCGGAGTCGTGGCCGCGCTGATGGGCGCCCTGCTGGGCGGGGCGCTGCAGATCTAGAGTTTAGCTTTCCAGCAGAGCCTTCACCGGACCCCAGCTGCGCCGGTGTTCGGGGCAGGGGCCGTGGGTCTGCAGCGCTTCAGAGTGGATCGGCGCGTTGTAGCCCTTGTGCCGTGCGAACCCGTAGGCGGGATAGAGCGTATCAAGCTCGATCATCACCCGGTCCCGCGCCGTCTTGGCCAGGATCGACGCCGCCGCGATGGACAGGCTGAGGCCGTCGCCGCCAACGACGGTCTGGATCGGGCAGGGCAGCTTGAAGCGGTAGTTGCCGTCGACCAGCGCCGCGACCGGCGGGATCGCCATGGCCTCGATGGCCCGGCACATGGCCAGGCCGGTGGCGCCGATGATGTTCAGCTCCTCGATCTCGCGCGCCGAGGCGAAGCCGACGCCCCAGGCCAGCGCCCGGGCCTTGATCTGGGGCTCCAGCGCCGCGCGGCGCTTTTCAGTCAGGACCTTGGAGTCGTCCATGCCTTCGGGGAGGTCGTCGGGGTTCAGGATCACCGCCGCCGCCGAGACGGGACCGGCCCAGGGTCCGCGCCCGGCCTCGTCCACGCCGCAAACCAGGCCGCCGCTGGATTGGGCCAGCAGGGTCTCGAGCGCCAGGGTCGGGAAGGTGCGGTCAGAACTCACGGGCGGGGCATCGCACGAACCTGGGCGTGACGGAAGCAGATCGTCTGGTGATCGTTGACCATGCCTACGGCCTGCATGAAGGCGTAGACGATCACCGGGCCGCAGAAGTTGAAGCCGCGCTTCTTCAGCGCCTTGGCCATGGCGAAGGACGCTTCGGTCTGGGTCGGCGCGTCACGGAAATCGGCCCACTCGGTCTGGATCGGCGACCCGCCGACGAAGGACCAGAGCCAGGCGGAGAAGTCTTCGCCATTGTCGCGCATCTCCAGCCAGATCTGCGCGCCGCGGATGGCGGCGTTGATCTTGGCGCGCGAGCGGATGATGCGGGCGTCGCCCAGCAGGCGCTGGATGTCGTCCTCGCCGTAGCGGGCGACGATCTCGGGATCGAAGCCGTGGAAGGCGTCGCGCAGGCCTTCGCGCTTCCTCAGGATGGTGATCCACGCCAGCCCGGCCTGGAAGCCGTCCAGCACCAGCTTCTCCCACAGGTCGCGGGCGTCGTACTCGGGCACGCCCCATTCCTCGTCGTGATAGGCGATGTAGAGCGGGTCGGCGGTTCCGCACCAGCCGCAGCGGCCGTCGGCGTGTGAGTCGGTCATGGCGCGGAGGATGCCTCCGACGCCGCGTCAGTGAAAGGCGGCGGCCGTCAGGCCGCCTCGTCCTTGGCGGGCATGACCTCGCCGACGGTCATGCGGCTGCGGTCGTGGATCAGCTGGATGTCGCGGGGACGCACGATCTCGTTGCAGTGGCCGCAGGCGATGCGGGGCGACAGGTCGTGGCCGCATTCCTTGTGGACCATGGTCAGGCCGGCGTTCTCCTCGCCGTAGACATGCTTGGCGCCCCAGGCGTGCAGGGTGACCAGCACACCGTACAGGTCCTTGCCCTTGGCGGTCAGGACGTACTCGTTGCGCGGCGGGCGTTCGGAATAGAGGCGGGGCTCCAGCACGCCGTGCTGCACCAGGGTCTTGAGCCGGGCGGCCAGCACGTTGCGGGCGACGCCGAGACGCTCCTGCCACTGTTCGAAGCGGCTGACGCCGTTGAAGGCGTCGCGGATGACCAGCATCGTCCACGGGTCGCCGATCACCTCGAGGGTGGCGGCGACGGTGCAGCTCTGGCGAGAGTAGTCGGCTGTGCGTCCCATGACGCAAAGGTGACGCCGCGTCAGGCGATTTGCAAGAGGGTTGCCAATCTGAACCCACTAGGTCAGTCTTGTTTGGCTACGGACACGTTCCGGCGCATGCCAGACGTATCCTTATCCCTCGACTTCCGGGCGGAAGATTCCAGTCTTCCGCCCGCTCTTTCCTGCCGATAGACCGATCGCATGACGCACCAGACCCTCGACGAAGCCCTGACCCTGACCGAGGACGGACAGGGCGGCCTGATCGCGCCGATGACCGGCTCATTCTCCAATGCGCCGACGGCGTGGCCGGCCGAGAAGGGCTCGCCCTTCGGCGGGCTGATGGCGGCGCTGGCGGCCAAGGCGGCGCGCGAGACGCTGGGGATCACGGCGCCGCTGCGCACGGTGGCGACCCAGTTCCTGATCGGGGCCAGGTTCGAGCCGCTGACCATCACCAGCGAGCTGCTGCGCGGCGGCCGTTCGGCGGCCTACGCTTCGGTGCGGGCGGGGCAGGGCGACCGGCTGGCGATGAGCGGCCTGATCACCTTCGGCCAGCCCGGCGACGGGCCGGAGCTGCGCGCCGCCTCCATCACCCCGCCGCCGCTGCTGGAGCAGCCGCTGACGCCGATGGATCCGCAGTTCGGCCCGCACTTCATCCGCCATGTGGAGCACCGCTTCGTCGGCGGCATCCAGCTGTTCGGCAAGAATGAGACCGACCGGATGGGCGTATGGATGCGCACCGTCGACGGCAAGCCGCTGGACGAGGCCCGGCTGGCCTTCCTGCTGGACGCCACCTTCCCGGTCTACTGGACCATGCTGCCGCCGCCGCCCGCGGTCTCGGCCACCGCCGACCTGCGCTACGACTTCTTCGGCCCGGTCCCCGAGGACGCGGCGCCGGACGGCTGGACCTATTTCGAGTTCGTCTCACGCGACAGCCACGGCGGCTGGACGGTCGAGGACGCGACGGCCTGGGCTCAGGACGGGCGGCCGCTGGCGGTCGGGCGTCAGCTTCGCAAGGTGCTGGCCTCGCGGGCGCCGAGAGCCTGAACGACGAAAGCCGGCCGCGCTTGCGCACGACCGGCCTCCGTCATCCCTTCACGCACACCACTTGCCGCAGGGTGTGCACGACTTCGATCAGCTCGGACTGGGCCGCGATCACGGCGTCGATGTCCTTGTAGGCCATCGGCGTTTCGTCGATCACGTCCGCGTCCTTGCGGCACTCGACGCCCTGGGTGGCGCGGACGTGGTCTTCCACCGTGAAGCGGCGCTTGGCCTCGGTCCGGCTCATGGCCCGACCGGCGCCGTGCGAGCAGGTGCAGAAGCTTTCCGCATTGCCCTTGCCGCGCACGATGAAGGACTTGGCCCCCATCGAGCCGGGGATGATGCCCAGTTCGTCCAGCTTGGCCGACACCGCGCCCTTCCGGGTCAGGAACACGTCCTTGCCGAAGTGGCGCTCCTTCGAGACGTAGTTGTGGTGGCAGTTCACCGCCTCCTGCGTCGTCTCCAGATCCGGCCAGAACGCGCGGAGCACGTTCAGGACACTGTCCATCATCACCTCGCGGTTGGCCCGGGCGTACCTCTGGGCCCAGGACACCGCCCGGACGTAGTCGATGAAGCCCTCCGACCCTTCCGGGAAGTAGGCTAGGTCCTGATCCGGCAGGTTCAGGAACCAGCGACGCGCTTCATGCTTCGCCCGCTCGATGAAGTAGGTCCCGAAGCGGTTGCCCACGCCCCGAGAGCCGGAGTGCAGCATCACCCACACGTCCCCCGCCTCGTCGAGGCAGAGCTCGATGAAGTGGTTGCCCGTGCCCAGCGTGCCCAGGTGGCCGAAGCCCCGGTGGTGCGCCGCCTTGGGGTGCTTTTCCACCACGGCGTCATAGCCGGCCTTGAGGTCGGTCCAGCGGGTGACGGCAGAGGCCGGGGGCTCGCTCGCCCAGGCGCCCTTGTCGTTGCGCCCGCCGTTGTCGGTGCGGCCGTGCGGGACGGCCGCCTCGATGGCGGAGCGGATGCCCGACAGGTCGTCCGGCAGGTGTTCGGCGCGGATCGAGGTCCGCACCGCCATCATGCCGCAGCCGATGTCCACGCCCACGGCGGCCGGGATGATGGCCCCCACGGTCGGGATCACCGACCCCACGGTCGCGCCCATGCCCCAGTGCACGTCGGGCATGACCGCGACGTGTTTGTGGATGAACGGCAGCGACGCCACGTTCTTCAGCTGCTTGAGCGCGGCGTCCTCGATCGGCACGCCGCGGGTCCACGCCTTGATGGGCGCGCCCGGGCTGTCGATCACGTCATAGTCGCGCATGGTCTCTCCTTTCCTCGTTGTCCTTCCGGACCGGCGGGAGAGCTCTTGCGGATACAAGAAACCCCTCCTGCCGGTTGGCGGGAGGGGTTGCTTGAAAACCGAAGCCGATCTGGCCCTGTCGTTCTCCTAGACACCCTCCGCGCACACGCCCTTGCCCTCGACCGGATTCCGGTCGAGCTGCATGGGCAGCTGCGAGGTGGCGTAACAGGCGAACATGGGTCGTCTCGTTTTCGGGAGGGCGCTGATATCCGAAGCTTCGTCGGAAGGCCAGCCCGAAAAACTCAGTGTGGCAGGCCGCGCAGCTGGATCAGAGGGATGACGATGTCCTCCTCGTCCTCCAGATGGCGCAGCAGGGATGGGGCGATCGCGTCGATGGCGTCGCCCAGCCGCGCGGCCCGGTCGGCGGCGTCGGCGGCGTTGGACGAGACCGCCTGATGGAAGGCGAGGCCCGACTGGAACAGGGTTTCGAGCTGGCCGTGGATGACGTCGTGATCGCGGTCCAGCAGGTCGATGCCGTGGCCGATCTTCGGCTCGATCTCGCGCATCATCGGGAAATACTGGCTGCTTTCGATCCGGTGGTGGCCGTCCAGGTGCTGCAGGAAGGATTGCAGCGCCGGGATCAGCTGACGGTGCAGCACGCGAATGTCGCCGCCCGCCCGCCACTGGCTGACCAGCCCGTCCATATGACCCTGATGGCCGCGGAAGGAGCCGTGCATCTGCAGCCAGAAGGCGGCGGTCTGGTCGAGGCCCGGTTCGGCCCAGCGGTCGCGGGGGTATTCCTCTCGCAGGTACAGCATCTCGACCGGCAGGCCGTGGCGGCGGGCCAGGGCGAGGGCGTCGTCCGAAGGGTCAGACAACGGCGGCGGTCGTCTTGATGAAGCCGCCGCCCAGCAGCCGGTCGGGATCGGCCGGATCGTACAGGGCGCAAGCCTGGCCGGGGGCGACGCCTTCCTCGCCCGCGGCGAACACCAGCGAGACGACGCCGTCGACCAGCGCCAGGCGGGCAGGCGAGGGCGGGCGGGTCGAGCGGACGCGGGCCAGCACCGGCGCGCCGGCCTCGGCCGCCGCCTCGATGGAGGCCTCGTCGCCCAGCCAGTTGGTCTCGTCCAGCGTCAGGGAGGCGGTCAGCAGGGCCTCGCGCGGGCCGACGATGACGTGGCGCTTGGCCGGATCCAGCTTGGTCACGAACAGGGGCTCGCCCACGGCGACGTTCAGGCCGCGGCGTTGACCGATGGTGTAGTCGGTGATGCCCGAGTGGTTCCCCAGCACGCGGCCGTCCATGTGCACGATCTCGCCGGCCTCGCGGCCCTGCGGGCGCAGCTTGTCGATGAGGGTGCGGTAGTCGCCGTTGGGGACGAAGCAGATGTCCTGGCTGTCCGGCTTGGCGGCGATGCGCAGGCCGAGCTCCAGGGCGACGCCCCGGACCTGGGGCTTTTCCAGATCGGCCAGGGGGAAGCGCAGATAGTCGAGCTGCTGAGGCGTGGTGGCGAACAGGAAGTAGGACTGGTCGCGCGAGTGGTCGATGGCCTTGCGCATCTGCGCCCGGCCGTCGGCGCCGACGGCGCGGCGGACATAGTGGCCGGTGGCCATGGCCTCGGCGCCCAGGTCGCGGGCGACGTCCAGCAGGTCGCGGAACTTGACCGTCTGATTGCAGCGGATGCACGGCACCGGCGTCTGGCCCGCCAGATAGGAGTCGGCGAACTGGTCGATCACGGCGTCGCGGAAACGGCTCTCGTAGTCGAGGACGTAGTGGGGGATGCCCAGGGTCTCGGCCGCCAGCCGGGCGTCGTGGATGTCCTGACCCGCGCAGCAGGCGCCCTTCTTCTTCAGGGCCGCGCCGTGGTCGTAGAGCTGCAGCGTCACGCCGACGACGTCATAGCCCGCCTTGTGCAGGAGGCCCGCGACAACGGTGGAATCCACGCCGCCAGACATGGCCGCCACCACGCGCGATCCGACCGGCAGGCCGACCGCCAGGCGCGCGCTCTCGATCGCCGCGTCCATGTCCTGCGGCGAGGCCATGGGGGCGATGTTCGGAACGGGGCAGATGTCCTCGGCGAAACTCATGGGCGCCAGATAGTACATGAGGGGTGCAATTTCGAGGCCGGGGCCTGAAACGACAACGACCGCCCCGTTTCCGGGGCGGCCGCTGCAGGCGTTACGCGGGGAGACGTCTTATCCGCGATAGTGCTGGATGCGCGTGGTCCGCAGACCTTGCATGCCCCATTTGTCGATCGCCTTCTGCCAGGCGATGAACTCTTCCGCCGTGAGACGATAGCGGGCCAGCGCGTCCTCAAGGCTGATCAGACCCCCGCGTACGGCGGCGACGACCTCGGCCTTGCGACGGATCACCCAGCGATCCGTATTGGCCGGCGGCAGGTCACGCAGCGTAAGCGGCGTGCCGGTCGGTCCGACCACGTATTGTTCGCCTCGATTATTAAGGCGTCGCTCTTGCAACATGGGCTTATGCCTCATTCACCACCACCATTGAGCGTGCAAGGTAGCGCGCGGCCGCTAAGGGCCGTTTAAGCGTCGTGGTGAAGGAAAGGATAAAATCCCTTCCGCCCACCCCCCCAATATTCAACGAAGTCTTCATTGAGACTAACCGTCAGTTACCTGCGTATCAGCGTTTGATGTTGATCAACTCGGCGAGCATCTCATCCGCGGTCGTGATGATCTTGGACGAGGCGGAGTAGGCGCGCTGGGTGGTGATCAGGCCGGTGAACTCGGCCGACAGATCGACGGTCGAGGATTCCAGCTGCTGGGACGCCAGGGTGCCCGCGCCGCCCGTGCCCGCGGCCTTCAGGTTGAAGGTGCCGGACTCCAGGCTGACGGAGTAGGCGTTGCCGCTGACTTCCTTCAGGCTGTCGGGGCTCGGGAAGGTGGCGACCGCGACCTGGGCGATCCGGCGCATGACGCCGTTGTCGAAGATGGCGGTGACGAAGCCGCCTTCATCGATGGTGATTTCGCTCAGATTGCCGAAGGCCGTGCCGTTGGTGACGGTCGATTGCACCACCGAGGCGGTGTTCAGCTGGCTGAGGCCGCCGGCCGAGGTGTTCAGGTCCAGAGTCACCGTCTGGGCGGCGATGCCCAGGCCGTCGGCCCATTTGACCTTGCCGTTGTCCAGCGGGTCGTTCGGATCGATCGTGTTGTTCGGGTCCGATTCCAGGAAGCTGAGCGAGGCCTGGGTCGGGTCGTCGAACAGACCCTTGCCCGCCGGCCAGCCCTGCATCGTCTCGACGTCGAGGCGGCCCGAGGGGGTGAAGGCGATCAGGCCGGTCTTGATCTGACCGTTCGAGAAGGGGGCGCCGGTGACGACGTCGCCGGCCGGGACCGAGACGACTTCGGCGTACCACTGGTTCGGCTCGGCGCTCTTCAGGAAGCGGATTTCCAGATTGCGCTGGCCGCCCTTGGAGTCCGAAACCGGGATGTTCATCTTGAAGTCGGGCTTCACGCCGACGGGGTTGTCGTCGTCCGCGTTATACATCGCCATCGAGTTGACGGACGGGTCGTACTTGGTCTTGGCGATGCCGTCGTTGGCCATGCCGATGTCGGCGAAGTTGATGGCGAAGGGCGTGCCGGCGACCGGAGGCGTGCCGCTGGTTGGGGTGATGGTCACCGCCGTGGCGTTGGCGGTGGCCGAGCCGTTGGCGCCGGCCGTCGGCGTGAAGCCGGTCAGGACGCCCGCGGCGTTATAGGTCGCCGTGCCGGTGATGTTGGTGATGCCGGTCTTAATGGTCACGTCATAGGTGCCGGCGCCGGTCCGCTTGTAGGAGACCGACATGTTGTGGCCGACCGGCGGCACCGCGGCGTCCTGGACGTTGGGGTAGGCGTTGGCGCCGGCGGCCGACGACACGTCCTGGGTCGAACGCAGGTTGGCGTTGATCTGGACGCGGGTGGTCGGCTCGGCCGTGCCGCCGACCGAACCGATGTTGATCGAGCGCAGGCGCGACAGGTCCGAAGGATCGGTGGCGATCTCGCCGTTCGAATCCACCGGCCAGCCTTGCAGGTACAGGCCGGCGCTGTTCTTCAGGTAGCCCATGTTGTCGACGCGGAAGGCGCCGGCGCGGGTGAACAGGCGGGTGTCGGTGGCGCCGACGCCCTCGGCCTGGGTGGTGGTGACGAAGAAGCCCTGGCCGTTGATGGACAGGTCGGTCGCCTCGGTCGTGCGTTGCAGCTGACCTTCTTGGCTGATGAACGAACGGGCGTTGGCCATCACGCCGCCGGCCGAATAGCTGCCGCCGGCGCGGGTCTGGCTGTTGACCAGGGTCTGGAACTCGGCGTTCGTCCGCTTGTAGCCGACGGTGTTGACGTTCGCGATGTTCTGGGAAATCGCGGCCAGGGCGGTGGAGTTGGCGGCGAGGCCGGACACGCCGGCCAGCATAGCGCTGTTCAGGCTCATGGATTACGCTCCTTGAAGGGAAGTTTTCGGGAAGGCGGCGGAGCGCGTCATGCGGCCACCTCCTCGTCAGGGACGGGCGGATTCTCCGCATCGTCGTTGTCAGCTTGTGCGCGGATCTCGTTCAGCGAGATCACGGTCGAAAGCGGAAGGATGGAGTCGCCGATCACCAGGTACGGCGCGCCGTCGTACATCTCGACGCCGGTGACGCGGCCGCGGATCAGGGTCTGGCTGTCGACCTTGCCGCCGTTGGCGTTGGTGGCGGTGACCTTCAGCGTGTAGACGCCGCCGTTTTCGGCGGTGTCGCCGCCGGTCATCTTGCCGTCCCAGGTGAAGTCGTGGACGCCGATGCCCTTCTCGGGCGCCTTGCCTTCCCAGACGACCTTGCCGTTCTTGTCGAGCACCTGCAGCTTCACGTCCGCGGCCGTGCCGCCCAGCTCGTAGGACCAGGTCGCCTTGCCGTCTTCCAGCGAAGTGGCGGACCAGGCGGCGGTGACCTGCTTGCCGATGTAGTTGGAGGCGTTGTCCAGGCCGCCCGCGGACTGGGCCTTCAGCAGGCTGGTCAGCAGGTCGTTGGTCAGCAGTTGCTGCTCCACCCCGGCCATCTGCGTCAGCTGGGCGGTGAACTCGTTGGAGTCGACCGGCGACAGCGGGTCCTGATTGCGTAGCTGCGTGGTCAGCAGGGTCAGGAAGGTCTCGAAGTTCGAGGCCAGGCTCTTCGAGCCGGAGTTGATCCGGCCGGAGGCGTCGGGAGCGGAGACGGAGTCAACCATCGATCAGACCTTCATATCCACGCCCGCGGGCGTGAGAGACAGCGCCTGCCAGCGAGGGGGCTGGGCGACGGCGTCGGCTTCGGTGTTCAGGCGGGCGGCGGCGGCGAAGGCGCGGGATTGACCCCGGTCCTGGCCCTGGGAGGCATCCTGTCCGCGATCAAAGAAGCTGGAGCCGCTGTCGCGCTGGGTGAACTCAAAGGCGTCGTCCGCCAGGTGGAAGCCCTGCTGCTCCAGCTGACGGCGCAGGTCGTCGACCCGGCCCCTCAGGTCCGTGGCGGCGGCCGGGTTGTCGAAGGCCAGACGCGCGGCCAGACGGCCCTCGGCGTCGATGTCCAGCTTGATGTCGACCCGGCCCAGCTCATCGGGCGTCAGCGACATCTCGAAACGGGTCGAACGTCCGTCCAGTTTCCTCTGAATCTGGGCGGCGATCTGGGCGGTGGCTTCGATCGCCGCGCGTGACAGGCTCGACCCCAGGGCCTCGCGGGCGGCATGGGCGGTCTGGGCCGACGGCGCGGCTTCGGGAGCGGTCGCATCGACCGGAACCTCGGCGGCGGCGTTGCCTTCGGCCTTCTCGATCGCGGGCGCTTCGATCGTCTTCGACGCGGCCGAGGCGGACGCCGGCGCGACGGCCGGGTTCGGCGTGGCCGCGGCGGAGGCCTGCGGCGTGGTCGTCACAGGCGTGGACGGAGCGGCGGTGTCCACGGCGGCGTTGGTTTCCACCGACCGCGAAGCTCGCTCGGTCTGCGGACGCGGGGACGGCGTCTCGACCGGGCGCGGCGTCTCGGCGCTCTTGGGCTCGGCGTCCGGAACCGGCGGCTGCGCGACGTCAGCCGCATCCGTCACGCCGGACGGCTTCGCGGTTTCGGCGGGCGCCGCGACCTCATCCTGGGTCGAGGCGGAGGCGGAGGCCACAGGCTGCGTTAGCGGCTCCGGGGTCGCCTTGCCGGCTGCCGTCGGCGCGGGCTGCGAGACGTCCGGTGTCGGCGTGGCGGAGATCGTGCGGGACGGCGTCTCGCCCTGCGGGCGGGCGACCTCGACCATCGCGCTGTCGTCCAGCCGCGCCTGTTCCATGTCGCTGACCGGGCGACGGACCGGCGTCATGACCGACGGCGTCTGACCGGCCGTGACCGGCGGCGCCGGAGGCTGGGTCAGCGGTTGCGTCGTCGCCGTCTTGGTTTCCGGCTGGGCCGGAGCGGGCGGCCGGACCTCAGGCGCGTCGGATTGATCGGCCTTCACCGCGGGACGGACCTGCGGACCGGCCTCGGCCGCCTTGGTGGTCGGAGTCTTTTCGACAGGCAGGGGCGTGGTCGCCGGCGAAGCCTCGGCCTTCGGCGCCGGTGCGGCGGGAGCGAGCGGCGCGAGGGGATCAGCGACAGGCTCGGCAACGGGCGGGGCCTCGACCGCGATCGGCTGAGCGGCGGCCTGAGCCGGGATCGGAGCCGGAGCCGGGATTGGGGCCGCCTCGGCGTCCGGAGACGCGTCAACCACGGGCGCGGGCATGGCCGCAGCGGGGAGCGGGGCCGCGATGACGGAAGCTTCCGTCGTGGGGGCGTCCGCCGCGGGCGCCTCGATGGCCGGTTCGGCGGACACGGGTTCGACCGCCGGGAGGGCGTCTTCAGTGGCGACGGGGGCGGGCGCGGCGGGAGCCGTGTCGCCTTCAGCCGCCTCGATCGCGGGCTCGCTCGCGACGACCGACAAGGCCGCCGCATTGATCTGCAGCAGGGGCTGCGGGGGCGAGGGCATCGGAACACCCGACGAGCCCGCCAGGGCCGAAGCCGCGGGGTCGGGTTGTTCGGGCGCCGGCGGCGTCTCGGCCAGACCTTCATCTACGTCCCCGCCCAGCATCGACGCCAGCAGGCCCTCGAACGCCGACGCGTCGACGGCCGCCGACCCTTGCGAGGTCGTCGGCGCGGCGGGCGCGATCATGGACAGCAGTGCGGATGCAGTCGACATGGGGTCCGGGGCGGCGGTGGCCGAGGTGGATGGCGGGGGCGCCTGCTGCGCCGAACATTCGAAACCTCAGGCGCAAATCGCGGGCCATCGTGAAATCGGCAATAAGTAGCTGATTTTATTGAACTGTGGTCGCGCCGCCCTGCGTCGGCGGCGCCGTGAGAGCGGTCCAAACTTGCCGCGTGCCGACCAATCTTGCCCAGCGCCGCCAGCCGCTCCCGGAGCTGGATCGCGATGGCCCGCTGTTTGCGCCTCCCGAACGTCATGACACAGACGCGAAACGCGATGCTGCGTAAATTCAATGAGTTGGCCGGGGTGCGCGAATGCGCTGCCGGGCAAAAAGGGCGCGGCGGCTGGCAGACCTTGCCGGGCGCCCGTTCGATGGAGGTCCGCGCATGTCGGTGACCAGCATCCTGAACAACGCCAATTCGGGTCTGATCGCCGCCCAGACCCAGCTGCGGGTGGTCTCGGACAACGTTTCGAACGTCAACACGCCCGGCTATGTCCGCAAGATCGCCGACCAGGTCTCCCGGTCCAGCCAGGGCGTCGGCAGCGGCGTGGAAGTCACGCGCATCCGCCTGGCCACCGACCGCTTCCTGCAGGCGGCCAGCCTCAGCGCCGGCGCCGAGGCGGCGCGTCAGGGCGTGAAGTACGAACTGTACGACCGCATCCAGTCGATGTTCGGCGACCCGGGCGGGAAGAGCAGCTTCTTCGGCCAGGTGGACGGCGTCTTCGCCGCCTTCGCCTCCAGCGCCGAGGATCCGACCTCCTCGCCCCGCCGCCAGGACGCCCTGTTCAAGACCCAGGCGCTGTTCGACGAGGCCACGCGGATCGCCAAGCAGATCCAGGCGGTCCGGGAAGACGCGGACGGCCGCATCCAGAGCGCGGTCGAGAACGCCAACAACCTGCTCCAGCAGATCGAGGCGCTGAACGTCGAGATCACCCGGGCGAAGGTCGTCAACGGCGACGCCTCGGGCGCGGAGACCGCGCAGGCGGCCCTGATCGGCCAGCTGGCCGAGGTCATGGACGTTCGCGTCACGGCGCGCACCATCGGCGGCGTGTCGATCCGGACCGGCAGCGGCGCCATGCTGGCCGGGGAGGGCGCGGCGACCCTTTCCTACACGCGCGCGGGCACGGTGACCGGCGAGACCAATTTCAACGACATCTGGATCACCGAGCCGGGCGGAAGCAAGCAGTCGCTGCTGGACAATGTGACCTCGGGCGAAATCAAGGGCCTGGTCGAACTGCGCGACGTCGAGGCACCCGCCGCCGCCAGTCGGCTGGCCGAGCTGATCACCCATGTCGCCGACGAGCTGAACCGCGCCCACAACGCCAACACGGCCATGCCGCCGCCGAACCGGCTGGACGGCCGCAATGTGGGCCAGTCGCTCGAAAGCGCCATCGCCGGCTTCAACGGGCGGACGACCATCGCCGTCACCAACGCCGCCGGAGTGATCCAGCAGCGGGTCGACATCGTCTTCAGCGGTGCGACCATGACGGTGAACGGCGTCGCCGCCGATCCGACAACCTTCCTGGCGACCCTGAACACCCAGCTGGGCGGCGCCGCCTCGGCCCAGTTCATCGACGGCAAGCTGTCGATCGTGGCCAGCAACGCCGCCAACGGCGTCGCCATCGCCGACGATCCGACGACGCCGTCGAGCAAGGCCGGCCGGGGCTTCTCCCACTACTTCGGCCTGAACGACCTGATCTCGGCGGATCGTCCGGCTCTGTACGACACCGGCATGACCGCGGCCTCTCCGCACGGCTTCACCGCCGGCGAGACGATGACCTTCCGGTTCGCCAACGAGGCCGGCGCCCGGATCCGGGACATCCAGGTGGCGGTGCCGCCCGGCGGCACGGTCGGCGACCTGATCAATGCGCTCAACGATCCCGCGACGGGCGTGGGCGCCTACGGCAAGTTCTCGCTCGGCGCGGACGGCGCGATGAGCTTCACGCCCGTCGGCAATCCGCCGCTGAAGATGAGCGTGCTGAACGACAACACCAGCCAGGTTCCGTCCGGGATCACGGCGACCGAGATGTTCGGCATCGGCGCCGGCGTCCGCACCTCGCGCGCCGACAGCTTCTCCCTGCGGTCGGACATCCGGCAGGGGCCCGCCAAGCTGGCGCTGGGGCAGCTGAACCTGTCCGCGGCGGCCGGGACGCCGGCGCTCAGCGCGGGCGACGGCCGCGGCGCGCTGTTGCTGGCCGACGCCGGCGAGCGGACCGCCAACTTCCAGCCGGCTGGCGGCTCCTCGGGCGGCCAGGTCTCGGTCTCGCGCTACGCCTCGGAGCTGGCCGGCGATATCGGCGGCAAGGCCACGGCCGCCAAGAACCGCAAGGATTCGTCGGGCGCGCTCTACGCCGAGGCCGTCGGACGCCAGACGGCCCACGAGGGGGTCAATCTGGATGAGGAGCTGGTGCTGATGACGACCTACCAGCAGGCCTTCAACGCTTCGGCCCGCCTGATCCAGGCGGCCAAGGACATGTACGATACGCTTCTGGGGATGATCTGATGACCCGCGTCGCCACCTTCGGAAACTACCAGTCGGCCCTTCTGAACCTGATGACGGCCCAGACTCGGTCCGCCGAGGCCCAGGAGCGGGTTTCGACCCAGAAGAACGCCACTGACCTGACCGGCTTTGGCCGCCAGTCCGAGACCCTGACGGCGCTCAAGGGCGCCCAGAGCCGCATCCAGGGCTTCATGGACACGGCCGAGGCGGTGACGGCCCGCCTGACGACCCAGGATCTCGCCCTGACCCAGATCGGCGACGGCGTCGACGCCTTGCGCACGGCGATCGGCAACGCCCTGTCGTCGGACTCATCGACCTCGCTGATGCTGGAGATGGAGGGCCAGTTCCAGACCATCCGCGGCGGGCTGAACATGCGCCACCAGGGCGGCTATCTGTTCGCCGGGACGCAGGTGAACACCCCGCCGGTGGACGTATCGAATCTGTCGGAATTGGCCGCGGCGCCCAGCGTGGCCTCGATCTTCCACAACGACAGCCTGAAGACCGCCAGCCGCGTCGCCGAGGGCACGACCCTGGAGACCGGCTTCCTGGCCAATGAGGTCGGGACCGACGCCATGAGCATCCTGCGCGACATCCAGAACTATCACACCAGCGCCGCCGGACCGCTGACGGGCAAGCTCACCGAGCCGCAGAAGACGTTCCTGACGACCCAGCTGGCGCGGCTTGAGCAGGCCAGCAAGGGCGTGATCGACAAGACCGCGACCACCGGTTCTCTGGCCAATCAGGTCGAGAATGTCGAGAAGAGCCACAAGGCCCAGCTGGACTCGCTGGATGAGCTGGTCTCGAACCGCACCGACGCCGACATGGCCAAGGCGGTGACCGACCTGCAGCTGTCGCAGATCGCCATCCAGGCCTCGGCCCAGGTGATCAGCCAGCTGCGGCAGGTCTCGCTGCTCAACTATCTGAGCTGACGCGGAAAATTACGCAACGGCGACGCTGGACAGGTGTTCACTCTATGGAACATAGAGTGAACAAATGGCTCAACTTGATCTCCGTAAGAAGCTCTCCATCCTCGCCGACGCGGCCAAGTATGACGCCAGTTGCGCGTCCTCGGGCACGTCGAAGCGCGACTCCGTCGGCGGCAAGGGGATCGGCTCGACCGAGGGCATGGGCATCTGTCACGCCTACACCCCGGACGGGCGGTGCGTGTCCCTGCTCAAGATCCTGCTGACCAATTTCTGCATCTACGACTGCGCCTACTGCATCAACCGGGCGAGCTCGAACGTGCCTCGGGCGCGGTTCGATGTGCGGGAGGTCGTGGACCTGACGCTGAGCTTCTACCGGCGGAACTACATCGAGGGCCTGTTCCTGTCGTCCGGCATCATTCGATCGGGCGACTATACGATGGAGCAGCTGGTCCTGGTGGCGAAGACGCTGAGGGAGGAACACGACTTCCGCGGCTACATCCACCTGAAGCTGATCCCCGAGGCGGACGAGCGGCTGATCGCCGAGGCGGCGCTGTACGCCGACCGGCTGTCGGCCAATATCGAGCTGCCGCGCGACGAGGCCCTGCGGCGGCTGGCGCCTCAGAAGGACGTCGGCGTCATCAAGAAGGCGATGGGGCAGGTGCGGCTGGGCGTGGAAGCCGCCAAGCCAAGCCGGCGCGAGCGGGTCAAGGCGCCGAAGTTCGCGCCGGCGGGCCAGTCGACCCAGCTGATCATCGGCGCTGACGGCGCGCCGGACACGGAGATCATCGACCGGTCGGCGTCGCTCTACGGCGGCTACGGCCTGCGCCGGGTCTACTATTCCGCCTTCAGCCCGATTCCGGACGCGTCTTCCAGCCTGCCGCTGTCGAAGCCGCCGTTGATGCGCGAGCACCGGCTGTACCAGGCCGACTGGCTGATGCGGTTCTACGGCTTCTCGCCGCCCGAGATCGGAGAGGCGACGACGGACGGGATGCTGGACCTGGCCATCGATCCGAAACTGGCCTGGGCCCTGAACCGGCGTGAGCAGTTCCCGGTCGATGTGAACACCGCTCCCCGCGAGAGCCTGCTGCGCGTGCCGGGCCTGGGGGTGAAGTCGGTGGACCGGATGATCTCGGTACGGCGTTACAGGACCCTGCGGCTGGAAGACGTGGCGCGCCTCTGTCGAGGCATCGACAAGGTGCGGCCCTTTATCGTGACCCTGGACTGGACGCCGGGCGGGCTGACCGACGCCGCCGACCTGCGCGCCCGGATCGCGCCGGATCGGCAGCCCGTGCAGATGAGCCTGTTCTGATGCGCGTCGCGGCCCTGGCGGGCGAGACGGACTTCGAGGGATGGCGCAAGGCGGCGCGGGCGTTCCGCGCGGCGGGCGTGCGGCCCGAGGATGCGCGGTTCGAGGTGACCGGGGCGGCGCAGGCTGATCTTTTTGCTCCCGCTCATCCCGGCTTTCTTCGGGATGAGCGGGAATTTGTGGTTCCCCGCGCCTTCGTCGATCTGGCCGGGAACGTCATCCTGCATCGGTCCGCCGACCGGTTCGATCTGCTGTACCGGCTGCTGTGGCGGCTGGAGCGCGAACCGGACCTGATGAAGGTGGTCAGCGACCGCGACGTCGCCGACGCCTTCGAGCGGGCCAAGAACGTCAGCCGGGCCAGCCACAAGATGAAGGCCTTCGTCCGCTTCCGGCTGGCCGAGGACGACCGGGGAGAGGCCTGGGTCGCCTGGTTTGAGCCGGCGCATCGGGTGGTGGAGAAGACCGCGCCCTTCTTCGCCCGGCGCTTCTCGTCCATGCGCTGGTCGATACTGACGCCCGACGGCTCGGCCTTCTGGGATACGCAGGCCCTGACCTATGGTCCGCCCGCCACCCGGGACATGGCGCCGGCCGAGGACGAGGTCGAGGAGTTCTGGAAGACCTACTACGCCTCGACCTTCAATCCGGCGCGGCTGAAGACCAGGACCATGCAGGGGGAGATGCCCAAGCGGTACTGGGCCAATCTGCCGGAGGCGGCGCTGATCCCGGAACTGGTGGCCGCGGCGTCGGTTCGGACAGACGCCATGGTCGCCGCGCCCGCTCCCGAACCCAACGTCCGCCTGGCCAAGACGCTGTCGCGGATGAACCGAGATCATGCCTTCGAGGAGGGCTTCGTCCCGTCCGATCTCGAAGAGCTGGGCCATGCAGTGCAGGCCTGCCGCCGTTGTCCGCTGTGGCGGGATGCGACGCAGGGGGTGTGCGGGCAGGGGCCGAAGCGGGCGAAGCTGATGATCGTGGGCGAACAGCCGGGGGATCAGGAGGACCTGGCCGGGCGGCCCTTCGTCGGCCCGGCGGGGCAGGTGCTGGACGCCGCGCTGGAGGAGGCGGGGATTGATCGCGACGACGTCTTCGTCACCAACGCCGTGAAGCATTTCAAGCACGAGCCCCGCGGCAAGCGGCGCATCCACAAGACGCCGGCGGTCAGCGAGGTGAGCGCCTGCCGGTGGTGGCTGGACGCCGAGCGGCGGCTGGTGAGGCCCAGGGTGATCCTGACGCTGGGCGGGACGGCGGCGCTGGGCGTGCTGGGCCGAAAGGTGGCCGTGACCACGGAGCGGGGGCGGCCTATGCCGCTGCACGACGCGACCGCTCTTCTGACGGTCCACCCTTCCTATCTGCTGCGGATTCCCGACCGCGAGGCGGTGGCGAAGGAGCGGGAGCGCTTCGTGGCCGACCTGAAAAAGGTCCGCGGCCTGCTCTGAGGCGTAAACGTTTGAAAGCGTGGCTGAACGAATACGGCCGCGTGGCGTTATGATGGGCGCCGCAGCTTTGCCGTAGAGCAGGCATAGGCAAGCGCCACGGGGCGATTTAGGTAGGGGCATGGCCGCAGCGGATTTCCAGATCGACGACGGCGGACCGGGTCTGACCCTGCGTCTGACCGGCGACTGGACGGCGACCGAGCTGGGCCGCATCTCGCGCCGGCTGGACGACGGGCTGAAGGGCCGCGAGATCACGTCAGTGGACCTGACGGATCTGGGCCGGTTCGACACCGCCGGGGCGCTGGCGATCATTCAGGCCGGGCATGCCCAACTGCCCGCATCGGCTTGGGCCGAGCGTCCGGAGGTCGGGCGCACCTACGCCATGGTCGAGAAGCTGGAGCGCGACAGCGCCGGGCCGCCGAAGCGGTCGCCGGGCTGGATCCGGACCTTCGCCAAGATCGGGCGCGGGATGCACGACATCCTGGCCGAGGCGACCCTTTCGATGGCCTTCCTCGGACGGCTGGTCACCGCCACGGGTTCGACGGCCAAGCACTGGGACAAGATCCGCTGGCCCGCCTGGTTCAGCCAGGGCGAGCGCGCCGGGCTGGACGCCATCCCGATCGTGGCGGTCACCAACTTCTTCATCGGCGCCGTCATCGCCTTCCTCGGCGCCAACCTGCTGACCCAGTTCGGGGCCGGGGTGTTCACGGTCCAGCTGGTCGCGGTGGCGACCCTGCGCGAACTGGCGGTGCTGATCACGGCCATCCTGCTGGCGGGCCGCTCCGCCTCCTCCTTCGCGGCCGAGATCGGCTCGATGCGGATGAACCAGGAGGTCGATGCCATGCAGGTGATGGGGGTGAACCCCTTCCAGGCGCTGGTCATTCCGCGTCTGGCCTCAATGATCGTGATGCTGCCCATCCTGACCTTCGTCGGCATGCTCGCGGGCCTCCTTGGCGGCCTGCTGGTGACGTGGAGCCAGCTCAGCTACGGCCCGGCCTTCTTCGTCCAGCGCATCAGCGAGGATCCGATGATGGGCACCCATCTGATGGTCGGCATGGTCAAGGCGCCGGTCTTCGCCATCGTCATCGCGGCCATCGGCTGCCGGCAGGGCATGGCCGTGGCGGGCGATGTCGAAAGCCTCGGCCGCCGGGTGACCGCGGCGGTGGTGCAGGCCATCTTCGCCATCATCTCGCTGGACGCCGTCTTCGCCCTGATCTTCCTGGAGCTGAACCTGTGACGGCTTCCCAGACCGGCGCGCCGGAAAAGCTCATCGAGGTGCGCGGACTGCTGAGCCAGTTCGGCGACCGCACGATCCACGAGAACCTCGACCTCGACGTGGAGCGGGGCGAGGTCCTGGGCGTGGTCGGCGGCTCGGGCACCGGCAAGACGGTGCTGCTGAACACCATCATCGGCCTGAAGGAGCCCGAGGGCGGCACGGTCAGCATCCTGGGCCACGACCGCGCGACGCTGACCAAGGCGCAGGAGGCCGACGTCGAGCGCCGCACCGGCATCCTGTTTCAGCAGGGGGCCCTGTTCTCGTCGCTCAGCGTGCTGGACAACGTGGCCTCGCCCCTGGTCGAGCACACCCACCTGTCGCGCGAGGTGATCCGCGAACTGGCTGAGATGAAGATCGCCATGGTCGGGCTGGGGCCGGAATCGCACCATCTGAAGCCCGCCGAGCTGTCGGGCGGCATGCGCAAGCGGGTCGGCCTGGCCCGCGCGCTGGCGCTGGACCCGGAGCTGCTGTTCCTGGACGAGCCGACGGCCGGGCTGGACCCCATCGGCGCCGCCGCCTTCGACGATCTGATCCGCCAGCTGTCGAACGATCTGGGGCTGACGGTGTTCATGATCACCCACGACCTCGACAGCCTCTACGCCATCACCGACAAGGTTGCGGTGCTCGCCGACAAACATGTGGTCGCCAAGGCCACGGTCCAGGAGTTGGAGAAATCCGACCATCCCTGGATCAGGGAATACTTCCTGGGGCCGCGCGGTCGCGCGGCCGACAGGGCCGCTTGAGGAGAGCGGGAATATGGAAAGAGACGCTCATTACGCCGCCGTCGGCATCGCCACCATCGCCCTTCTGGCGGCGCTGGCCGTGTTCACGATCTGGCTGGCCCGCCTGCAGTTCAACAGCGACTATGATCTCTATGACATCGTCTTCTACGGCCCCGTGCGTGGGCTGTCGGAGGGCGGCGAGGTGCATTTCAACGGCATCCGCGTCGGCGAGGTCACCGACCTGAAGCTGGACCCGAACAAGGGCGACCAGGTCATCGCCCGCATCCGGGTGGACGCCACCACCCCGGTGCGCGTGACCAGCCGCGCCCAGCTGGAGCCGCAGGGCATCACCGGGCTGAACTATATCCAGATCACGGCGGGCGACCCCAACAGCGCCAAGCTGAAGGAACAGTACGCGGCCAATTCGGTGCCGGTGATCCAGAGCCAGCCGTCGCCGATCGCCGAGCTGCTGAGCGGCTCGGGCACGGTGCTGGCCCAGACGGTGGACGCGCTGAACCGGATCAACCGCGTGCTGTCCGACGACAATGTGCGCAGCTTCTCGACCAGCCTGAAGAACATCGAGTCCCTGACCACCGAACTGGAAGCCCGCAAGGGCATGCTGGAGCAGCTGGAGCAGGCGCTGACCCGCGCCAACGCCGCCGTCGGCGAGTACGAGCAACTGGCCATCAGCACCCGCCGGGTCGTCGAGGGCGATGGGGCGAAGGCCGTGGCCAACGTCAACGCCGCCGCCGAGGAGGCCCGCGAGGCCGTGGCTTCGATCAACCGTTCCGCGACCAGCCTGGAACGGCCGCTGGGCGACTTCGCCACCACCGGCCTGCCGCAACTGCAGCAGTCGATCCAGCAGCTCGACGAGGCGACCCGCTCGCTTCAGGCCCTGATCGACGACGTGCGGGCCAGCCCGCGCGAGTTCATCTCGCGTCCGCAATCCCGTGAACTGGAGGTTCAGCCGTGATCCGTCTCCTGAAAGGCGCCGCCGCCCTGGCCGCCGTCGCCGCGCTGGGCGGCTGCTCCCTGCTGTCGACGCCGGAACCGGCCCAGCTGTACCGCTTCGGCAACCTGCCCTCGGGCGTGAACGAGCAGGAGAGCCCGGCCTCGGCCGTGCAGGTGGCCATGCGCCGGCCCGAGTTCGCCCAGGCGGTGCGCGAGGACCGCATCCTCGGCGTCACCGGCACCGAGGCGGCCTACATCAAGGGCGCGCGCTGGGTCAGCTCGGCCGACATCCTGTTCAGCGACTCGCTGGAGAGCGCCTTCGCGGCGCAGGCCACGCGGGTGCGGCTGGTCGGGCCACGTGAACTGACCCGCGCCTCGCAGGCGCTGGACATCGACGTGCGCACCTTCGAGGCCCGCTACCACACGCCTGGCGCCGCGCCCGTGGTGACCATCATCGCGCGGGTGCGCCTGCTGAACACCCAGGAGCGGACCGTGGCGGCGGAGCGTGTCTTCACCATCGAGCAACCGGCCGGAGAGAACCGCATCGGCGCCATCGTCGCCGCGTTCGACACGGCGGCGCGGGACTTCAACACCCAGGTCGTCGAGTGGACGGACCGGAACGCGCGGGCGGCGGCCTAACGCCCGAGAAGCCGGCGGGCGAGCATCTCCGACGAGCACGCGACCTCACCCGCCAGCCACATCCGCAGCATGGCCAGCGCGCCGGCGGCCGCGCCCATGGCGACCAGCGCCCGGGGCGGCGCATCCGCGTCGTCGCCCGGCAGACGGGCCTCGATCATGGCGGCCAGCTTGCGCTGCAGCTTGATCGCCAGCGGCGGCTCGAACAGCATCCGGCCCGCCGCGCGCTGTTCCCAGACATGATCCAGCATAAAGCGGACGGAGCCCAGGTTGCCCCGGCCTGTCGCTGCGTCGGCCAGCGGATTGAACAGGGGTTCGATGACCGCGACGAGGACCTCGTCCTTGTTGCGGAAATGCTCATAGAAGGTCGAGCGGCCGACGCCGGCCGCCTCGATGACGTCGGCGGTGCGGATCGCGCCGTAGCGGCGGCTGAACAGCAGGCCGACGAAGGCGTCGGAGATCGCCTTGCGGGTCCGCTGGATGCGGCGGTCGAGATCGCGGGGCGATGGCTGATCCATGACCGACGATAGCCACGGACGGACCCCGGGTCACGGCGGCGATGGCGGACAATCCGGCCTGATCGTCCGGAAGCGGACATCGGGGCGGGTTCGTCTCTCGCCTTCCCGGATCGCCTTGCCCAGACCTGAGGCGTCGAACGGGAGGGCGGAATGGATATGAAACGCGAGGCGCGGCAGGCGGGGACGCTGATGCTGGCGGGGACGGGGGCGTCGGTGATGCTGATGCTGCACCACCCGACATCGCTGCGAGGTCCCGATGACGGCCTGCTGCTGGGGGACTGGAGCAACGCCGGGGTGCACGGGGGGATGATCGTCTGCCTGATGCTGATCGGCCTGGGCGGATCGACTGTGCCGCGCTGGTTGGGCGAGACGCATCTGTCGACGCGGGCGGGGCGGATGGCGTTCACGGGCGGGATCTCGGCCCTGATCGCCGCGGCCCTGGTCAACGGCTTCGCGGCGGAGCGGCTGGCGGGGCAGGCGGCGTCGGGCATCCAGTTTCCGGTGCTGGCCGCGCTGAACCAGACGTTGGCGGTGTTCGGCATGCTGCTGGTCGCGGCGGCGATGGCGCTGTGGGCCGTCAGGATGCTGCGGCTGGACCTGATCGCGAAGGTCGCCGGAGGCGTCGGACTGGCGGCGGCGGGGCTGGCGGCCGGCTGGCTGGTCCATGGCGGCGGGGCCTTCGGCCTGGTTCCGGCGACTGTCGCGGCGGGGGTGTTTGCGGCATGGTCGGCGCTGACCGCCGCCGGCCTGCTGCGCGGTCCTTCGGAGCCGAGCGCATGACCGACGAGCACCATGTGGCGGCCATCGTGCCGTGCCGCGACCTGGAGGCCAGCACGGCCTTCTACCGGCGGCTCGGGCTGGAGGTCGTCAGCGACTACGGCGACTACCGGCTGCTGTCGGACGGCAGGGGCTGGCGCCTGCACCTGAACGAGACGCCGGGGTGGCCGGCGCGGGTCGAGGACAACGCCCTGGGGCTGTATCTGTACGTCGAGGACGTGGACGCGGTGGCCGAGCGGGTGCGCGAGCTGATCCTGAACGACGACCAGCCCCGGCTGAAGCCGTGGGGGACCTATGAGTTCGCGGTCAGCGACCCGAGCGGGACCCTGGTCCGGATCGGACGCGTGGCGGACTAGAGCCCCTGCCTTAGTCCCGCCAGCCGGCCTTCGACCTCGGCGCGGCGGGCGCGGGCGGCGGTGATGCCGGAGAGGGCGCGGTCGATGCGGGCCAGCAGGTCGTCGCGGGGCCGCAGCAGGCTGTCGCGGTCGGGGCGGACCTTCTTCGGGCGGCGGCCGGACAGGCCCAGGGCCTCCTTCCAGTCATCCCGCCAGGCGGCGGCGCCCTCGGCGCAGGGCTTCAGAAGGTCGGCGAAGCGGGCGTCGGCGTTCTGGGCGTTGCGGAGCAGGGGCAGGGCGGCGACGGCGGCGCCCCGGCAGGCCTCCAGCGCGGCCTTGCGCTCGGCCAGCGGATGGGCGGCGTCGCCTTCCGCCGGCGCCTGGCCGGTCAGGCGGCGGGCGGCGGCGGCGAGGTGGACGTCCAGGTCCACGACCGCGTCCCGCACGTCGGCCCAGACGCCGTCCAGGGCGCTCGAGCGACGGCCGACGCCCTCGATCCAGCCGGTCAGGTCGCGGGCCACGTCGTCGACGGAGGCGGCGGTGCGGGCGTAGGCGGCGCGGAAGCGCTTCAGGCGGCCGCCCCGGCTGTCGAACAGGCCGGCCAGTCCGCGGCGCGGCTCCAGCGCCTCGGGCCGCAGGTCCGCCAGCACCGAGCGGGCATGGGTCAGCCGGGCGTGGGCCTCGGTCAGGTCGCCGGTGCGGGCGGCGGCCAGGGCGCGCTCGATCTTCTCGACGGCGGCGGCGCGGCTGGGCTCGGCGAAGACGTGGGCCTGCGCCTCGTCGAAGGCGTCGTGGATCGCATCCACCCGCGCGGCGTCCGGCGCGGGCGCATTGCCCAGCCAGCGATAGGCCCCGTCCGCCATAAGCTTACTCCCACCCCAAGCGGTTCTGTGTCCGCCTGGGTGAAAGGTTAACTACGACTTCAGGCCTGCGGCAACGGTGTAGCTGGCCTCGGTCTTCGACGCGACTTCCTCGAGGGTGACGCCGTCGGCCAGTTCGATCAGTTCAAGGCCCTTGCCCTCCGGCTTGACGTCGAAGACGCACAGGTCGGTGATGATGCGGCTGACCACGCCCGTGCCCGTGAGCGGCAGGGTGCAGGCCTTCAGGACCTTGGACTGGCCGTGCTTGTTGGCGTGGTCCATGACCACGACCACCCGCTTGACGCCCGCGACCAGGTCCATGGCGCCGCCCATGCCCTTCACCAGCTTGCCCGGGATCATCCAGTTGGCGATGTCGCCGTTCTCGGCCACTTCCATGGCGCCGAGGATGGACAGGTTGATGTGGCCGCCTCGGATCATGGCGAAGCTGTCCGAGGAGCTGAAATAGCTGCTCTCGGGGATCTCGGTGATGGTCTGCTTGCCGGCGTTGATCAGGTCGGCGTCGACCTCGTCATCATAGGGGAAGGGCCCCATGCCGAGCATGCCGTTCTCGGACTGCAGGGTCACTTCCATCCCCTCGGGGATGTAGTTGGCGACCAGGGTCGGGATGCCGATGCCCAGGTTGACGTAGAAGCCGTCCTGCAGCTCGAGCGCGGCGCGTTCGGCGAGTTGTTCGCGGGTGCGGGGCATTGGGGGATCCGGGTGTGGGGGATGGGGTGTGGGGTGTGGGGGAAGCGTCAGTCGTCTTTTGCTCTGAGAGAGCGGATCAGTGCTCCGAGGCCGCGCCCGAGTTGATCACAGCGGCCCAGGACCGGCTCGATGTCACTCTTCGCTGCACAGTCGACTTCGGCGGCGATGATCAAGTGTGTCTCCAACTCCTTCAGCGATCCCTGCGCGATCATAAGGTGCCTGACGTAATCCTTGCGAGTACCCCGACCGTAACCCTCGGCGACATTGGCGGGAACGGAGACCGCCGAGCGCCTGATCTGTGACGTCAGGCCAAACAGCTCGTCCTTCGGAAAGGCGCGGGTGATGAGGTAGCAGGCCTTCACCAGCGCGATCCCGTCGCGCCAGACAGTTAGCTCACGGTAGGAGGAAAGCCTCTCGGTCACACCCTTTACCCCACACCCCACACCCTCTTCTAAACGCTCTCCCTCTGCCGAACCGTGCGCTGTTCGATGCGCTTCTCGGACACGGTCTGGACGATGCGGTCGACGTAGATGCCCGGGGTGTGGATGTGGTCGGGATCGATCGAGCCGACGGGGACGATTTCCTCGACCTCGACGACGGTGACCTTGCCGGCCGTGGCCATCATCGGGTTGAAGTTGCGGGCCGTCTTGCGGAAGACGAGGTTGCCGCGCTCGTCGGCCTTCCACGCCTTGACGATGGCCAGGTCGGCGACGAGGCCGGTTTCCATGACGTAGTCACGGCCGTCGAACTCGCGGACTTCCTTGCCCTCGGCGACCAGGGTGCCGACGCCGGTGGCGGTGAAGAAGGCGGGGATGCCCGCGCCGCCCGCGCGAATGCGCTCGGCCAGGGTGCCCTGGGGGTTGAACTCCAACTGGAGCTCGCCGGCGAGGTACTGGCGCTCGAACTCCTTGTTCTCGCCGACGTAGGACGAGATCATCTTGGCGATCTGCTTGGTTTCCAGCAGCTGGCCCAGGCCGAAGCCGTCGACGCCGGCGTTGTTGGAGATGACGGTGATCCCCTTCACGCCGCTGTCGCGCAGGCCGGCGATCAGCTTCTCGGGAATACCGCACAGGCCGAAACCGCCGGACATGACGGTCATGCCGTCGAACGTCAGGCCCGCAAGCGCGGCGTTGGCGTCGGGGAAGATCTTCCGCATCGCTTCCTCATGTTTTCACTGTCTGATGAATATCGACAGCCTTTGGTCGTCCCTAACGCGGGGGGAGGGGCGGGGCAAGGGCGCCGAACCGCGCGGCGCGAGACGCGAGCCCGTGGGACCCGGAGCTCGCTGCGCGCCCCGGGATGACGATAGCCATGAGAATGCCGGGCCAGACGCCGCTTCATCGTCGCCTTCGGCCCTCGCGGAAGGTCCGGCGGCCGTCGGAATCGCGCACGGAAGTCGGCTCGGCCGGTTCGAGAACTTTTTCCGCCGGTTCAGAAAAAGTCGAGTGCGAAGCGTGCGGACAGTCCGTGCGCACGCTGTCGTCCAGGACCCAGTTCCGGACCGTGCCGGCCCTGATGCGCGCGGCGAATCTGAGCGCCCGCAAGGCGCGCTTCACGGCCCGGCCCCAACGGACGGCGTCCCGAACACGGCCGCCGCGGACGGCGGCGGAGACCCGGGCCGCGGCGACGCGATGGATCGTGCGCAGGTCCCGGGGGCCGTCGTCGGGGAGGAGATGGTGGATCATGGCCCGCAGGATGACACGGCCATGCGTCAAGGATGGACGTACCCTCCGCACCCGCATCCAAACTTCGCCGACCGGCGTATCCCGTGCATGAACATCGCCAACGCCGCCATTCGTCACCTGCAGGACGCGCCGTTTCCGGACTTCGTGACGCGGCCGGCCATCGACAGCCTGGTCAGCGAGGCGCGCCGGCGACTGGATCGGGAGGGGCCGCATGACGAGGCCGCGTTCGCGCGCGACATGGCCGCCCGCGCCATCGCCGAGCACGCGGACGCGGCCAACGATCAGCACTATGAGCTGCCGCCGGAGTTCTTTCAGATCTGTCTGGGCAAGCGGCTGAAATACTCGTGCTGCCTGTATCCGGACGCAACGACGACGCTGGATCAGGCCGAGGAACTGGCGCTGTCGCAGACCTGCGCGCACGCCGGGCTGGAGGACGGGCAGGCGGTGCTGGAGCTGGGCTGCGGCTGGGGCTCGCTGAGCCTGTGGATGGCCGAGCGCTATCCGAACAGCCGGATCACGGCGGTATCGAACAGTCACGGCCAGCGCGGTCATATCGAAGCGGAGGCGCGGGCGCGCGGGCTGACCAATCTGACGGTCATCACCTGCGACATGAACGACTTCCAGACCGACGGCCTGTTCGACCGCATCGTCTCGGTCGAGATGTTCGAGCACATGGCCAACTGGCGGGCGCTGCTGACGCGGGCGAGGGGCTGGCTGAAGGCGGACGGGCGGATGTTCGTGCACATCTTCACCCATCGCGACGCGCCTTACCGGTTCGACCACACCGACAGCGGCGACTTCATCGCCCAGCATTTCTTCACCGGCGGGGTGATGCCCAGCCGGGGCCTGATGCGGCAGTTCCCGGACCTGTTCGAGGTCGAGCAGGAGTGGACCTGGAACGGGGCGAACTACCAGCGCACCGCCGACGACTGGCTGAAGAACATGGACGCCCAGCCCGAGCGGGTGATGGCGCTGATGCGCGAGACCTATGGCGCGGACGCCGCGCTGTGGAAGCGGCGCTGGCGGCGGTTCTACATGGCCACGGCGGGCCTGTTCGGAAACGACGGCGGCGAGACCTGGGCGGTCAGCCATTACCGCCTGAAGCCGGCCTGATTGGAGAGATGCGATGCTGAAATATGTGTTCGCCTATCTGGGCGCGGGGCTGACGTTCGCGGCGATCGACGCGGTCTGGCTGACGACGATGACGGACCGGCTTTACAAGCCCGTTCTGGGGCCGATCCTGGCCGACAAGCCGGACATGAAGGCGGCGGTGGCCTTCTATCTGATTTCCATCGGCGCGACGGTGTTCCTTGCCGTCGCCCCGGCGCTGAAGGAGGGGAACTGGACGCGGGCCCTGATCAACGGCGCTGTGCTGGGGTTCGTCTGCTACGCCACCTACGACCTGACCAATCAGGCGACGCTGGCCAATTGGTCGATGAAGCTGACCCTGATCGACCTGGCCTGGGGGACGGTGCTGACGGCGACCTGCGCCACGGTCGGCTATTTCGTGGCGCGGTGGGCGGAGGGGCGCTGGGGCTGAGTTCGGGGCGCCGGTTAACCTTTTTCTTCGCGCCACGCGGGCGCGTGGTGGCGGGCCGCCGCCGATAGGGTAAAAGGCTGGCGAAACGGAGTTCCGGGGGACGACGCGTTGAAGGTCGGCATCAATGCACTGACGGCGGTGTTCGTGGTCGGCGTGGTCGCCGGCCTGGCGCTGACGCCTGACGGCCGCGAATGGATGCGCCGTCCGACCCTGCTGCTGGGCGGACAGGCGTCGGCCTCGGCGCCGCCGTCGGCCGAGGCCGAGACCGCCCCCGTCGTCGCGCCGCCCGCACCCGCGCCCGCCGCCGTGGCGGTCACGCCGCTGAGCGCCCGCCTGGCCCAGGGGGCGCTGCGGATCGGGGTGTTCGGCGACTCCATGGCCGACGGCCTGTACGCGGGCCTGTACCGGGACCTGCAGCACACGCCGAATGTCTCGGTGACCAAATTCTCGCAGGTCTCGACCGGGCTGAGCCGCTACGACTTCGTGGATATCCAGGCCAAGACGCGCGGCCAGCTGGACGCCCAGCCGATCGACGCGGCCGTGATCCTGTTCGGCACCAACGACGCCCAGGGCATCGAACTGGACGGCCAGATCCACGCCTTCGGCACGGACGGCTGGAAGGCGGCGTACGCCAAGCGGGTCGACGACCTGGTGGCCCTGCTGCGCAGCCGCGATGTGGCGGTCTACTGGGTCGGCCTGCCGCGCATGAAGCGCGAGAGCTTCGACGGGCGGATGGCCCTGATCAACGGCGTGGTGTCCGAGCGGATGCGGGCGCTGGGCGTGCCCTATATCGAGACGACGGCCCTGACCTCGAACACAAACGGCGGCTATGAGGCCTATCTGCCGAACGCCGCGGGCAAGCGCACCCTGATGCGGGCCAACGACGGCATCCACATGTCGATGGCCGGATACCTGCGGATGAGCGCGCCGGTGGCCGAGCGGCTGAAGCGCGACGCGGGTCTGACCGCGCCCTCGCCCGCGGCCTGACCGTGAGAGCGGCGCTCGGCGCGCTGATCGCCCTGTTCCTGATGGCCGCGCCCGCCGTGGCCCAGACCGCCTATGTCGCCACGCCGGCACCGGAGCCGGGACTGGGCGTCTGCCCGGGCGGCCTGTGCCAACCCGAGGCCCTGACCGGCGTATTCGAGGCGTTGGCGGCGACCGAGGCGGGAACGCTGGACCGGCCCGTCCATATCCTGCAGATCGGCGACAGCCACACGGCGGGCGACCGGATCACCGGCAAGCTGAGGGTCGACCTGCAAAGCCGTTTTGGTCGGTCCGGGCGCGGGGTGATGCCGCCGGGCGTGCCGTGGGACGGCTATGCTCCGTATCAGGTGACGGTCGCCCAGCGCGGCTGGCTGATGGAGACCGCGCCGCTGGCGCCCCCCAACGGGTCGATGTTTCAGCGGATGGGCGTGTCGGGCGTGCGGGCCGTCGGGCTGCGGGATGCGGTCATGGGGTTCGAGCCCGAGCCCGGCAGCGAGGCGACGGCGTTCGGCGTCTGCGGCCGGTCCTCGGTGGACGGCGGCGGCGTCAGGATCGAGGCGGGCGGCGTCGGACTGGAGGTCGGTCTGGGAGACGGGGTGACCGAGGTCTGTCGCACCCTGACCTTCCCTGCGCCGGTCTCTTCCGTGCGGGTGATGCCGGCGGGCGAAGGCGCGGTGATCGACTCTGTCTGGCTGGGCGGCGCGGCGCGGGGCGTGACGGTGTCCAATCTGGGACGGGTCGGGGCGACGCTGCGCGATCTGGCGGCACGGGAGGAGGGGATCGTCTCGGCGGAGCTGGCGGCGTGGCGGCCGGACCTGATCGTGATCGCGTTCGGGACCAATGAGGGCTTCGACGACGGGCTGGACGCGGGGGCGTACGAGACCCTGCTGCGGGTGCAGATCGCGCGGATGCGGCGGCTGGCGCCGGGGGCGTCGCTGATGCTGCTGGGGGCGCCGGATGCGCTGCGCGGCGGGGCGACGAACGGGTGCAGCGCCGACGGGACGCGGGCGCCGCCGCCCAAGCTGGCGGTGGTCCGGGACGTGCAACGCCGGGTCGCCGCCGATCTGGGCGTCGCGTTCTGGGACTGGCACGGACGAATGGGGGGAGACTGTTCGGCCGATCGTCTGGCGCTGAGGGCGGAGCCCTTGATGCGCGGCGACCGGGTCCATTTCACGAGCGCGGGGGCCGACTGGATCGGCGGCGTCCTGACCGGCGACCTGATGGGCGCCTATGACCGCTGGAAGGCCGACAGAGGGGGGGCGGAGTAGTGCTGTTCCCCACGCTCGCCTTCGGCGTCTTCTTCCTGTTCGTCTATTTCACCACCTGGTCGCTGGATCGCGAGAACGGGCGGCGCAAGCTGTTCCTGCTGCTGGCCAGCTGGTTCTTCTACGCCCAGTGGGACTGGCGGTTCGTCGGCCTGCTGATCCTGTCGGCCGTGCTGAACTGGGGCGTGGCGGCGCTGATCGCACGTAAAATGGAGCGGGACGGGCCGGAGGCGCGGCGGGCCTGGCTGGTGGGCCTAGGCGTCGCGGTCAACCTGATCATCCTGGGCTTCTTCAAATACTACGGCTTCTTCGTCGAACAGGCCGGCGACCTCTTGGCCCGTTTCGGCTGGGAGCGGGACCTGCCGCTGCTGCAGATCGTGCTGCCGGTGGGGATTTCCTTCTTCACCTTCCAGGGCATCAGCTACGTCGTGGACGTGCATCGCGGGAAGACGCCGCCGGCCAAGTCGCTGCTCGACGTCATGCTGCTGATGAGCTTCTTCCCGCATCTGGTGGCGGGGCCCATCGTGCGGGCGTCGGACCTGCTGCCGCAGTTCGAACGGGCGCCGCGGCTGACGCGGGAGATGGCGACGCACGGCCTGCTGCTGATTTGCTGGGGCCTGTTCAAGAAGACGGTGATCGCGTCCGAGCTGTCGGTGAACCTGGTCGATCCTGTGTTCTTCGACCCGTCGGCGCATTCGGCCATCGACATCGCGGCGGCGGTCTACGGCTATGCGGTGCAGATCTACTGCGACTTCTCGGCCTATTCGGACATGGCGATCGGGATCGCGGCCCTGCTGGGCTATTCCTTCCCGCGCAATTTCGACCAGCCGTACCGTGCGAACTCGATGCAGAGCTTCTGGCGGCGGTGGCACATCAGCCTGTCCAGCTGGCTGCGCGACTATCTGTATGTGCCGCTGGGGGGCGGGCGGAAGGGGCTGGTCTCGTCCTGCATCAACGTCTTCATCACCATGGTGCTGGGCGGGCTGTGGCACGGGGCGGCGTGGACCTTCCTGGCGTGGGGCGCGCTGCATGGCGGGGTGCAGGTGATCGAGCGGCTGGGCCGGGCGGTGTTCGGCGACCGCAAGGTGATGCCGACGGTGCTGGGCGTGCTGATCACCTTCCACATCGTCTGCCTGGGCTGGATCCTGTTCCGGGCCGAGACCTTCGAGCTGGCCATGGCCATGCTGGCGGGACTGGGCCGGATCGGGCCGGTGACGATGCTGACGCCGCTGCTGCTGACGCTGATCGTGGGCGGACTGGCCATGCACTGGCTGCCGCCGCGCGCCATCGAGGGCGTGGCCGAGCGGCTGAAGACGGCGCCGTCGATCACGCTCGGCCTGCTGATCGGGATCGCCATCCTGCTGGTCGAGGCGGTGCGGCCCGAGGGCGTGGCGCCCTTCATCTATTTCCAGTTCTGAGGCGTTGGAGCAGCGATGACCGACGAGAGGGACAAGACGGGAGAGGGCGGGGTTCCGCTGGAGCCCTTCCCGACACACCGGCCGGAATCGCCCTTCCCGCCGCTGTACGAGAGCCTGCCCGCGCAGACCCCGGCCGATCCGCCCAGCGACTGGATCCAGAGCGCCGACGCCCATGACCTGCCGACCCGCGAAAACCGGCTGGCGGCGCTGGGCCGGTTCGCCTTTCCGCCTGCCCCGCCGCTGGACGACGAGGGCGTGGCCGCGCGCGACATGCGCTGGACCAGCCGGACGCTGGTGATCGCGACGGCCTTCCTGCTGGTCTTCAACGCCGTCTCGCCGCTGAACTGGTCGCACCAGCAGGCGCCGGGCTGGGTGTCCGAGACTGTGGAGAAGGTGTCCGAGGCCTGGGTCGGGCAGCTGGCCCTGCTGGGCGTGGACATGCCGCGTCAGGGGCTGCGCGACGCCTGGTTCACGGCCAAGGACGCCCGCTTCGTGGGGCAGGACCCGGCGCCGCCTCGAGCCGATACACTGTAACAGTAGCTTGACCGAAGCCTCGCCGCGCCCCTAGCGTGCGGCCGCCCGCATGTGGCGGGGGCTTAGGGGCTATCTCATGCGTCATCGTCTGCTTGGCCGGGCCCTGCCCGCCTTCGTGCTTCTGGCCGCCCTCGCGGGACCGGTGGCGGCGCAAGAACCGCTAGCCTACCAGCAGCCGCCGTCGCCGATCGCGGAGATTCTCGACACCAAGCCGACGCCGAGCTCGAGCCTGTCGCCCGACCGGACGACGCTGGCGCTGTACGACCGCTCGAACCTGCCGCCGATCGCCGAACTGGCCGAGCCGATGCTGCGGCTGGGCGGCTACCGCATCAATCCGCGCAACAACGGCCAGGCCAACAGCCGCACGACCTGGCTGACGGGCCTGAGCTTCCAGCCGGTCGCGGGCGGCGCGGCGCGGACGGTGCAGCTGCCCGTCGGCGCCCGCTTCGTGTCGCCGTCGTGGGCGCCGGACGGCAAGTCGGTGGCCCTGCTGATGGACGCGCCGACGGGCCTGGAGCTGTGGGTCGTGGACGTGGCCTCGGGCCGGTCGCGCAAGCTGACCGAGGCGCGGGTCAACGCCGCCGCGGGCGCCGCCTTCGACTGGACGCCGGACAGCGCCGGCCTTGTGGTGCGGCTGACGCCCGAGGGCCGCGGCGCGGCGCCGGACGTGACCCCTCCGCCCGCCGGGCCCATCGTGGCCGAGAGCATGGGCCGGGTGGCCCCGGCGCGGACCTATCAGGACCTGCTGACCGACGCGGGCGACGAGGCCCTGTTCGATCACTACTTCACCTCGCAGCTGACCTATGTGCCCCTGAACGGGCGGGGCGCGCGGGCCCTGGGCGAACCGGCGGTCTATCTGGGCGCCAGCACCTCGCCGGACGGGCGCTACATCCTGATCACCACGGTCAAGCGGCCCTACAGCTATGTGGTGCCGGCCAACCTGTTCCCGTCGCAGACCCGGGTCATCGACCTGCAGGGCCGCACGGTGCATCAGGTTTCGGACCTGCCGCTGCGCGACAACATCCCCACCCCGTTCGACGCCGTGGCTCCGGGTCCGCGCTCGGTGCAGTGGCGCGCCGACGCGCCGTCGACCCTGGTCTGGGTCGAGGCCCAGGACGGGGGCGACCCCCGCACCGCCGCCGAGATCCGCGACCGGGTCTTCATGCTGGCCGCGCCGTTCAGCGCCCAGCCGACGACCCTGATCGACCTGAAGGAGCGCTACGGCGGCGTCACCTGGGGCGATGCGGACACGGCGCTGGTCAACAGCCGCTGGTTCAACACCCGGCACGAGACCCGCTATGTCGTCGATCCCTCGCGTCCGGGGACCGGCCGGGTGCTGCTGGAGCGGAACTATCAGGCCCGCTACGACGATCCGGGCTCGCCGATCACCGAGCCGAACGCCCAGGGCTTCAACGTCGCCCGCTTCACCGCCGACGGCCGCCTGCTGATGACCGGCGCCGGCGCGACGCGGGAGGGGGAATATCCCTTCCTGGCGGCCATGGACCTGAACACCGGCCAGTCGGAGCGGCTGTGGACCTCGGCCAGCGGCGACTATGAGAGCATCGTCGGCGTGCTGGACGACGGGGCGCGGCGGCTGGTGACGCGGCGCGAGACGCGCAACGATCCGCCGAACCTGTATGTCCGCAACCTGGACGGCGCCGCGGCTGACGCCCTGACGGCCTTCCCCGATCCGGCGCCGCAGCTGGCCGGCGTGTCGCGCCAGACCATCACCTACGCCCGCGCCGACGGGGTGCAGCTGTCGGGGACGCTGTATCTGCCCGCCGGCTACGACAAGGACCGAGACGGCCCGCTGCCGCTGGTGATGTGGGCCTACCCGGCCGAGTTCACCGACGCCGCCGTGGCCGGCCAGGTGGTGGACACCGCCAACCGCTTCGTGCGCCCGGGCGGGTCGAGCCATCTGTTCCTGCTGACCCAGGGCTATGCGGTGCTGGACGATCCGTCCTTCCCGATCATCGGCAAGGACGGGGCCGAGCCGAACGACACCTATATCGCGCAACTGACCGCCGATGCCCAAGCCGCCGTGGACGCGGTGGTGGCGCTGGGCGTGGCGGACCGGGACCGGATCGCCGTCGGCGGGCACAGCTACGGCGCCTTCATGACCGCAAACCTGTTGGCCCACACCGACCTGTTCCGGACCGGCATCGCGCGCTCGGGCGCCTATAACCGGACCCTGACGCCGTTCGGCTTCCAGTCCGAGCAGCGGACCTATTGGGAGGCGCCGGAGACCTACAATGCGATGTCGCCCTTCGCCTACGCCGACAAGGTCAATGAGCCGATCCTGCTGATCCACGGCGAGGCGGACGACAACTCGGGCACCTTCCCGGTCCAGTCGGAACGGTTCTACGCCGCGCTGAAGGGCACCGGCGCGCAGGTGCGGTACGTCGTCCTGCCGCTGGAGGCCCACGGCTACCGGGCGCGGGAGTCGGTCGGCCATACGCTGTGGGAGATGACCCGCTGGCTGGACCAGTATGTGAAGAACGCGGGGCCGCGAGCGGCGGGCGGCCAGTAGCTCCGTTCTCCCTCCCCTCCTGGGGAGGGTGGACCGCGTAGCGGTACGGGTGGGGAGCGGCGCGCTCGGATACGGACCCCACCCTGTCGGCGCTGCGCGCCGACATCCCTCCCCATGAAGGGGAGGGAGAAGGTCTGCGATCAGTCCTGCCGGGCGAGAGCCACCGCGTCCGGACCGGCGGGATAGCTGAGGCGATCCGAACCGTCGGTGGCGGCCTGCCAGACGGCGCTCGCCACGTCCGCCGGGACGGTCACGATGGCCGGCCGGAAGCCCGCGAAGACCGTCTCGGCGAACGGGGCGTAGGCCGGCGGGATCAGGCCGTTCATTCGGTCGCCCGAGTTGTCGGTGAAGCGCGTCGAGGGGCCGTAGCCCGGTTCGACCAGCTTCACGCGCACGCCGAAGCCCTCAAGTTCATGGGCGAGGGAGGCGGTGAAGCCCTGGACCGCGGTCTTGCTGGCCGTATAGCCCGCCACCAGCGGCATGGGGGCCAGGGTCACGCTGGACGTCACATTGACGATCACCCCAGAACCGCGCTCGCGCATGTCGGGCAGGAAGGCCTGGGTCACGGCCATGGTTCCGAAGGTGTTGGTCTCGAACACCTCGCGGACGGTCGCCATCGGCGTGGCCTCGAAGGCGCCGAGCAGGCCGATGCCCGCATTGTTGACCAGCACGTCGATCGGTCCGGCGGCCTGGACCAGGGCGGCGATGCTGTCGGGGCGGGTCACGTCGAGCGGCAGCAGGCGCAGGCGGTCCGAGGCGGGGAAGAGATCCGGGCGCGGGGTGCGCATGGTGGCGATGACGGTCCAGCCCCGGTCGAGGAAGTGGAGCGCGGTTTCGAGGCCGTAGCCGCTGGAGCAGCCGGTGATGAGCACGGTCTTCATGGGGGTGATCCTTGTGTTTGACCTCATCAGGCTAGCGGGCCGTATCAGGACGTTATACGATCTGGAGTCCGGATTTTATTTGTAATCGTCCAGAATGAGCGACCCCCTCTCTGAAATCATCGGCCTGCTGAGGCCCCGGACGGTGTTCGCCAAGGGCATCAGCGGGGCCGGGCGGTGGGCGGTTCGCTACGCCGAGTTCGGCCATCCGAGTTTCTGCACCGTGCTGGAGGGCCGGTGCCGGCTGGAGGTCGCGGGGCAGGAGCCGGTCGTGCTGGAGGCGGGGGACTTCATCCTGCTGCCCGCGACACCCGGCTTCGTGCTGTCGGGGTTTGAGCCGGCGACGCCCCGGCTGATGGATCCGGACGAGGCCGCGCCGGGCGGGGAGTTGCGGCATGGGACGCCGGACGGACCGGCCGACGTGCGGCTGCTGGGCGGCTATTTCGCGTTCGACGCGCCCGACGCCGCCCTGCTGGTGTCGCTGCTGCCGGCGCTGATCCATGTGCGGGGGCCGGGGCGGCTGTCGGCCCTGGTCGAGCTGGTCGCCGACGAGGCCCGCGCCGACCGGCCCGGGCGGGAGCTGATCCTGGCCCGACTGGTGGAGGTGCTGCTGGTCGAGTCGCTGCGGTCGGCGCCGGGGGAGGGGACGCCGCCGGGCCTGCTGCGCGGACTGGCGGACGCCCGTCTGGCGGCGGCGATGCGCGGGATGCACGGCGAACCGTCGCGGGCCTGGACCGTGGAGCAGCTGGCGCGGACGGCGGCGCTGTCGCGATCCGCCTTCTTCGACCGGTTCACCCGCGCCGTGGGCATGGCCCCGATGGAGTATCTGCTGGCGTGGCGGATGGCGCTGGCCAAGACCCTGCTGCGCGCCCGAGACCTGGCCTTGGACGAGGTGGCGCAGCGCGTCGGCTACGGCTCGGCCAGCACCTTCAGCACCGCCTTCAGCCGCTACGTCGGCCAGCCGCCCGGACGCTATGCGCGGGCGGCGGGCTGACGGATCAGGCCTCGACCAGCGGACCCAGGCCCGTCGCCGTCTTCGCCACGGTGAAGGTCTTGAGCGTCCGTTCGCGATAGGGCTTGGCCACGATGGTCGAGACGGTGCGCAGTTCGGCCTTGGCCTGTTGCGGGGTCAGGGTCAGCAGGACGAAGCCCTTGGCCGTCTGGTCGCACAGGACGACCTCGGGGTTGGCGGCGTTGAGGGCCGCGCCGAGCGGCACGCCGGGGACGTGGTCGCCGGGGGAGGGGCTGGAGATCGAGCTGGTCCCGAACTCGACGGCGGCGCGGCGACCGGCGGCGTCCTTGAGGTCATTGACCCAGAAGGCGTGGCTGTCGCCGGCCAGGACGATGGGCTCGACCCCGGCCTCGGCGAAGGCGGCGTAGAGGCGCTCGCGGCCGGCGGGATAGCCGTCCCAGCTGTCGAGGTTGAAGGGCACGCCGAGGCTGAACAGCTGCTGGGCCTGCTGGACCTGGGCCCGGATCTCGGGCTTGAGGCTGGCCATCAGGGCCATGATCTCCAGGCGAGAGGCCAGTTTGGAGATGTCCGGCCCCTGCACGCGGGCCATGACGACCTGGTTGCCCAGCACCTGCCAAGGCCGGCCGGCGGCCCTGGAAGCCTGCAGGGTGGTCTTGATCCAGTCGCGCTGGCGGTCGCCCAGCAGGTCTCGGGCCGGGTCGTTGCGCCTGGCCTCGAAGGCGGCGAGGTCGGGACCGGCGGCGGTCATCGGCATGTCGGCGGCGTAGGTCAGCTGTTCGTTGCGCGCCGTCAGGCGGGTCTCGACCATCAGCAGGCTGGCCAGGTCGCCGAAGTCGAAGCTGCGGTAGATGGCCTCTTCGGTCAGGCCGCCTTCCGGTTCACGGATCGGCATCCACTCGAAATAGGCCTTCAGCGCCGCGGCCTTGCGGGCGCCGAAGTCGCCTTCGGTGGCGGGGGTGTGGTTCTCGGCGCCCATGGTCCAGGTGTCATTGGCGACCTCGTGGTCGTCCCAGACGCAGATGAAGGCGGCGCGGGAGTGGGCGGCCTGCAGGTCGGGGTCGGTCTTGTACTGGGCGTGCCGCTGGCGGTAGTCGGCCAGGCTGACGATCTCGTGGGCGGGAACCGGGGCGCGGTTCAGGGCCGCGCCGTGGTCCATGCCGTAGTCGCCGGGCTCGGCCCCGTATTCGTAGATGTAGTCGCCGAGGTGGACGACCGCGTCGAGGCGTTCCAGCTTCGAGATGGCGTCGTAGGCGTTGAACAGGCCGCCCGGGTAGAGCTGGCACGAGACGACGGCCAGAACGGTCTCGGGATTGGCGCCGACGGGCAGGGTGCGGACCCGGCCCTGCGGCGAGCGCGTCTCGCCCGAGGTGAAGGCGTAGCGGTACTCGACGCCGGGCTGCAGGCCCGTGACGGGGATCTTCACCGTGAAGTCGCGCTCCGGCCCGGTCTCGACCGTGCCGCCCGCGACGGCGGCGGAGGCGTCGCCGTCGCGCCAGACCGACCAGTCCACGCGGATGCCGCGCGCCGACGGATCGGACGGGGTCACCCGCGTCCAGATGACGGCGCCGTCGGCGCGGGGATCGCCGGAAGCGACCCCGTGCTGGAAGGCGACCGCCTGGGCGGAACGGGCGGCGGCGGGCAGGCCCGCGCCCGCCGCGCCGGCGCCGATGAGACCGAGAAGGCCGCGACGGTGAAGGGTCATGCGCCGGGCCTCAGTACTTGACGCCGAAGACGACGCCGACGGTGCGCGGCTCGCCGGCGATGAAGGTCGGCATGCCCAGCGCGTCGCCGGTGTTGCCGGCGTCCTTGATGAACTTTTCGTCCAGCAGGTTGTCGGCGAAGACCTCGACCGACCAGTCACCGGCGTTGGGCGTGTAGCGCAGGCGCAGGTTCAGCAGGCCGTAGCTGTCCTGAACCTCGTCCACGATCAGGTCGGGGACCAGGTTGCGGGCCTGCAGGTCGATGCGGTCGTTGTCGTCGTCGAAGAAGACCTCGGACTGCCAGCTGTAGGTCGGCTGGATCCGGAGGGAGCCGCCGGCGACCGGCAGGGTCCAGTTCACGCCGATCGAGGCGCGGTGGTCCGGCGACAGGCGCAGGCGGTTGCCGTCGTAGATGCCCGCCTTGAAGCGCGAGTGGTTGTAGCTGTAGGTCCCGAACACCTCGACCTGATCGCCAACGGCCCACACCGCCTGGCCTTCGAAGCCGTAGGCCTCGGCCTTGCCGGCGTTGGTGACGACGAACTGGACGCCGTCCTGAACGGTCGTCTGGAAATTCTCGTAGTTGTAGAGGTAGAGAGCGCCGTCGAGGCGCAGGGTGTGGTCCATCAGGGCGGCCTTGGCGCCGATCTCGAAGCTGTCGACGCTTTCGGCGTCGACTTCCTTGAAGGTCACCGCGCCGCCGGGGGCCGACGGACCGGCCTGGGCCAGCACCTTGGGACGGCGGCCGCGGGCGTAGTTGGCGTAGAGGTTGGCGTCGTCCGACAGGGCGTAGCGCGCCGTCAGACGCCAGGTGACGCCGTCGTCTTCCAGATCGCCGTAGCTGAAGTCGCCGTTGTTGGCGGTCGGCTGGGCGGTCAGGCCGAACAGGGGCAGGACGCCGGCCGGCAGGTTGACGGCGCCCGGGGTCGCCAGGCCGCCGAGCAGCGCCGGGATCTGGGCCGGCGGAACGGCGCCGGTCTGGATCGCCAGCAGGCCGCCGAGGATCGAGCGGCTCTGGACGCTGGAGGCGTAGCCGGTGGTCTTCTCATCGCGTGTGAAGCGGATGCCGGCGGCCACCTCGAAGCGGTCGGTGACGGCGTAGGTCGCGTCCGCGAACACGTCGAACGACGTCAGCTCCGAGGCGTTGATCGGCGTCTCGATATGGGCGGCCTTCAGGTTGGCGGCGATCGCCGGGGCCAGGGCGCCGGCGCCCAGCGGGGTCAGCAGCTGGGTGATCACGCCTTGCGCGACCGTCGGATAGGCCGCGGCCGGCAGGGTGTTCTGGCCGACGGCGGCGGGATTGCCGTCCAGCACGCCCGACAGCTGGGCCAGGGCCATGCGCTCGTCGAACTGGGTCGGGGTGCGCTGATAGCCGTCCTCGGAGAAGTAGCCGGCGCCGACGAAGCCGGAGAAGCGGCCGCCGTTGTCGTAGTTGAGGCGGAACTCCTGGCTGGTCTGCTCGCCATGGGCCTCTTCGGCGGCGGTCAGGATCGGCAGCGACACGCCGTCGGCGTCGAAGGTCTCGTACGAGTTGAACTCGCGGTAGGCGGTGGTCGAGGTCAGGGTCAGGCTGTCCGACAGATCCCAGGACACGATGCCCGTCACGCCCCAGACGTCGCGGTCGAGGCCCAGTTGCTTGCCGCCGTCGAACAGGGCCGAGGGCGTCAGGGCCGCGCCCGTCCAGGGCTCGCGCGTGCCGAGGACGGCGCCGGTGGTCGGATCCTGCGGCGTGAAGGCCAGCGACTTGAACGCGGTGCCGGCCGAGTCGTCGGTCTGATAGTTGGCGATCACGTCGATGCGCAGGCCTTCGGCGGGGCGGAAGGCGCCCGACAGGCGCAGGGCCTGGGTGTCGAAGCTGTTGTAGTTTTCGCCGCCGAGCAGGTTCTGGATGTAGCCGTCGCGGGTCTTGCGGCGGACGGCGAAGCGGATGGCGGCGGTGTCGCCGATGGGCGCGTTCACCACCAGGTCGCCGATGGCGTAGGAATAGTCGCCCAGGCCGATGCGGCCCGAGGCGGCCCACTCGCCGATCACGGCCTTGTTCTGGATGACGTTGACCGCGCCGATCAGGGCGCCGCGGCCGTAGAGGGTCGACTGCGGGCCCTTGGCCACCTCGACGCGCTCGATGTCGAACAGCTCGACATAGGAGCCGCGCGACTTGGAGATGGAGACGCCGTCCTGGAAGACCGAGACGCGCGGTTCAGCGGTGGCGGCGCCCGAGTCCGAGGTGATGCCGCGCATCACGAAGCCCGGGTTGTTGGGCGACTGGTTCTGCACCAGGAAGCCGGGGGTGAAGGCCGACAGCTCCTCGAAGTCCTGCACGCCGAGGCTCTCGAGGCGCTCGCCGGAGTAGGCGGTCAGGGCGAAGGGCACCTCGACGGCGCTCTGCTGACGCAGCTGGGCGGTGACGACGACCTCGTCCAGCTGGGCGGCGGCGGCCTCCTGGGCCGAAGCGGTTCCGGCCAGGGCCCAGACGACGCCCAGGGCGCTGGCGCCGAGCAGGATGGACGGACGTTGAACGCGATGAATCATGACGGGGCCCCCGAGGTGAGGAGCCCGACCTAGCGGGGCTGTATGCCGTCGAAGCGACGGTGCGACGACCGGGAGGTGAAGCTGGCGCGTCGTCCGCGTGACCTTCGCTCCGTGGACGGTGGACCCGCGCGCGCCAGGCCGCTTCGGAAGAGCCCGCCACGGCTGAACCTTTGCCGCAGCGCAACATTACTGTTGCGCCAGCGTCGCTTGTCGGGTCACGCTGCAAATTCATTGCGGTGGGAGCGGCATGGCCTTCGACGAGATGTCCGGTGACGGTGGAGACGTCCGCGAAAGCTATCGCGGGCTGGCGCGCTGGCTGGCGGACGCGCCGGAGGGCCTGCTGCAGGCGCGCTCGCGCCAGGCGGAACTGTTCTTCCGGCGGATGGGGGTCACCTTCGCGGTCTACGGCGACGCCGAGTCCAGCGAACGGCTGATCCCCTTCGATGTGGTGCCGCGGATCATCGGCGCGACCGAATGGGCCGGGCTGGAGAAGGGGCTGATCCAGCGGGTGTCGGCGATCAACGCCTTCCTGGCCGACATCTATGGCGCTCAGGAGTGCATCAAGGCGGGGATCGTCCCGGCCGAGCTGATCCTGACCAATCCGCAGTACGCGCCCGAGATGCAGGGCCGCCGCCCGCCGCGCGACATCTGGGTGCAGATCGCCGGCGTCGACCTGGTGCGGACGGGCGAGGACGGCTTCTACGTGCTGGAAGACAACTGTCGCACGCCGTCGGGGGTCTCCTACATGCTGGAGAACCGCGAGATGATGATGCGGCTGTTCCCCGACCTGTTCGCCGACTATCCGGTGCGGCCGGTCGAGACCTATGCCGACATGCTGCTGGCGTCCCTGCGGGCCTGCGCGCCCGAGGCGGCGGGGGCGGACCCGACCATCGTGGTGCTGACGCCCGGACCGTTCAACTCGGCCTATTACGAGCACAGCTTCCTGGCCGACAAGCTGGGGGTGGAGCTGGTCGAGGGCCGCGACCTGTTCGTCGACGATGGCCGGGTCTTCATGCGCACGACCGAGGGCCGCAAGCAGGTCGACGTCGTCTATCGCCGCATCGACGACGCCTTCCTGGATCCGCTGACCTTCCGCCCGGACTCGGCGCTGGGCGTGCCCGGGCTGATGACCGCCTATGAGGCGGGGACGGTGACCCTGGCCAACGCGGTCGGCACCGGCGTGGCCGACGACAAGGCCGTCTACACCTACATGCCGGAGATCATCCGCTTCTTCACCGGCGAGGAGCCGATCCTGAAGAATGTGCCGACCTGGCGGTGCCGCGAGCCTGAGGCGCTGAAGCACGTGCTGGCCAACCTGGGCGATCTGGTGGTCAAGGAGGTCGGCGGTTCCGGCGGCTACGGCATGCTGGTCGGACCGGCCGCGTCGAAGACGGAGATCGAGGCCTTCCGCAAGAAGCTGATCAACGATCCCGACGACTTCATCGCCCAGCCGACGCTGGCCCTGTCGACCGCGCCGACGCTGGATAAGGGCGAGCTGCACGGGCGGCACGTCGATCTGCGGCCGTTCGTGCTGTCCAGCCCCGAGGGGGTGAAGGTGGCCCCCGGCGGCCTGACGCGGGTGGCGCTGAAGCCCGGCTCGCTGGTGGTCAACTCCAGCCAGGGCGGCGGGACCAAGGACACCTGGGTGCTGGACGTCTGATGCTTTCGAGAACCGCAGACAGCCTGTACTGGACCGGCCGCTATATCGAGCGGGCGGACTTCCTCGCCCGCATCCTGGAGGCCACGATCCGGCTGGCCGCCATTCCGACCCGGGGCGACGGCGACGCCGAGACGGTGTGGGCCAGCGCGCTGGCCTCGGCGGGGGCGCCCAAGGCGCTGGGCCGGTCGCCGACGGAGAAGTCGGTGCGCGAGTACCTGGCCTTCGCGCCGGACAACGCCTCGTCGATCACCGCCTGCATCACCCGGGCGCGGACCAATGCGCGCTCGGTGCGCACCGCCCTGACGGTCGAGCTGTGGGAGGCGATCAACGGCGCCTGGAACGGCCTGGCCGAGCAGGGCCAGCCGACCCGCCGCGACGACTTCGGCCACTTCCTGGAATGGGTGAAGACGGTCACCCTGTCGGTCGAGGGCGCGGCCTCGCGGACCATGCTGCGCAACGACGGCTACTATTTCCTGCGCCTGGGCGCGGCGATCGAGCGGGCCGACAACACCGCCCGCCTGCTGGACGTGAAATACCACCTGCTGCTGCCCGAGGGCGAACGGGTGGGCGGGCAGCTGGATTACTTCCAGTGGACGACCCTGCTGCGCGAGGTGTCGGCGCTGACGGCCTATCGCTGGGTCTACCGGGACTCGGTCAAGCCGTGGCTGGTGGCCGACCTGCTGGTGCTGAACCGGCAGATGCCGCGTTCGCTGGCCAGCTGCCAGACCTCGATCGTGCGCTATCTCGAACGGCTGGCCAGCGACTACGGCCGGCGCGGTCCGGCCCAGCGGCTGGCGGCGGAGCGGATGCGGGCCTTCGAGACCTCGAAGATCGAGACCATCTTCCAGGCCGGCCTGCACGAATACATCCAGAGCTTCCTCGCCGAGAACGGTCGGCTGGGGCAGGCCATCACCGAACAGTACCTGAGCTGATGCGCATCCGGATCGACCACGCCACGACCTACGCCTACGACCGGGCGGCCCGGTTCATCATCCAGACCCTGCGCCTGACGCCGCGCTCCAGCGAGGCGCAGACGGTGCGCGACTGGCAGGTGGAGACGGACGTGGACGCCCGCCTGCGCCGCTCCGAGGACGCCTTCGGCAACATCGTCCACGCCCTCTATACCGAGCAGCCGACCAAGAGCCTGACGATCCGGGTGACCGGCGAGGTGGTGACCAGCGACACGGCGGGCGTGATCCCGCCGGACCAGGAGAGGCTGTCGCCGCTGGTCTTCCTGCGCGATACGGACCTGACGAAACGGGACAAGCTGATCTCGGTCTTCGCGTCCGAGTTCCAGGCCCATCCGCCGCTGGACCGGATGCACCGGCTGATGGCCGCCATCAATGGATCGGTGGCGTTCGAGGTCGGAGTGACCACGCCGACGAACACCGCCAGCGAGGTCCTGGCCCTGGGGCGGGGGGTCTGCCAGGACCACGCCCACGTCTTCATCGCCTGCGCCCGCCAGATGGGCGTGCCCGCCCGCTATGTCTCGGGCCATCTGGCGCGGCGCGACCGGGCCGATCAGGAGGCCGCCCACGCCTGGGCCGAGGCCTGGATCGAGGGGCTGGGCTGGGTCGGCTTCGATCCGGCCAACGGCGTCTGCCCGACCGAGCGCTACGTCCGCATCGCCACCGGCCTGGACTATCTGGGCGCCGCCCCGGTGCGCGGGGCCAGCTACGGCGGGAGCGGAGAGACGCTTGCGGTCCGCCTGACCGTACGTGATGCGGACATGCAACAGGGCCAACAGCAGGCGTAGCCGTGGGGTCGTACGTCGCGGGAATCTGTTACGGTCAGGCGAATTCTGACGTTCGCGGGATACGACACGTCCAATGACCTACTGCGTGGGCCTGCTGGTTGATGAGGGGCTGGCGATGATCGCCGACACCCGCACCAATGCGGGCGTCGACAACATCTCGTCCTATCGCAAGCTGCATGTCGTCGATCATCCGGGCGAGCGCGTGCTGGCCGTGGCCACGGCGGGCAATCTGTCGGTGACCCAGACGGCGCTGGCCATGGTCCGCGAGGGCGTCCACCTGAACGTCGGCGAAGAGCCCGAGACGCTGGAGAACGCCCCGTCGCTGTTCCGCTGCGCCCAACTGCTGGGCCACGCGCTGCGCAACGTGCGTCAGTCGATCGCCCCGGCGCTGGAGGCGGACAGCCTGAACACCTCGGCCTCGATGCTGCTGGGCGGCCAGATCGCCGGCGGGCCGATGCAGCTGTATCTGATCTACAGCCAGGGCAATTTCATCGAGTGCGGGCCCGACACCCCCTTCATGCAGATCGGCGAGGCCAAATACGGCAAGCCCATCCTGGTCAGCGGCCTGCGCGGGAGCACGCCGCTGGCCGAGGCGGTGAAGCTGGGGCTGATCTCGTTCTCGACCACGATGCGCAGCAATGTCGGCGTCGGCGCGCCCTTCGACATGCTGACCCTGCGCCGCGGCATGATCAGCGGCGACGAGCGCCGGATCGAGGTGGACGATCCCTATTTCGAGGATCTGCATGACCGCTGGACCCGGGCCCAGGCCCAGGCCCGCGCGGCCATGCCGGAACCGCCGTGGATGATGGCCGCGAATCCCTAGCGGCCGCCGGGTTCGACCATCAAGCCGACGATGCGGCGAACGACCGGCAGGATGGCCAGCAGGACCGGGAAGGCCACGACCCAGGACAGGCCCCACGAGGGCAGCCATGTCGCCGGGAACGCCGGCGACAGGCCGAGGCCGCGCAGTGTCGTTATGGCCGAGACCACGCCGCTCATGATGACCGACAGGACCAGGGGCTGGACGACAGCGTTGTAGCGCGCCGGCAGGTGGCGGAAGACGATGATGGAAGGGTGCATTGAGCGTCTCTGTTGGAAAGGGTCGTCGGCCATGTCGCATCCGCCGGAGGTCCGGCTGCCCCGGCCGCGACCGGGAGGGATGCGTTGTCTGACGTGAGACGCTTACGGCCGCCCGGAGGCAACGGGGCGGTGTCTAGAGTATGTGCGAACGAATCGCAAGTGGCGGCGGCGGAGTCCGGCGCGGCCTGCTTGCGTTAACGGTCTGAAGCCGCCTAGCCTGTCGCCATGCCCGCCTTCGACACCCCCTCGACTCCCGCCGATTTCGTCTTCTTCGAGCCCCTGCGCGTGCGCTGGGCAGAGGTGGACATGCAGGGGGTGGTCTTCAATCCGAACTACCTCGTCTACGCCGACGTCGCGATGGCCGAGTATTTCCGGGCGATCGGCCTGCCGGGGCATGAGGGGACGACGGGGCTGGGGATCGACATGTTCGCGGCCGGGGCGAAGCTGGACTTCCGGGCGTCGGCCCGTTGCGACGAGATGCTGCGGCTGGGCGCGCGGATCGAGCGGTTCGGACGCAGCTCGTTCCAGCCGCGGGTGGGGATCTTCCGGGACGACGAACTGCTGGCCGATGTCGGCCTGACCTATGTGTGCGTGGCGCTGGACGGGTCGCGTAAGGCCGTGCCCGTCCCGGAGGCCTTCATCGCGGCGGTGCGGGGCCTGGAGGGGCGGATCCTCCGCGGCTGAGCGGTTGCGACGCCCGCCGCCCGCGATAGGGTGGGGCATGATCCAGTCGCTGAATCGCCGTTACGCCCTGACCCTGATGGGCGGCTCCGCCCTGGCCGGCCTGAGCGGCCTGCCCGCGAACGCGCAATCCGGATGGCGGTCCGAGGACTGGGCCGCCCTGGGCGCCGATGTGAAGGCCGAGTTCAAATGGGCCTGGGACCACTATGTCGACAAGGCGTGGGGCCGGGACGAGATCAATCCGGTTTCCGGCACGGCGCGGTCCTTCTTCATCGAGGGCCATGACCTGGGCCTGTCGCTGGTCGAGGCGCTGGACACCCTGTGGATCATGGAACTGGACGAGGAGTTCCAGGCCGGCGTCGACTGGGTGAAGGCGAGCCTGAACTTCGACATCGATGACTATTCGCAGGTGTTCGAGACCAACATCCGTCTGGTCGGGGGGCTGGTGTCGGCCTACCTGGCGTGCGGCGATCCGGTGCTGCTGGACAAGGCCAAGGACCTGGCCGACCGGCTGATGAAGGCCTTCGACGCCTCGCCGCACGGCCTGCCGTACCGCTATGTGAACCTGAAGACCGGGGCGGTGCGCGACCCGGAGACCAACCTGGCCGAGATCGGAACCTATGCGACCGAGTTCGGGGTTCTCAGCCAGCTGACCGGCGACAGCCGCTACTATGCGGCGGCCAAGCGGGCGATGAAGCACGCGCTGGACATGCGTTCCGACAAGGGGCTGATGGCCGCCAACATCCACGCCGAGACGGGGCTGTTCATCAGCCGCAACGCCTCGATCGACGTCTATGCGGACAGTTTCTACGAATACCTGTGGGACAGCTGGGAGCTGTTCGGCGACACAGACATGAAGCGCTGGGCCGAGGAGTGCATGGGGGCCATGGTCGCCCACCAGGGCAAGCGGTTCGATGGCCGCCTGTGGTTCCCGATGGTGGACTATGAGACCGCCGAGACGACCGCGTATTCGCAGACGGTGCTGGGCGCCTATCTGGCCGGGCTGCTGGGGCAGGTGGGTCAGAAGGCGGCGGGGGACGACTTCCTGGCCACCTACACCGAGATGCAGGAGCAGTACGTCATCATCCCGGAATCGACGGATGTCCGCACCCGCACGCCGCGCGGCAAGGGCACCGGCCTGCGGCCCGAGTTCGCCGACGCCTGCCTGAACCTGTGGCTGGGCGACCGGGACGACCGTTACCGCGCGCTGACGGCCATCCACTACCGCAACATGAAGGCCACCTCGAAGGCGGCCTATGGCTACACCTCGCTGAAGGACATCACGACGCGGCCGATGGAGCAGGGCGACAACTGCCCCGGCTACTGGTGGTCCGAGCAGATGAAATACTACTTCATCCTGTTCGCCGAGCCGAAGCGGGTGGACCTGAACCGGCTGCAGCTGAGCACCGAGGCGAACGTGCTGCGCGGGTTTGTGAAGGCCTAGGCCTGCGCCTCGTCGTTCGCCGCCTCGTCCGCATGCGGCAGCGGCAGGGTGACCCGGAACAGGCTGCCCTTGCCGGGCTCGCTCTCGACCTGAAGGCGGCCGCCCATGACGGTGGTCAGGCCGTGGCTGATGGCCAGGCCGAGGCCGGCGCCGTCGGTGGAGCGGGTGGAGGACTCGTCGGCCTGGCTGAAGGCGGTGAACAGGTCGGCGACGACCTCGGGCGCCATGCCGGGGCCGGTGTCTTCGATCTCAAAGATCAGGGCGTTGTGGGTTTCGCGGGCGCGAACGGTGACGGTTCCGTCGGTGGTGAAGCGGACCGCGTTGTCGATGAGCGGTTCGACCAGGCGGGCGATCTGGCCCTCGTCGCCGAGCCGGGACGTCGGAGCCTTGGCCTCGATCCTGAACTTCAGCCCCTTGGCGGTCGCGCCGCCGCGATAGTCCGTGGCCATCTGGCGCAGCAGCTGGTCGGGACTGAAGGGGCGGGGGTGCAGGGCCACCGCCTCGTTCTGCAGCCGCATGGCGACCAGCAGGTTCTCGATCAGCCGCAGCTGGGCCTTGCCCGCCTCCTTGAGCACGGCCATGCGGTCGCGCTGCTGCGGGGTCAGCAGGTCGTCCTCGATCACCTGCGCCATGCCCAGAACGCCGTTCAGCGGCGTGCGCAGCTCGTGGCTGATGTTGGACAGGAAGCGGGACTTGGCGGCGCTGCCCGCCTCGGCCTTCTCCAGAGCCTGAGCGAGGGCCTGTTCGCTCTCGCTGAGGCGACGCACGTCGTCGGCGACGCGGCGGAACAGCAGGGCGGCGGCCAGCAGGGTGGCGACCAGCAGGATCAGCATCAGGGGGCCGGCCTCGCGCAGGATGCGGGCGCCCGGCGCCTCGTGCGTCCAGACGATCCAGCCCAGGGTCCGGCCCTCGATGTCGCGGATCGCCACGGCGGTCTGGTGGCCGCGCAGGGCCGGGGCGCCGGCGCCGGGGCGATAGGCGGCCTGCTTGAGGCCGAGTTCGGTTCCCAGCGGCTCCACCACCGTCTCGAAGGGCTTGAAGGAGACGATGATGGGATCCGCGGCGGGGACCGGGCCCCCGTCGGTATGGCGCACGACGGTCGAGGCCGCGGCGAGCCAGGTCCGGCCCTCGACGCCGATCACGCCGCTGCGCAGGCGGACGGCCTTCATGTCCACGGCGGACCGGTCCCGGACGGCCGCGCGGTTACGGACGTCAGTGACGAGGGGCGCGGCGGCGTGGGCGAAGGGCTGGGCCGGGTCGGCGCCCGCCGCCTTGCCCGCGAGGCTGACGCGGATCAGGCGGCCCTTGTCGTCATAGGCCACGGTCGCGGCGTGGCCGCTCTGGACCGCGAAGAAGGCGCCGAGGTGATGGTCGATCCAGTCCGCGTCATGGGCGACCAGACGCAGGACCGCCTCGTCCCAGATGGTGCCGGCGGTCAGGTCGGCGGTGACGCCCTTCAGCGCGCCGGCGACCCTCAGCTCGACCAGATGCTGTTCCTTCTCGCGCTGGTGGGCGTCGATGGCCGAACCGACCACGGCCAGCACCGCCAGCATCCCCAGACTGGCCAGGGCCACAAGGAGGATCGCGACCCGAAAGGTCGTCCACGTCCGGCTACGCAACAGGCACACTCCACACCTGGCCGCCTGTACGCGCGACCATCGACGGCGGCGTTATGAACGGCGAGGGTGAACGCGGGGTTAGCCCTGTGTGACGGATCAGCGTCCGGGGGCGCTCATCGAATACGGCCGCTCCGACGCCGTCGTCCCCCATGTCAGGTTCGGCTCGGTCCCCATGACGAAGTGGAGCTCGCCTCCGGCCTGGATCTCGTCGTGGCCGATCCAGGTGCGGTCCAGCGGGCGGCCGTTCAGGCTGACCGACTGGACGTAGAGGTTCTCGTCCGAGAGGCCCTCGGTCGAGATGACGAAGCGGCGACCGTTGGGCAGGTTGAGGGCGGCGCGCGACACGAAGGGGCGGCCGATGACGTACTGGCCCGAGGCCGGGGTGACCGGATAGAAGCCCAGCGCCGTGAACATCAGCCAGGCCGACATCTGGCCCACGTCGTCATTGCCCGCCAGGCCGTCGGGCCGCGAGTGGTACTGGCTGTCGATGATCTGCTTGAGCCGCGCCTGCGTCCGCCAGGGAGCGCCGGCGAAGACATAGGCGTAGGCCGAGTGGTGGCTGGGCTCGTTGCCGTGGATGTACTGGCCGATCAGGCCGGCGATGTCCTCTGCGTGGGAGTAGTCCAGCCCGGTGTTGTCGTGGTCGAACATGGCGTCCAGCCGGGTGATCGCCGCCTGATCGCCGCCCAGGGCGGTGACCAGTCCGGCCATGTCCTGCGGCACGAACCACGAATACTGCCAGGCGTTGCCCTCGGTGTAGTCCGAGCCGTAGTTGATGGCGGTCGGGTCGAAGGGCGTGCGGAAGCTGCCGTCGGCCAGACGGGCGCGGACGAAGCCCGTCTCGGCGTCGAAGGTGTTGCGCCAGAAGCCGGCGCGGCGGTCGAACGTCCGCTGGACATCCGTGCGGCCGAGGCGCTCGGCCATGCGGGCGATGGTCCAGTCGTCATAGGCGTATTCGACCGTCTTGGACGCCGCCTCGGGCTCGCGGTCGATGGGCACCCAGCCCAGGTCCATGTAGTCGCCCAGCCCGCCGTAGGGCCGGTAGCTGGCGCTGGCCACCATGGCGTTCAGCGCCGCCTCTCCGTCGACGCCCTCGACGCCCTTCAGGTAGGCGTCGGCGATGACCGGGACGGCGTGGTAGCCGATCATGGTCCAGGTCTCCTGGCCCGCGAACGACCAGACCGGCAGGATGCCGTAGGGGCTGACCTTCTGCGCCGCGATCAGGGAGTTGATCATGGCCGCGTTGCGGGTGTCGGGCTGGACCAGGGTCAGCAGCGGGTGCTGGGCGCGGAAGGTGTCCCACAGGCTGAAGGTCGAGTGGACGGTGAATTCGGACTGGTGGACGGCGTTGTCCGGCCCCCGCCAGCGGCCGTCGGCGTCGCCGTGCACCGACGGCGCGATCAGCGAGTGGTAGAGGGCGGTGTAGAGGCTGGCGCGCATCTCGGGCGCGGCCTCGATGTCGACGGCGCCCAGCGCCTCTTCCCAGGCGGTGCGGGTGCGGGCGCGAACGCCGTTGAAGTCGAAGTCGCCGCCCTCGCTGTCGAGGTTGCGGATGGCGCCGTCTTCATCGACCGAGGAGACCGCGACCTTGACCAGCAGCGGTCCGGCGATGGAGCCGAAGTCGAAGGCGGCCTCCAGCGCGCGGCCCTGGACCTGGGCGCGGTCGTCCATGGCGCGGCCCGGCTGGCGGAAGCCGTTGTAGGGGATGTTCTCCTCGCGGTTCTGCAGCTGGTAGCCGACCATGGGGCGCGAGAAGCGCATGGCGAAATAGAGCTGGCGGCCGGGGGCCCAGCCGCGCGTCTCGCGGAAGCCGGTGACCGTGCCGTCCGGACGCACCCGGATGCGCGACCACAGCACCTTGCCCGGGTAGTCGTAGATGGACGGGCGGAAGTCGAGCAGGATGCGGGCCGGCTGGGCGCGCGGGAAGCTGTAGCGGTGCAGGCCGACGCGGACGCCGGCGGTCAGCTCGGCGCGGACGCCGGAATCGGTCAGGCTGACGGCGTAGTAGCCGGGGTCGGCGACTTCGGAGGCCTTGTTGTAGCGCGAGCGGTAGCCCGAGCCGGGCTGGGCCGGATCGCCCGCATCCCAGCGCACCTCGCCCGAGATCGGGGTGAGCAGCACGTCGCCGAGATCCGAGTGGCCGGTGCCCGAGAAATGGGTGTGCGAGAAACCGAGGATGGTCGGGTCGTCGTAGCGGTAGCCCGCGGCCCAGTCGTAGGACTGGCGGAAGGGCCGGAAGTCGGTGTCCGGGCTCAGCTGCACCATGCCGAACGGTGCGACGGCGCCGGGGAAGGTATGGCCCTTGCCCGCCGTTCCGATGAAGGGATCGACCGCCTCATAGGCCGTCGGCGGCGCGGTCGGCGCCTCCTGCGCGGTGGCGCAGCCGGACAGGGCCAGGGTCGCGAACACCGCCGCCAGGATGGTGTGATGACCGATCCATCTCATGCCGAAGCCCTCCGCCCAGTGATCCGCCGAACCTAGGCAGGTTGGCCGGGCGAGGGAAGGCGGATGCGGGCGTGCGCGAGAGGACTGGCGTGATGATCGCGCCGGTTGTTTACTGCCAAATTCTCGCTCGCTGAACGCTGGACACCGAACATGGCCTTCGTCACCGCCTTCGCCGCCGCGCTGGCCCTGGGCCTGCCGCCGCAGGACGCGGTCCAGGATCCTCCGGCCACGACCCTAGACGAGGTCGTCGTCGAGAGCCGGACCCTGCGGGAGACGGTCGACAGCTTCGTCGAAGGCGTCATCGCTGCGCCGATCGGTCGGGCGCCGGCCCGGTGGCACAGGAAGGTCTGCGTCGGGGTCGCCAATCTTCGGCGCGACGCGGCGCAGATCATCGTCGACCGGGTGTCGGCGGTCGCGCTTGAGGCGGGGCTGGAGGTCGGGGAGCCCGGCTGCAAGGCCAATATCCTGGTCGTGGCCAGCGACGACGGCGACGCCATGGCGCGCGCCCTCGTGGAGGCGGCCCCGCTGGCCTTCCGCCCCGGATACGCCGGCGCCTCGCGAAGCGGGTTCCAACTGCAACGCTTTCAGGAGGGGGGCGCGCCGGTGCGCTGGTGGCACGTCAGCATCCCGGTGACGGATGACGGACAGATCGCCGTGCGAATGCCGGGGGACCCCGGGGCGCCGGTCATTCCGCAGGAGAACAGCCGGTTGCGGACCACCCTGCGCAATAATCTGCGCAGCGCCTTCATCGTGGTCGATCTGCCGCGCGCGTCCGGCCTCAACTTCCAGCAATTGGGCGACTACATCGGCATGGTGGCGATGGCCCAGATTGATCCGGAGGCGGAGACGGCAGCCTTCGACACCGTGCTGAACCTGTTCGAACCGGGCCGTCAGGTCGAGGGCCTGACCGGATGGGACGCCTCCTATCTGAAGTCGCTCTATGACGCCGAGCTGAACCGCAAGCTGCTGAACCAGCAGACGGGCGAGGTGGGCCAGCTGATGTTGCGGGACCAGCAGGCCGCGGCCCGGCCGGAGTGACGGCGGCTCAGCCGGTCATATAGGGCGCCCACATGAAGGCGATCGCGCCGAAAACGCCGATCGCCGTATAGGCCGTGGCGGCGACCAGCAGCAGGGCGGCGGCTGTCTTCATGACCGGATTGGCGGTCCGGGAGGCGGCGAAATAGATCTCCAGCAGGGCCAGCGGGATCAGGTAGCTGCCGAAGGTGAGCACGATGTCGGCGGGGCCGGACATGTCCTTGGTCATGCCGACGGGCCCCTTGTTGACCACGACCCAGCCCATCAGCCCGACTCGCAGGAACCAGACCCCGCTGACCACCATGAAGGTGCGCATGGCCCAGCGGCGGTGCGTCTCGAAGCGCCGCTTGACGGCGTGACGCCAGGCCACGGCCCCGAACACCAGGATCAGCAGGCCGTTGATCAGGATGGCGACGGCGGAAATGGTCGACAGATAGGTGCCGCGCACGACCGCCAGCCAGACGCCGCTCAGGGCCATGAAGCCGCCGATCACCAGGAAGCACCGCCCGGTCCAGCGGTGCAGGGCCGGGAGGCGGCTGCGGATCTGCGGGACCAGTTGCATCAGGCCGGCGAGCGTCACGACGGAGGCCAGCAGGACGTGGGCGGCGAAGACGAGATTGCCGGTGTGGTCGCCCTCGACATAGCCGTCGATCAGGGGCTTGTCGTTCCAGCCCGCGAAATTCCCGGTCGCGGTGCGGACGCCGTAGAAGACCAGGATGAAGCCGATGAAGGCGATCTGACCGACGGCGGCGACCAGGAACCAGAGGGCGCCGGACCAGCGCAGCAGTTTCGCGGCCGCGTTCCGGACCGGCGTGGATGAAGGGGTGTTCGACATAGGCTCTCCCGATGACGCCTCGCATGAGGTCGTCGGCAGGCTCGCGGCGTGGGCGGACGGCGTCTCGCCGATTTGGAATTCGGCCAGAACCTGTTTCGTCGGGACCGGCCCCGCTGGACAGAGCCGCTGGACGGGGCCGTCGCTTCAGGTCATCAATCCCGCGAGTTTCGGAAGGGCCGGGATGTCCACGCTGACAGTGCAGAGCGCGCCGGGGGGCAGGTTGCTGTCGTCGTGGCGGTCGCTGGACCGGCTTCACGTCCACGCCGTGATCACGGCCCTGTCCTTCGTGAGCTATGTGCTGGGCCGGCTGTTCGACGGCGGCGCCGGGACGGTCTTTGCCGTCGGCGGCGTGGGGGCCTGCGGATGGGCCTGGCTGCTGACGCGCGCCCTGTTCGATGCCGAGCCGCACGACGCCCGCTGGCCGCGGGTGGTGGCCGTGATCATCCAGCTTTCCGGCGCGGCGGCCATCCTCCTGCCGAACGGGAGCGCCGCCGCCGGGATCGCCGAGAACGGCTATGTGCTGTGCGGGTCCGCCGCCCTGCTGCTGACCTTCGTCGAGCCGTTCAGCCGCCGCCGGCCCGGGCTTCCGACGTCCGAGACGCGGTTCCGGATCGTCTTCCTGGCGGTCTACACCCTGCTGGTCGCCGTCTCGATCCTGGGGCTGCGCAGCGCGGGGGGCGGCCAAGCGGAGGCCGACCGGATCGAGCTGATCAAGGCCGCCTGCGCTTTCGCCGGACTGTGGGCGTGCGGAGCCGCGGTCTGGTTCCGGCTGACCCATCCGCTGGAGCGGGACAGCCACGGGCGAACCGCCCGGCGGGTCGCGACGACCGAGGACCTGCGGCTGGCCGAACGCCTTCAGCGCCTGCTCCGCGAGGAAGAGCTGCACACCGAGCCGGACCTCCGGATCGCCGCCGTCGCGGCGCGGCTGGGGGAGCCGGAATACCGGGTGTCCCAGTGCATCGCCGGCCTGGGCTTTCCCAACTTCAACCGGCTGATCAACCATCACCGGATCCGGCGGGCGAAGGCCCTGCTCGCCGACCCCGCCTATCGGGGATCGATCCTCGAAATCGCCTTCGACTGCGGGTTCGGCTCGCTGGGCCCCTTCAATCGCGCCTTCCGGGACGAGGTCGGGATGACGCCCCGCGCTTTCCGCAAGTCGAACGAAGAGGCCGCGGGCGCGCAGGCCTGAGGGCTGTCAGCAGGCGAACGAAACCCCGCCGGCCGAGGGCCGACGGGGTTCAGCGGCTTCCGGCGAAGAGCAGATCAGTCGTCGCGGCCCGCGCCGCCGCCGGCGTTGGCGCCGACCGAAGCCGAGGCCCCGTTGCGGTTCGCCGAAACCGATCCGCTCACGCCGGCGGCGCCGTCGGCGCGGCGACGAGCGGGGCGGGCCGAACCGTCGGCCGAACCGGACGCCGATCCGTTCACGGAGCCGTCGCGGGCGGACGCGGCGCCGCCCAGCATGCCGGAGCCCTGTCCCTGCGCCGATCCGGCGGCGCCGGACGCCGCGCCCTGGGTCGTGCTTTGGGCCGAGCCATAGGCGCCGGCCGCGGTAGACCCCACGGTTCCGACGGCGCCGGACGCCGTATCACGGGTGCGGTCGGCGGCGGCCGCGGCGCGGGCGCGAGTCCGCTCTGCGGCGGCGTCGGCGCGGGCCCTGGCCCGTTCGGCGCGGCGTTCCGTCCGCGACAGGGTGTCGGTCGCGCGGTCGCGAACCATTCCGCTGTCGAGAGAGCCGCCCAGGCCGCCCGTCAGCGACCCCTGGCCGCCCAGCGAGCCGCCCAGGCCTCCAACCTGGCCGCCCAGACCGCCGGTCAGACCGCCGGAACCGCCCAGGACCTGGGCCTGCGATGCGCCGGCCAGGGCCAGGCCGAACGCGACGGTCGCCATCATCAGGGTCTTCTTCATGATCGTATCTCCTGCAGATCGCGGGCGTGATCGCCCTCGCAGGGTCCAACGACAGGGCCGGCCGGTTTCATCCCGGGCGTTTCAAAAAACTTCTAGCGGCTGAGCTGTCCGCGCGCGCCGACCGCGCCGGGCGCGACCCGCAGATCCGCGCCGACCAGACCATGGCCGTAGACCGGGTCGCGGCCCGGAGCGCCCATGTCGGTCGCCGACCGCGCCAGGGCCTCGACCGCCGAGGACCCTCCGCCCCGGCGCGCCAGCAGTCCCGCCACCAGGGGCGCGGCGAACGACGATCCGCGCACCCTGGTCCAGCCGCCCGCCGGGCCGGCGGCGGCCATGTCGGCGCCGGGCGCGACGAAATCGACCTGCGGACCCCGGCCGGTCTCGGGCAGGATCCGGTTCCGGCCGCTGACCGCCCCGACCCCGACCACGCCGTCATAGGCGGCTGGATAGAGGGCGGCGGCGGCCGGTCCGTCGTTCCCGGCGGCGGCGACGATCGTCACGCCTCGCGCCTGGGCGCGCGCGACCGCGCGTTCGACCAGTGCATTGCGCGGGCCGACGAGGCTGACGTTCACGACCTGCGCGCGCTGCTCGACCATCCAGGCGAGCGCCTGGGCGAGCCCCGTGGAAGACCCGCCCGCCGCCTGACCGCCATAGATGTCCGCCACCAGCAGGTCGGCGCCGGGATCGGCCCCGGAGAATGCGCCGCTGCGCCCCACCATCAGGGACGCCACCGCCGTGCCGTGCGCGCCCAGCCGGGGCGGGCCGGCGAAGCCGCGCTGGCTGATCCGCGATCCGGCGAGGGCCGGATGGGTCGCCTCCACCCCCGTGTCGATCAGGCCCAGCCTGGCCCCGCCCGCCTGCGGACCGGGCGGCGCGGGGGCGTTCGACCCCGGCGCAGCCGTCTCGCTCCCGGCGGGCGAATAGATGTGGTTGAAGCTCACGTCCGCGTCGGGGGCCAGCGCTCGCAGCCGGGCCACGGCGCGGGCCAGCGGCCATCGCGCGGGCGGAGCCAGAACGACGACCGACAGATCCAGCGCCTCCAGACGGTCCTCCCGGATCACGGTGAAACCGGCGCGCACCGCCTCGGCCCGGGCCGCATCGGACAGGTCGACGGCGACGATCTGCGCCGCCACCACCGGCCAGCCCTGGGGATCGGTCTGAAGGGCGCCGTCCGAACGCCGCACCAGGTCGGCCAGCCGCGACGGCGCCTGCAGCGCCCGGTCGATCGCCTGTCGCCCCAGGGCGTCCACGTCCGCGACCCCCGGCAGCCGGTCGCCGAGCGGCGAGGGGAGGCCCGGCAGCTGGGGCGCCTGCAGCGGGCCGAGCTGGGCGGCGGCGGGCGTGCCGACCGCCAGGATCAGCAGCGCCGTCCATCCTGCGAGGATCGTTCTCAGCGACACCGACAACCACTCCGTTCTTGCATCCGACGGTGATCCGCCTTGTGTATGGCATGGATGAAACGTCTGGGTCCGGTCGTTTCATCCCGTATGGACGAGGAATGCATTTGGACGACTTTCAGACGGGGCTGGTTGAGCTTCTTCCGCGCCTGCGCCGATTTGCGCGGGTGTTGCGGCCCCGTGATGCGGACGCGCAGGATCTCGTCCAGCAGACCGTCGAGCGCGCGCTGGCGGCGCGGTCGAAATTCCGGGTCGGGACCCGACTCGACAGCTGGACCTTCACCATCATGAGACGGATCGCCATCGACGAGGGCCGCTCGAACCTGCGGTGGGGCCGCGTGGTCACGCCGGAGGACGACGCCACCGCGCGCGTCCCGGACGCCGCCCTGGCGGACGAAAGCCTGCGCGTCGACGCCCTAGCGGTCCGCGACGCGATCCACGCCCTGCCCGACGACCAGAAACACGCCGTGGCCCTGGTCCTCGTCGAAGGCCTGTCCTACGCCGAGGCGGCCGAGGTCCTGGGCGTGCCCGCCGGCACCCTGACCAGCCGCCTGGTGCGCGGGCGGCAGGCCCTGATCCAGACCCTGTCCGCGCAAGGAGTGACGGGATGACCCGCTATGACGACGAAATCCTGATGCGGCGCATCGACGGGGAGCTGAGCGTTGAGGCGGGCGAGCGGATCGACGCCGAGGCCCTGAACGACCCCGAACTGGCGGCGCGGCTAGCCCGCATGCGCGCCCTGAGGGCGGCGGCGCGAGAGGCCTTCGCCGTCCAGCCGGATCCTCGCGATCAGGCGCTGGCGCGGCTGATCGCGGGCTCTGAGCCTGTGACGGCGCCCTGGACGCGGTTCACCCGCGCCATCGGCGAGGCCTTCGCGCCACGGCGGGCGGCGCTGTGGGGCGGGCTGGCCGCGGCGACCTTCATCGGCGGCCTGATGATCGGCCCGCTGCTGGACGGCCGGAACGACGGCTTCGTGCTCGCGCCCGGCGGAGAAATCGCCGACGCGGGCCTGGTCCGGGTGCTGGATCGCCGGCTGGCGTCGGAAGGCGCCGACGGCGAGGGGCGCGCCGTCGTCCTGACCTTCCGCGACGGGGACGGCCGCTGGTGCCGCACCTTCCGGGCCGGTGACGCCGGCGTGGCGGGCCTGGCCTGCCGCGCGAACGACGCCTGGTCGATCCGCGCGCTGGCGCCCTCGGCGGCCGGGTCCGGCGAGATCAGGACCGCCGGGGCCGACACGCCCGCCGCGGTCCTCGCCGCTGTCGACGCCAGCCTGGCCGGAGACGTCCTGGACGCTGTGGCCGAGGCCGAGGCCCGCGACGCCGGCTGGCGCTGAGCTGCTTTCACTGATTGGTGAAAGTCGGCCATTGAGTGAAAACGCCTTGACATTTTCACTAGAAAATATACTTTCACCGTATGTTGAAAGAGGTCGATCTTGTGAAAATGGAAGAGGACGGCATCGGCGCCGTCAGTCTTCTCCTCCAGCAGATTCCGGATCTCGATATCCGGGACATCGAGCGCGAGCCCCTGTCGCGGGATCGCGGCATCGATTTCGTGGTGCGCTTCGAGAAGGACGCTCAGCCCTATCGTCTGCTCTGCGAGGTCAAGAGCTCCGGCACGCCGAAATCGGCCAACCAGGCGATTCATCAGCTGATCAGCTACCAAAGTCGTCATGGGCGCGGGCAAGATCGGTTCGAGGCGCTGGTCTTCGTCGCCCCCTACGTTTCGCCACAGGTTCGGGAGATGTGCAGGGACTATGACGTCAACTACGTCGATCTGCTCGGCAACTGCCGGCTGGTCCTTCCCGGCCTCTACGTCGATCGCCAGGTGGCGACGACGCCGCAAGCCGAGACCCGGGATCTGAAATCCCTGTTCAAGCCGAAATCCGCGCGGGTGCTGCGCTATCTGTTGAAACGAGATCAGACGGCGCGCCGTCTGAGCGAGATCGCCGAGGCGACCCAGGTCAGCATCGGTCAGGTCCACAAGCTGAAGACCGCCCTGATGGAGCGTGACTGGATCGAAGAGACGCCGGACGGATTCGTGGTTCGCCATCCCGATCTTCTTGTGGACGCCTGGCTTTCCGCCAACGAGCCCCCGCAGGGACGTCGGCAAGGCTTCTACACCGTACTCCATGACGGCGCGCTCGAACGGGCGGTGGAGCTTGCCGTCGAGAGGGCGGGCCCGGCGGCGGCGCTGTGCGGGCGTTCAGCGGCGAACTGGTGGGCGCCCTGGCTGCGGGCCTCGAATGTGGAGCTCTACGCCGACCCTGTCGCCTTGCCGATCCTGGTTGACGCGCTGGACCTCCAGCCCGCCGCCAAGGGGGGCAACGTCTGGATCACCGTGCTTGACGAGAGCGGCCCGCTTCTGGACGCCGAAGAGGTTCGCCTGGGCGTTCGCGCGACCAGTCCGCTTCAGACCTACCTCGACCTTTCCAGGGGCGGGGAGCGAGATCGCGAGGCCGCCGACCATCTGCGCAGGGAGATCCTGCCGTGGTGAACGGCGTCACGGCCGCCAAGCCGGCGCCCCACCTCTATGGCTCGCGCACGACCGAGGCGGTGAAACGGGTCCTGGTGGAACTGGGTCAGGTGCTCGGCGATTATCGCGGCAAGTTCGTGGTCGTCGGCGGCAACGTACCCTGGCTCCAGATCCCCGACCCCGTGACGGCGCACATCGGCTCCATCGACATCGACCTGGCGCTTGACGCCGAAGCGCTGGCCGGCGGCCAGTACAAGGGGCTGATCGATACGCTGTTGGCCGCCGGCTATCAGCAACCGGCCGACGGCGAGGTGTATCAGCTGGCGCGGGACGTCCCCTCACAGGACGGCGGCCCGCCGGTCAGGATTCTGATCGACTTCCTGATGCCCGAACACGCGGTCGTCAAAAAGAACCGGCCGCAGCTGGTTCCGGAGTTCGCGGTCATTCCCGCCAGCGGCGGCGATCTCGCGTTGAAGTTCGCCGACAAGATTCTGCTTGAGGCGGAGATGCCGAGAGGAGGGCTGAATCAAGTCGAGCTCGCCGTGGCGTCCATCCCGGCCCTGCTTGCGATGAAGGGCTACGCCCTGGTCGGGCGGGACAAGGACAAGGACGCCTACGACATCTATTATTGCATCCGGCACTACCCCGGCGGCATCGATGCACTCGCCACCGCTTGCCGGCCGCTGATGTCGAGCGAGACAGCGTTGAAAGGCTTCGCGGGCATCGCGGCGAAGTTTCAGAGCCGGGAGTATACCGGCCCCTACGCTGTCCGACGGTTCGCGGCGGAGGAGGGGATTCTCGACGACCGCGACGAGGACGAGTGGCAGACGGACGCCTTCGGGCAGGTCGCGGCTTTCCTGAAGGCGATCGGGTTGCGCTAGTCCTCGCGTCGGGCGTGGACCGAGACCGTCACCGTGATCGCCTTGGACACCCAGTCGCCGGCGGCGTCCGAGGCCAGGCCCAGGTCGAAGGCCGTGCGGTCCAGCGTCAGGGTCCCTTCGACGACGGCCCGACCGGCCGTTTCCCGGAAGGTGAACGGCAGGATCGTCGGCACGGCCCGGTCCTTGATGCGCAGCGTTCCCTGCGCCTCGTAGCGGTCGCCGCCCAAGGCCCGGAAGACGGTCGCCTCGAACCGCGCCGTGGGGAAGCCGGCCGGGTCGAACCATTCAGCGTCCTGCAGCGATCCTTCCTGCGTCGCGTCGCCCGTACGCGCCGAGCCGGTGCGCACCGTGACCACCGCGCGGGATCCGGCCAGGTCAGCGGGATCGAACCAGATCCGGCCCTCCCAATCCTCGAAGCGTCCGTTGAAGGCCGCTCCGGCATGGGTCCCGCCGAACCGAATGGACGAGTCCGCCCGATCGAGCGTCCAGGTCTGGGCCGTCCCCGGGATGATCGCCGCATCGGGCGCCGCCGCCCTGGCCGCCGCCGTCTCGGCGGGAGCCGTGGCGGTCATCGGCGCCGGCCGGGCGGAGGTCCAGCCGACGACGCCGATCGCCGCCGCCAGCGCCAGGCCGGCGATCATCGGCGCGCCGACGCCGCCGCGCCGCTTGGGCGGCGTGACAGGCGCCGGCGCCTCTTCGACCAACGGGTTCTCCGCCGCGTCGGGTTCGACCGGGATCGCCGCCTCATCCGGCCCGACCGGTTCGGTCCGGGCGGCGCGGTCCCGCCAGCGGGGCAGCATGTCGCGCAGGACGTGATCGCGGTCGACGAAATGATGCTTCAGCGCCGCGCCCGCGTGCAGGGCGACGAGAACGACGGCGCCCCAGGCCATCAGGCTGTGCGCCCCCATGGCCTGGAAGGCCAGCGTCCGGCGTGCGCCCTCCGCCAGCGCCTCGACGCCGGGCAGGTGCGCCACGGGCAGCAGGCCGAACCAGGACGTCGCCACGTTGAGCGCCCGGTCCAGGCCCACGGCCCATCCCGTCGAGACGTAGAGCCAGCCGGTCAGCGGCAGGGCCAGCAGCAGGCCGTAGAAGGCGAACTGGGTCGACCGCGCCAGGAAGGCTTCCCAGCCCTTCATCCCCTCGGGCAGCGGCGGCGTCCGGTGGGTCAGCCGCCAGACGATACGGACCAAGGTCAGCGCCAGGATCGTGAAGCCGATCGACTTGTGCAGCTGGAAGACGCGATAGGCCGTCGCCTGGCTGTCCGGATGGGCGATCGCCTCGCTCATCCACCATCCCATGGGGATCATGGCCAGGATGGCGAGCGCGGTCAGCCAGTGCAGCGCGATGGCGACGGTCGTGTAGCGGGCGGTCATGGCGAAGGGTCCCCAGGCGCGAACGACGGCGCGGGTGATGGGCGATGGAGGTGATGGAAGAAGGGGCGGGTCCCGTCGGAACCCGCCCCGGCTGTCGTCCGCGGCCTACTGCGCCGGAGCGGCGGCGGGCGCTTCCTGGAGGAACTCTCCGTTGAAGCGGATCGTGGCGTCGTCGCCCAGCGGTCCGGTCGCCATGCCGAAGTCCGAACGCTTGAACACGCCCTCGGCGGCGAAGCCGATCGCCGGACGGCCGGCCATCGGATGGCGCGCCAGGTCGCCGACGAAGGTGACCTTCAGCGTCACCGGCCTGGTCTGGCCCAGGAAGGACAGGTCGCCGGTCACATTCGCCGTGCGCGGCCCGGTGGGCTCGACCTTGGTCGAGCTGAAGCGGATGTCCTTGTGGACGTCGGCGTTCAGGAAGGCGGCGTTGCGCGCGATGTCCTCGCTCCAGCTGCGGAAGCCCGTCTGGGCGTGGGTGGCGCGATAATCGCCCGCGTAGTGGGCGTCGACCGAGGTCGGATCGATGGTCGCCGTCACGCTGGAGTTGGCCAGGTTGGCCGGATCCAGGGTCAGCCGGGCGTCCAGGGTGTTGAACCGGGCCGTGTAGTTCGACAGGCCCATGTGGGTGATCGACCATTCCAGCGAGGCGTGGGTCGGGTCCAGGGCGTAGACTCCGGCGGGGACCTTCAGCTCGACCGGCGCCGTGGCGGCGGCGTCGACGGCGTCCGCGGCGGGGGCGGCGGCCTGGCCGCAGGCCGCCAGCAGGGCGAAGGCCGAAATGGCCAGCAGGTGTTGGATCTTCATGGGGGAGGAGACCTCGGAAAGCGGCTCGGCCGGGACCGGCTCTGAAACAGGGAATCGTCACGACGGATCGCAACAGAAACAGTATATGTTTCAGTTTCCGTATTTCAACCGCCCTGAGGCGCATCGTCGTGCAGCGCGCGATCAGCGGGCGGAGGAGGTGGCGCAGCGCGGCCGAGCGCGCAGCGCTGAACGCCGTTCCTGAGGGTCACGCCGAGCGGTCGACCTGGCCGCGGAGCTGTAAATGATTGATTTTAAAGGGGACGATGGTGGGTGATGTAGGGTTCGAACCTACGACCCGCTGATTAAGAGATGCCGTTCTTCGGTTTTCCAGACCTCGCCGATTGCGCGCTAGGGTGCGAACAAGCAATTGAAATAGTTGATATTTTTTAGATCTGACGTAGGTTCGGCGTGTTCCTCGTATTTCGGGAAGCAGACTCCCGAGGGCGAGTTCACCGTCCTAATCACCGTCCTAATTGGACTTTTTCGTACCGTCCTAACGCCGAAAACGTCAGCAAATGCCAGACCAGCGTCTCGCCCTCACCGACAAGGTTTTGATCGGTCTTGCCTTCACCCGCACAGGCCAGACGGTCGTGCGCGACACCGAGCAGCCCGGGTTCTTCGTCAGGATCGGAGCGGCCACCAAAACCTTCATGATCCAGGCCGATCTGCGCCGCGAGGACGGCACGCGCTCGACCATCAAGATGAAGGTCTGCGAGGTCGGCGAACTGAACACGCGTGACGCCCGGACCAGGGCGCGGGGGCTCATGGCGCGGATCGCCTCGGGCGAGGATCCGCGGCCGAAGAAGAAGTCGGTCCTCCTGGCCGAAGCCAGGGAAGCCCAGGCGCTCGCCGAGGCGGAGCGCGGGGCGCCGGCGGGCATTCCGACGCTGAGGGAGGCCTGGTCCCGGTTCAGGATCTCCCACCTCGAACGCAAGAAGCGCAGCCCCGCCACCATCCGCGGCTACACCGATCACATGGAGCGTCTGTTCGCCGACTGGCTCGACCGGCCGCTCTCCGAACTCGGCGACGCGCCGCGCCTGCTCGCCGATCGCCACGACCTGATCAGCGCCGACAACGGACCCGCCATCGCCAACGGGGCCATGCGCAGTTTCCGCGCCGTCTACAACCATGCGCGCAAGACCTGCCGTGCCCTGCCGCCGGAGAACCCGGTCGCGGCGGTCGATTGGAATCCCGAGCAGCGCAAGGACACCGCCATGGGGGTCACGGACCTGCCGGGCTGGTTCGAGCAACTCGCCAGGATCGCCAATCCGATCCGGCGCGAGTTCCATCTGATGACCCTGCTGTCGGGCTCGCGTCCGGAGGCGCTCAAGAATGTCAGGGTCACGGACCTCGATCTGAAGAACCGGGTCATGCACATGGTCCGGCCCAAGGGCGGGGAGATGAAGGCCTTCGACATTCCAATGTCCCGGGCGATGATGGAGTCCATCTTCCGGCTCCGGCGGATCGGCCCGATCATCTATCCGGACAGCGGCCGGGTGTGGCTGTTCCCCAGCGACGCCCCCTGCGGCCACATGACCGAGCACAAGGAAGATCGGTCGCTTCTGAGCCATTGGGGCAATGATCTTCGCCAGACCTACCGGACGCTCGCCCAGGCGGCCGAGGTCTCCGAGGTCGACATGCACCTGCTGATGAACCACGCCCTGCCGGGCGTGAACTCGGGATACATCACCCGTTCCAAGCTCATGCGCGACCACCTGCGGACGCAGCAGGACCGGCTGTCGGTGTTCTTCCTGGCAACGGCCATCGGGCGGGGTCGCAGGCCGAGCGACGATCTGAGCCGCTGGCTGAACAGCACGAGCCGCACGGTGCTGGACGATCTGATGGCGGAAGACCCGGACACCGTCCGGCTCAAGGCCGGCCCGCGCGCGGCGATCCGCAAGCTGGAGGTGCAGGCGGCGCGTCTGGCGACCCATGCGCTGCCGTCGGTCCTGATCGACGCGCCCTCTCGAAGAAGCCGTGCGGGTAGGGCGCAGGCGCGGGCCACAGCCTTGTCCGTCGATTGAAATTCTGCCGGGCCGCGGCGGGAACGCTCCCAGGCTTGCAACGGCCCCGAAGCGCCGCGTCAGTCGCTCGGGCTCCAGCGGTCACGCCGCTTTGACTTCCGTCTCGGTTGCCGGCCAGGTGAAGCCGTCGCTGGGGAGGAGCGTCGAGATGCACACAAAGACCATCGGCATCATTTTCGCTGCGTTCGCGCTTGCTGTTGCGTCGGCCGCCGCCGCCACCGGCCGCCACCACCCATCCCACTCCCGTCCCCACTATGGCGGCGGCCGCCATCGGGGCTCGCATGGCGGGACCTATCGAGGCGGTCGAGGCTCAAACCATCGCGGCGGCCTTTATCGCAGCCCTCGCGGCAGCCATCGGTACGGGACGCATCGTTGAGGTCGCCGCCGCTGCGCCCGCCTCCGCAGTCCCCTCAGGGGCCCTTCTGACCTCGCCGGTCGCGCACCCCGACCCAAGCGCTGAGCGCCAGCATTACGATCGCTCCAACGGTCAGCCCGTGCTCTGCCCATTTCGGCCCGGCAAACCCCTGAACAAAGAAACTGGCGCACAGCAGAACGATCGCCACGACGGTCAATCCAAGGGCCGCCGCCTTCGCGCGTGTCGGGCCGCGCCCGTCCTGCAGATCGGTCATCTCCTCGCCCTCCACTCCCAAGGCCTCTGGAACTCCCCGGCCCAGACGCCGCGGCGCGCGTGCTGGGCATCAGCCTGCAGCGCTGAATAGGCTCCGGCGCTGTAGCGGGGGAAGTCCAGAGCGTAACCTTCCTCGACCAATTGGGCGTTGAGCTCCAACAATGGACGTACGCCGACGTAGTCCCCCCATTCATCAACGGTGCAGCGCGCCACCATGCGGCGATATCGGTCTGGCCTGCCCTCGGCAGTGCATGTGACTGTTCCGCCTGACATGTCGATGATGGCGGCCAGTCGGTTCGCCGCCTCCCGGCCGCAACGGTAGGTCTCCCCTCCACGTGCGCAGGTCTGCCCGCTCTCGGGCGCGTCTATCCCCCAGAGCCGGACCCTTTGGCCGTGGATCTCAAGGGTGTCGCCGTCGATGACCGACGCGCGGCCGATGATGGCGGGCGGGTCGGGTGGAAGGGTAGGGAACATGCGTCACCCTATCTCCAGTCGGGCGATCCACAAGGTGCGAACAAATACGGAACAAATTGCTTGCCAAGGGTTTGCCCGGAGTTCAGGAGTCCGCCTTCCCGGGGTCGTTGGCGCGCAATGGGAGACCGATCATGATGTCCGACGAACGGACTCTCGCCCAAGTCTTGACCGAGTGCTTGGCGGACCTCGACCTGTCCAGCGCCGACGGCCGCGCGGGCCTCGGCGCAGTGATGCGCCAGCTCGAGGAGGAAGCGCCTAATGAGATCCAGGCCAGCGCCGCGCGCCTCTCACTGCAGGCCTTGGGCCTCTCGATGCGTGGTTGACCGTGCCGACCGAGGTCATTCTCCACTATCGACGAATGCGGGCGCTGCCTGACGCCGGTGGACACACCCTGTTCTGCAACGTGACCTATGACGGGGGACTCTATGGCGTCTTGCGCTATCCGGCGCCGGACCGCTTTCCTGACTTCGAGGGCGAGACGGCATGGTTTCGCGTGCGCTGGTTCAGCAAGCGCAAGTTCGAGGTGATCGAACAGGTTGCCGACAAGCAGGGCGCACCCCTCCCGGCGAAGGCGGAGCGTGCAATGTCCCGCACGGATGACGGGCGCATCGCGCGCGAAGACCTGCGGAACGCGGAGGTGCAAGGCTGATTGTGAACACATCGACCCGACCTCATGCAAGGCGGCTGCGTCGTTTCGGATCGGGGCGTCGCGGATCGCGAACGGGCGGCATGGACGGCGACTCAAGCTAGGAGGCGTCATGACCCAAGACGAGGTCGATGCGGCCCTGGACCAAATGGGGGAGGCGGCCGCAAGCCCGAATCAGGCGCCCGGCCTCATCACGGTCGAAGCCAATGTCTGGTGCGCGCAGCGGTCGCTGTTGCGTGCGACGTGCGCGTCGCTCACCGACGGTCTCCGTTATCGGAGCATCCAGATCCAGGTCAGCTCCGCGTTCGAAACCCGGGTGTTGTCTCGCGCCGAAGCCGGCGAGCGGGGTGAACCCTATCGCGACCTGACGGCGCGCGTTGAGGCCTAGCGTTTACAGGCCGGCTGGAAGCTCGGGGCGATCGAGCGCCAAGGGCGACTGATGGGGTTGTGGCTCCAACGCCGGAGGCAGAGACGAGATCCAGGCGGTCTCGGGACGTCCCGATCCTCCTCTTCCCCGGATGGCAGCCAGGCCGAGCTCATGCCCAAGTCCCGCTGCGCTTCAGACGCATGGGAACAGGGGCGCACATTGAAGAGACGCCCTGGACCGTATTGGGCGGGAAGCGGATCTCCACCTGTGGAGCGAGCGCTGAACGTCCGACGGGTCGGCGCCTGCTGCTGAGGTCTCGCCGCGCGGCGGTGAATGGCTTCGGCGCGGCAGGCGGGCGCTCTTCGATGATCAGGCGCCAAGGGCTCCACCCTGGCGCGGGCGAGTAAAGCGGCTTCACCGTGGCCCGATCACTCTGCCGGCGCTCGCTCAAGCCGGGCGGCCGCCGCCGAGCGATCCTCAGGTCGATTGGGTGGCGACCGCAGCCGTATGAGGGCGAGCGCGACCGAGACGCGACGGCAAAATCGAAATATTAGCGGTGCGTCGCTTTTCGAAGCGCAAAAAATCGCGCAAAATATGTGCCATTTTGCAATGCGAGCACCGATGGCTTCCATCCTTTCCGAAAAAGAGCACGCGCTCCTCAATCTGCTGCGGAGCAACGCCCGGGAAACGGTGACGTCGTTGGCCGATCAACTCGGCGTTTCGAGGCCGACCTTGCAGAACATGATGGACAAGCTCGAGCAGGTGGCGATCAACCGGTATACGGTCGAACTGAAGCCTGACTTCGCCCATGCACAGATCCGCGCCTTCGTCCTTCTGAACCGCGACCCCAAGAAGTCCGCCGAAATCGTCGATGTCCTGGGGCGGTTCCCGCACGTCAAATACGTCTGCACGGTCACCGGACAGTTCGACGTCCTCGTGGAACTGGCGGCCGAGAGCTACGAGGATCTCGAAGGCATTCTGAACGGCATCGAGGTCATCGACGGGGTGGTCCGCACCCAGACCTATATGGTGCTGGGAGAGAAGCGCTCTCACGCACGGGGGGGCTAGGCTCCTTTTGTCCCGCCGGACACCCGGGGCAGGCGCGTCCCGGGATCCGTCTGGATGGCGATATCGCTAGCGGCGCGCCTCGACGGCGCTCAGGCTCCGGCGCGCCCGCGCCGGGCGCCGCCGACTCTTATCCGGGACGGGCGATTGAGGGCCTGGGCGCCGCGGCGCGGGGACGGGCGCGTCCAGGCGGCGGGCGGACATTTCTCAATGGGTCGCCGCAGCGATCAAAAGGCGGGCGAGTTGACGGTCTCCGCGCACCGCGCCCCTGAGCGACTTTCAACAGAAGACCTGCGCGCGTCTTTTCAAAATGTACACGTATCCCGAGAAAATGTTACAGGATGTAAGATTTTCCGTCTTCGGCTTGTCAAAACTTAAAACTGATGTTCTAAATCGCAAATCGGATCGACGTTGTGGAGGGCGTCGAAATCGAGGTCGCGGATGGGGAGCCGCACGCCGCCAAGGGCGCTCCCGCTTTCGCGCATTGTCGCCATCCCTCCGTCCATGGCGCCCCGCGCCGGCCCGGACCTGGTCTCAGGTGCGGCAAGAGAGCGAGCGAAGAGATGACGTTGAAGATGACCCTGGTCTCCGGGATCGCCGCCCTGGCCCTGACTTGCGCGACGGCCGCCGTCGCTCAGGAGCAGAGCTACCAGGGCCGGACCTTGTTCGGCGATCCCATGCATACGACGATCGGCAGCAATCCGGTGAACGCGGCCCCGAGCGAGGCGCTCGAGCGGGCGACGCGGGAGGCGCGCGCCGCCTACGAGGCCGATCCGTCGATCGACAACGTCACCTGGTACGGCCGCACGCTCGGCTACAACGGCCTGATGCGGGAGGCCGTCGAGGTCTACACCGCCGGCCTGCGCCGTCATCCGAACTCCGCCAAGCTGCTGCGCCATCGCGCGCACCGGTATTTCAGCCTGCGCCAGTTCGACGAGTCGATCGCCGACGGGCTGAAGTCCGCGGAGCTCTACGCCGGCCAGCCGCTGGAGCGGGAGCGCCTCGGGCCGGACTATTTCCCGAGCACTCCGGACGTGGTGCAGTTCTACACCTACTACCATCTCGGGCAGGCCTATTTCGCCAAGCACGACTACGGCAACGCCGCCAAATGGTTCGCGCAGTCGCGGGAGGTCGCCATGGGCGTCCACGGCGCGCCGGACGAGACGGCCGCCACCTACTGGCTGTATCTCTCCCTGGCGCGCGGCGGCCGTTACGCCGAAGGCCAGCAACTGCTGGCGGACTTCGATCTGACGCTCCTCGACCTCGTCGACAACCGCGAGTCGAACTACTATTTCGACGGCATCCAGCTGTTCAAGAACCTGCGCGATCCCGCCGACGTCTACTCGGAGGTCGACGGCGGCAAGGCGTTCAGCACCGCCGACGGCATCAAGGCGTCCACCGCCTACAGCCTGGCGAACTACTACCTCCTCATCGGTGAGCGCGAGAAGGCGCGGGAGAATCTGGCGCGCGCGCTGAACACCGACACCTGGAGCTATTTCGCCCGCATCCAGGCTGAAGCCGACTGGGTTCAGCTGTTCGGCCGCCAACGCCCCTGAGACATCCCTGGGCCGGCGGCGCGCCGGCCTCCTTTCCCGACATCGCGACCCGCGCCGTCCTTGGGACCGCGGGGCGCAAAGACCTGGAGACCACTCATGACAGTGCATGCCCCCTTGCGCCTGATGCTCGCCGGATCGGCGGCGGTCTGCGCCCTGATGTCCGGCGTTCCGGCCTTCGCCCAGGAGGCGCCCGGCGCCGCGCCGGAGGAGGCCACCGAGATCGGCGAGGTCGTCGTGACGGGATCGCGGATCCGCCGGCCCGACCTGGTCAGCTCCAGCCCCGTGACGACGGTGACCGGCGAGGATCTGCAGATCGCCAGCGCGGGCACGGTCGAGGAGTATCTGAACACCCTGCCGCAGCTGGTCGCCGGCTCCACCAAATCCACCAATGTGACGGGGGAATCCGACGCCACCGCCAGCCTGAACCTGCGCGGCCTGGGCCCGCAGCGCACCCTCGTTCTCGTCAACGGGCGGCGCTTCATGGCGTCCAGCCAGAAGGGCATCGTCGATGTGAACAACATCCCCGCCTCCCTGGTGGACCGGGTCGAGCTGGTCACCGGCGGCGCCTCGGCGGTCTATGGGTCGGACGCGATGGCCGGCGTGGTCAACTTCATCCTCAAGGACCGGTTCGACGGCCTGCAGCTGGAGTCGCGCTACGGCCTTTCGGGCGAGGGCGACGGGCAGACCTACAGCCTGGCCGGAACCATCGGCGGCAGCACGGATCGTGCCAGCGCCTGGCTGCACGTCAACTACGAGGAGCGGGACGCGATCCGCGCCAACGCCCGGGATCTGAGCCGCTACAGCCTGATCGACACCGGCGCCGGGTTCGACCGGACGGGCACGCTCAGCCGGCTCGGCGGCACCCTGATCGGCATCCAGACCCCGAACGGCGCCGGCGGCTTCACCAACGTCAACTACGCCCTGGACAATGGGGTTCCTCGCGTCTTCAACCCCGCGACGGACACCAATTTCGACCTGACCGGCGACTACGCCATCCAGATCCCGCTGAAGCGAACCAATGTGTTCGGGCGGGGCAGCTATGATTTCGAGAACGGCGTGCGCGCCTTCGCCGAAATCAGCTTCAACCACATCGAGTCGGCGGCCGTGCTGTCGCGCACGGCGGTGAACGCCCGCGAGACGACCAATGTGCCGGGCCTGCCCTACAACGCCTCCTTCGTGACCCCGCAGATGGCCGCGCTCCTCGCCGCCCGGCCCAATCCGACGGCGCCGTTCGCGCTGCGCATCGCCTCGCCGCTGGAATTCCCGGAGCGCCAGATCGCCTACAGCCGCGACATGTACCGGGTGCTCGGCGGTCTGGAAGGATCGTTGGGGAACGGCTGGGACTGGTCGGCGACCTACAGCTACAGCCACCTTGCGACCACGGAGGTCCAGCGCGGCGACATCTCGCGCCGCACCTTCGTCGAAGCCTCCACGCCGAGCGCGAGCAATCCGGGCCGCTGCGCGAGCAACAACCCGCAGTGCGTCCTGATCACCAGCCTGACCAACTGGTCGCCCGAGCTCATCAACTTCCTGCGGGTCGACAACATCTCATCGACCGAGATCACCGAGAGCATCCTCGCGGCGAACATCACCGGCGACCTGTTCGAACTTCCGGCGGGACCGGTCGGCTTCGCCGCCGGCGTGGAGCGCCGGTCCGTGGACAGCGCCGACAATCCGGCGCCGGTGCTGCTGGACTTCTCCTCGGCGGGCTTCGGGGAGCGCAACGCGACCCAGGGCGGCTTCGACGTCAACGAGGCCTACGCCGAGGCCATCATCCCGCTGTTCCGCGACGCCCCCTTCGCGGACTACGTCGGCCTGGAAGTGGCGGCGCGGTATTCCGACTATACCTCCGCGGGCGGGGTCTGGACCTACAAGGCCGGCGGCGAGGTCAAGGTGAACGGCGATGTCCGCTTCCGCGCCCTCTACCAGCGCGCCGCCCGGGCGCCCAACATCTATGAGCTGTTCGGCGGCCTGGTGAACACCTATCCCGCCCTGATCGATCCCTGCTCGCGCACGGCCAACCCGACCGGCGCCGTGGCGGCGCTGTGCATCGCCCAAGGCGTGCCCGCCGGAGCCATCGGCTCCTACCAGCAGAACGGCGCCGCCCTGGAGGCCCGCCTCGTGTCGAACGTCAACCTGACGCCGGAAACCTCCGATACGATCACCGCGGGGGTCGTGCTCACCCCGGCCGCCCTGCCGGGCTTCAGCCTCACGCTGGACTATTATGATATCAAGATCGAGGACGCGATCGAACGCCTCGCCGGCGGTCCGGGCGGGGTCCTGAACGCCTGCTTCCAGAGCAATGACGTCAACAGCGCCTTCTGCCGGACCTTCACCCGGTCGCCGACGACCTATGAGATCATCGACTGGGGCGTGCCTCTGGCGAACGTCGCCAGCCTCCACACCGCCGGCGTGGACTTCGCGGCGACCTACCGCTGGACCAGCGAGCGGCTGGGCTGGGGCGGCGATGACGCGCGCTTCAACGCCAGCCTGCTGGGCACCTGGGTGAGCAAGAACACCCTCCAGCCCAATCCGCAGGCGCGCGAGGTGGATCGTGTCGGGACGGTCGGCGGCGACACCGCGGCGATCCCGGAGTGGCGGTTGACCGGAAGCCTGGCCTGGGCCAGCCACGACCTGAGCGTGACCTGGCGGACCGAATGGATCTCGTCCCTGAAGGACCGCAAATACGCCACCGCGATCCTGAACGGGGCGGCGGATCCGCGCGCCGGGATCACCAACCCCACGGTGCCGGACTACTTCTATCACCACCTGCACGCCGCCTATGATTTCGGCGACCGCTACCAGGCGTTCGTGGGCGTGCAGAACGTGTTCGACAAACAGGCCCCGCTCCTGACCTCGCCCATCGAGTCCAACACCGATCCGAACACCTTCGACACCATCGGGCGCTATTTCTACGCCGGCCTGTCCGTGCGCTTCTGACCCTGACGACAAGGCGGGCCGGCGCGCCCGCCTTGTTCCCTTCCGACACCAGAGACCGCGCGCCCGATGTCCGGGCCGCCACACCGCGCGGGGGCGATCCCGCGCGTCCAGGACCCCAGGCCCCGATGAACGACCTCTCCCCCTTCGCCGCCCGCCCCGCCGCGGATCCTGGTCTCGACGGCGAGGTCGCCCCCGTATTCGGCCTGTCCGCCCACCTCGATCCGACAGGCGATCTGGCCGTGGTCAGCCCCATCGACGGGGTTCTGCGGGGGCATCTGCGAAGCCACGACGCCATCGCCGTGGGCGCGGCGATCGCGCGCGCCGAGGCGGCGTTTCCGGCCTGGCGCGATACGCCGGCGCCCGTGAGGGGGGAACTGGTCCGGCTGTTGGGCGAGGAGTTGCGCGCCCACAAGGCCGAGCTGGCCGCCCTGGTGACGCTGGAAGCCGGCAAGATCGTCTCCGAGGGCCTCGGCGAGGTGCAGGAGATGATCGACATCTGCGACTTCGCCGTCGGCCTGTCGCGGCAGCTCCATGGGCTCAGCATCGTGTCCGAGCGGCCCGAGCACCGCATGGCGGAGGTCTGGCAGCCCCTGGGGCCGGTCGCGGTGATTTCGGCGTTCAACTTCCCGGTCGCGGTCTGGTCCTGGAATGTCGCCCTCGCCCTGGTGTGCGGTGATCCGGTGATCTGGAAGCCGTCTGAAAAGACCCCCCTTTGCGCCCTGGCCTGTCAGGCGCTGCTCGACCGCGCGCTCGCCCGGTTCGGCAAGGCGCCCGAGGGACTTCATCAGGTCCTGATCGGCGACCGCCGGGTGGGGGAGGCCCTCGCCGACCACCCCGCTGTCAAACTCGTCAGCGCCACCGGCTCGACCCGGATGGGGCGGGCGGTGGCGCCCCGGGTGGCGGCGCGCTTCGGCCGCTGCCTGCTGGAGCTGGGCGGCAACAACGCCGTGATCGTCGCGCCGTCGGCGGACCTCGACCTGGCGCTCACCGGGATCGTGTTCGGCGCCGCCGGCACCGCCGGCCAGCGCTGTACGACGACGCGCCGCCTGTTCGTGCACGCCGACGTCTATGACGCCGTCACCGCGCGCCTGAAGGCCGCCTATGCCGCGCTCCCGATCGGGGATCCCCGCGAGCCCGGAATCCTGGTGGGTCCGCTGATCGACGAAGCGGCCTGGGACGGCATGCGGCGCGCCCTCGACGTGGCGCGCGCGACGGGCGCGGCGATCATGGGCGGCGAGCGGCTCTCCGCTCCGTCGTCGCCGGGCGCCGTGTTCGTGAGCCCCGCCCTGGTCGAGTATCCGGCCGAGGCGGACAATGTCGCGGAAGAAACCTTCGCCCCGATCCTGCACATCTTCCGCTATCGGGACTTCGACGACGCCCTCCGGCGCAACAACGACGTCCCCCAGGGCCTGTCGTCGGCGCTGTTCACCAACGACCTTCGGGAAGCGGAGCGCTTCCAGGCCGCGGCGGGGAGCGATTGCGGCATCGCCAACGTGAACCTCGGGACCTCGGGCGCCGAGATCGGCGGCGCCTTCGGCGGGGAGAAGGAGACCGGCGGCGGACGGGAATCGGGCTCCGACGCCTGGAAGGCCTATATGCGGCGGCAGACCCAGACGACCAATTACGCGGCCTCTCTTCCCCTGGCGCAGGGGGTCGTTTTCGCCGTCTGAGGTCGGGCGCGGCGCCGCGCCGTCCGGCCCGGGCCGCCGCCTAGCCGCCGGTGAGCATCGGACCCAGGATGAGGGCGGCTTGGACGCAGAGCACGACGATCATCGCCACGATCAGGGCGAGTTCAACGCCATCGAATTGGGGTGGGCGGCGCCTCATGCCGGCCAAGCTGGCATGCCGGGATCATCGCGTCGATGCGCGTCAAGACGGCTGACGATTTCAGGTCAAGCGCGTGGGCTTCCGACGCGGGCGCGGGCGCCGTCCCTCTTCGAACCGCCGTCCCGTAGGGGCCGCCCGCGCCGGTCAGCCTCGCCTCGGAAACGCGATGAGGCCCGCGAGCGCGGGACGGGCCCAGGCCGCCCGGGTCGCACGACCCGAGGGGGTCGGTCGCGACCCCCAGCGTCGGCGTCGCCGGCGCGCGAGCCGGGGCAACGCTTTGAGGGCCGGTCCCACCCGATGCCGCACTTCACAACGTGAACGGGACAACGGGACGGCCCAGGTCGGATCCGGCGAACGGGTCGCTGCGATTTTTCGGATAGGGGCTTGCCGGTCCCCAAGGCGTCTCAGCCCGGTCTCCCGCCGTCATGGCGGGCGGCTCGCTCGGATGTCACGGCTCGGTCCAGCCCCGGACCGCGATCGCGACCGGGCCGGGATCCCCTGAGAAGGCGAGGGTCGCCTTGCGCGCGGACCGGCCGGCGACATAGTCCAGCGAGACGTGTCCGGCCGCGCCGGTCTGTGGAACGCCTTCGATCTCCACCGCGCCCGCGGCCTCGCTCCCGAGATTGCGCACCTCGATCTCCACGGCGGTCTGGCCGGCCAGGACGACGCGGCCGGTCTCCTTCGCCGTCAACCGCGCCGGCGCCGGCCGACCGGCGGCGTCGATGACGACGACTGCGAGAGACGCCGCGATCACGGCGAGGCCGAGCGCGGACACCACCCATGTCATCAGCCCGTGCGGCCGATCCTTCGATTTGGATGTCGCTGCGGCCATCAGACGACGAGCCTCGCGAGCGCCGCGCCCAGGGCGGCGGGAAAGCCGAGTACGATCATGGTGGAGACGATCTCGTGGGGTGAAAGGCCGTCCGTCCGGCCGAAGGTCCAGAGGACGTAGAGGCTGACCAGCAGGGCGATGGCGTAACCGGGAATGCTGAAGTGGATGAAGGCCCGGCCGTGACCTTCGTGGGTTTCCTGGCCGGCGAAGCCGAGGCTGAAGACGATGAGGTGAAGGAGGACGATCGACAGCGCCGCCAGGGCAAGCGTTTGGGCGAGGCTCATCCTGAAAGAAATGAGAATCATCTCTTCGGTCGGCGCCACGTTGAAGGCGATGAACAGGGCGCCCGCCACCATCAGGAAGAGTTCGCCCGCATAGGTCGATCCCGGCGCGTCCGAAGCTTCGTTGGCCGTCGCGCCGGTCAGCTGATGCCGGGACAGGACGGCGCCCATGGCGGCGGGAATGGCCTGGAGCGCCGTCTTGCCGACGGAGGCGCTCAAGGGTTCGCCGAGGCTGTAGACGCCGAACAGGCCGAGGAGGACGACGGACACCCCGAACCCGAGGGCCAGGGCGGCGAAGGTGTCCAGAACCTCGTTGCGGAGCCCGCGGGTCTCGCGAAAGCCGGCGTAGAAGGCGAGCCCGAAGATGAGACCGGTTCCCGCGATCAGGAAGATCAGCAGTCTGACGCGATCCATATGGAAGCCCAGCTCCCACATCTCCATCGTCATGAGCAGGGGGAAGGCGAAGAAGACCGAGCCCACGGTCGCCCGGCCGAGCGCGGTGGTGAACGGTTCTGGCCGTGCGGCGGTCATGGCGTCGGAACGCCGGGACGCGCCTATGGCTCCGCTCGATCCGGCGACATCGGATCGTTTCGAAGCCGCCTGGATTCTCCGCGTACCACAGCGCGATCATGCGTGCGCATATCCGGCCGTCAGCGCCTTGGCGAGGTCGCCTCCAAGACGGTCCGCGAAGCGCGTCTTGCCGGTCGGAACGCGTCAGGCGACTACGGAACAGCTTTCGTTGAAACGCATTCCAGCCTCAATCCAGAGGGAGATCTTCGATGAAACAGATCCTGTTCGCCGGCGCCTGCGTCCTCGCTCTCGCCGCCTGCCAGCGCGAAACCGGCGGCGACGCCGACCAGCAGAACCAGGCCGTCAACGCCGTCCAGGACCACGCCGCCGGGGTCGTCGGGACCGCGGCCGGCCCCGCCGGCGCCACGACCGACGCCGGATTCGTGACCAACGCCGCCATCGGCGGGATGTACGAGATCGAGGCCGGACGGATCGCGGCCGAACGCTCGCGCAATCCTCGGGTCAAGGCGATCGGCCAAACCATGGTGACCGACCATGGCAAGGCCGGCGATGAGCTCAAGCCGATCGCGGCGGCCGCCAACCTCGCCGTGCCGACCGCCCTGGATCAACGGCGCCAAGGCCTGATCGACAACCTGCGCGACGCGACGGACCAGGATTTCGATCGCGTCTATCTTCAACAGCAGGAAGCCGCGCACAACGAGACGGTCGCCCTGCTGGAGTCCTACGGACGACTGGGAGGCCACGAGGGTCTCAAGGGTTGGGCGGCCAAGACCCTGCCCGTGGTTCGCCACCACCAGCAGATGATCGACCAGGCGGACGAGGCGAATGCGGACGCGCCGCGCTGAGGACGGAAAACCTCCCGGCCGAAGCGGGCACGGTCGGGAGGTTGGACGTTCGTTTTCCCCTTCGGGAATGGCGAGATGGAGCAGAAGGCAGGTCACACACCCGGCGTCTCGCCGGAAGAGATCGAAGGTCTCACGCGTCAACTGGCCGAGCGAGGTTTCTACATCATCGGCGCATTGCCGCAGGAAGGCGCCAAGCGCCGTCGGGCGGCGGCCCTGCCGGTGCGGCCCAAGCCCAAGTCTTAGCGCTTGATCGCGGGCGTGTTCGGGGCTGGACCGCCTCCAGATCGGGCATGGAAACGGGCGTCGGCGAGGCGGCCTCGCGTCCGCCACCGGACATTGGAACGCCGGCGCGCCGAACGAATTCTACGGGCTCACCTTCAACGTGGAGAGCCCCGATGGCCGAAAAAACCCTCGACAATCTGTTCTACGACACGCTCAAGGACATCTATTACGCCGAGCGGAAGATCGTGAAGGCGCTGCCCAAGATGGCGCGCGGCGCGAACGCGCCGGAGCTGAAGGCCGCCTTCGAAAAGCACCGTGAAGAGACCGAAGGGCAGATCGAACGTCTGCAGCAGGTCTTCGACATCATCGGCAAGCGCGCCATGGGCAAGACCTGCGACGCCATCGAGGGCATCCTCGCCGAGGGCGACGAGATCCTCGAGGAATACGCCGGAACCGACGCGCTGGACGCCGGCCTGATCGCGGCGGCCCAGGCGGTCGAGCACTATGAGATCACCCGCTACGGCACCCTCAAGCGCTGGGCGACCCTGCTCGGCTTCGACGCCGCGGCGGCCCTGCTCGATGAGACCCTGCGCCAGGAATCCGCCACCGACGAGAGCCTGACGGCCCTGGCCGACGCGGCCGCGAACGCCAAGGCCCAAGGCGCCGCGGCGGCGTGATCCCCGTGGCTGACGGGCTCATTCGAGGCGCGATCCCCGAGACCGCGGTTCATCTCTGCATCGACATGCAGCGGATGTTCGCCGAGGACACCGCCTGGAGGACGCCCTGGATGGAGCGGGTGCTGCCGGTCGTGGTCGGGCTGTGCGAGCGCAAGGCCGAGCGGACATGCTTCACCCGCTTCATTCCCGCCGCCGACGTCGGCGAGGGCCGGGGCGCCTGGCGGGGCTATTGGGAACGCTGGCCGCAGATGACCCTCGACCGCCTGGGGGCCGAGAAGGTCGAGCTGATCCCGGCCCTGGCGGCCCTCACGCCGCCCGCCCGGGTGCTCGACAAGCGGATCTATTCGCCGTGGCTCGGCACCGGACTGGATGACGCCTTGCGGGCGGGCGGCGTCGACACCCTGGTCGTCACCGGCGCGGAGACCGACGTCTGCGTCCTGGCGGCGGTGCTGGGGGCGGTCGATCTCGGCTATCGAGTGATCGTCGTCACCGACGCCCTGTGCAGTTCCTCCGACGAGAGTCACGACGCCCTGCTGGGCCTCTATCGCGATCGCTACAGCCAGCAGATCGAAACGGCGGAGAGCGCCGAAGTCCTCGCCCACTGGCCCTGACTTCGCGGGCGCCGCTCAGCTTGCCGACGGCTCCCTGCGGCCCTGGGGGCGCCGCGTCGGGGCCGAAACGCGAGAGCGTCGTCCCCGGCGCAAGCCGTCCTCCATGGTCGAAGCCGACGTCGATCAGCCCCTCGGCCCGTGCGGGGAACCCTGAGATCGGCCTTGCGTCCGTGGCCGTATGGAACGGGTCCGCGATTGCGGACTTGGACCAACCAGGCGCGCCGGAACGTCAGGATCAGGGGAGATGGCCCCAGGACCCGGAAACCGTGCCGGCGAGACGACCGAAAGACGAGAAAGGCGGAAGACCATGGCGGATCGAGAGCAATCGGAGGGCCGCAAGGCCAATGGCGCGAGTCCCGGCGGAAAGCCGGACGCCGCCACGTCTGACGATCAGGTTCGCAAGGTGGGGCGGGCGTCCACGACCAAGGCGGGTCCCGACGGGCCCGACGCCGGGGTGATCGGAGAGACCTTCAAAAAGCGACGTTGACCGCCTGGACGGCGGCGCGAGCGACGGTCTCCATCCTGCACGGGGGTGGGGAAGCGGTCCCGCGCCGGCGCCCTCCTTGTTGAGGATGCGACGGGTTGAAGCCGGCCGCAGAGACTGTCCGCCGGCGGACGAGAGCTGGGGCGCCCCTAGGCGGCCGCGGCCGGGCGCTCCAGCGGGTCGAGGGTGAAGCCGAGGGCGGGGTTGGCCAGGACGGTCACCAGGCGTTCGCCGTCATAGAGGAGGATGGTCTCATAGCCCGGCCAGCGCGCGGCCAGGCGGGCCAGGTCGGCGCACGCGGTCTCATCCCTGGCCGCGTCGAGAGCGGCGATCTCGCGGACCGGGATCCCGGGCAGGTTGACGATGCAATAGTAGGACATCACGCCCCTCCCTTTCACGACGGCGCCCGAAACGACGGGCATCGTCCAAGGTTCCCGCCTTGGGAGCGGCGCCGGAGCGCCGCCCGCACGCCGGGCAGAGCGCTAAGGGCTCCGCCCTCGCGCGGGCCAGGGTGAAGCGGCTGCGCCGCCGGACCGGCCGGTCTCCCCAACCTTCCGCGCCGGCGAGGACCGTCACGATGATCATCAGGGTCAGGCTTGTGCAGGTCGGGCGATCCCCCTCCGGCCGGTCCGCCCTGGCCCTTGCTACCCCGGTCTCGCCGACGGGCAGGGTTTCAGGCGCGCGGTTCGCGTGCCTGCAACCCATGCCCAAAGGAGGCAGACATGACCGCTCAAGAGATCGAAACCCCCGCGATGGGCGCCGCGCGCGCGGCGCCCGGCGGGACGGAGGGGCCTGCGCACGGCGCGGAGCTCGTCGTACCGCTCAACCGGCTCAAGGCCTCGCCGAAGAATGCGAGGAAGACCCCGCACAGCGCGGCGGCCATCGAGGCCTTCGCGGCCTCCATCAAGGCCAAGGGGGTGTTGCAGCCGCCCGTGGTCGAGATCGAGCGGGACGGGGAGGGCGTTCCAACCGGGAACTACCTCGTCACCATCGGCGAGGGGCGCCGTCAGGGCCTGCGGCTGCTGGCCCGGCGCAAGGCGATCAAGCGGACCCATTCGGTGCGGGTCATCGTGGACGCCGACAACGACGCCCATGAGATCAGCCTCGACGAGAACATGACCCGCGAGGCCATGCATCCCGCCGACCAGTTCGAGGCCTTCCAGCGGCTGGCGGTGGAGAGGGGCTATGGTCCGGACGAGATCGGCGCCCGGTTCGGGGTGTCGGCCCCTGTGGTGCGCCAGCGGCTGCGGCTGGGGGCGGCGGCGCCCGAGCTGATGGCGGCCTATCGGGCGGGGACGCTGGCGCTCGACCAGCTGATGGCCTTCTGCGTCAGCGACGACCGGGACCGCCAGCGGCAGGTGCTGGCGCAGATGGGCGGCCAGCACATGCCGGTCTATGCGATCCGGCGGGCCATGACCGAGGCCAAGGTGCGGGCCGACGACCGGCGCGTCCGCTTCGTCGGGGTCGAGGCCTATGAGGCGGCGGGCGGGCCGGTGCTGCGCGACCTGTTCACCGAGGACGGCGGCGGCTGGCTCGAGGACGTCGCCCTGCTGGACCGGCTGGTCGGCGACAAGCTGGCCGGTCTGGCGGACGAGGCGCGCGAGCGCGAAGGCTGGGCCTGGGCCGAGGCCGGTCTGGAGTATCCGGACGTGTCCGCGTTCGGTCGGGTCTATGCGGTCGCCGTCGAGCGCTCGGAGGCGGACGCCGCCGAGATCGCCGCCCTCTCCGAGGACTACGACCGGCTCGTCTCCGAAGCGGGGGCGGAGGGCCTGTCGCCGGAGGCGGACGCTCGGCTCGAGGCGATCGACAAGGCCTTGCAGGCCTTCGGTCCGGACTTCGACTATTCCGCCGAGGCCAAGGCCCGCGCCGGGGTCATGGTCATGCTCGGCCATGACGGCCTGGCCCGCTTCGAGCGCGGGCTGGTGCGCGCCGAGGACATGGTCGCCGAACCGCCGCCCTGGGAGGAGGACGGGGCGGAGAGCGGCGCGCGGGACGGGGCCGGGCCGGAGGCTGGACCGGCGTTCGGGGCGGAGGCGTCGGGCGAGGCGGCGGCTTCGGCCCTGTCGGACCGGCTGGTCATCGATCTGACCGCCCACAAGACCATGGGGCTGCGCGACGCGGTGCAGGCCGATGTGACTGCGGCGCTTGCGACGGTGGTTCACGCCCTCGCCCTGCAGGTCTTCTATCCCGGCTATGGAGTCTGGACGCCGCTGCAGCTTCGGCTGACGGCGACCGGGCTGGAGCGGCTGGCGCCGGGGGTCGATGACGGCCCCGCCGGTCGGCGGGTGCGCGACCGGTGCGAGGCGTGGGGCGCGCGTCTGCCTGAGCGCCCGGAAGACCTCTGGGCCGTGGTGGCCGCCCTCGCGCCCTCGGATCAACTGGACCTGATGGCCTGTTGCGCCGGGGTCGGCCTCTACGCCGTGCGCGATCCGCACGACCGGCGGCCCGGCGCCTTGGCTCAGGCCGAGACGCTGGCGACGGCGGTCGGGCTCGACATGGCCGGGACGTGGTCCGCGACGGCGGCGAGCTATTTCAGCCGGGTTCCGAAGGCGCGGGTGCTGGAGGCGGTGGCCGAGGCGGTCAGCGCCGAGGAGGCGGGCCGCATCGCTGGGTTCAAGAAGAGCGACATGGCCGAGGCGGCGGAAAGGCTGGTCGAGGGGAAGGGCTGGCTTCCGGCGGTGTTGCGCGTGACGCCGCCCGAAGAGGAGGAGGCCGGGGAGGACGCGCCGGTGACCGAGGACGGGTATTCCTTCGCCGCCGAATAGGCCCGCCGAGAGGGAGAAAACGCGCCGCGCGCCCTTTGGGGCGCGCGGCTTTTTTTGTCGGCGCGATCATGCGGAACGCCCTCACGGCGACGGCGGACGCGGGCTTGGGGGCTGTTTCGTCGAGGGACACGCCCTCGGGCCGCCCGCCCCGGACCCCGCATGACCTGCAGCGCACGGGAATCCTTCCCCGAGAGCCTCCGTGCCGACCTCGATCAGGCCGACTGGACGATCCAGGCGACCGCCGCCGCGACCGCGGCGGCCAGGCCGAGGGCCGCCACGCCGTGGCTCTGTCGATCCAGATTGGCGGTGATCGTTTCCAGGCGGGCCGGGTCGGTTTCGCGCTTGAGGGCCAGCTTGGAGCGGGACTCGAGATATTTGATCAGGGCCGTGGCCATGACGAAGGCGACGGCGAAGGTGCCGAAGATGTGGTTCATGGGTCAGTCTCCGTTGACGGGTCGCGTCAGGAAACCAGAACCGCAACGCTCGGGCACCTCACAAGTCGATGAGCGCGTTTTCCAGCGAAGGCCGGCCGTCGGACGTTGAGGTGCGAAGCGGCTCGACGTCGGCGCCGCGCTCCCCGGCTATCCGGCGGCGGCCTCGCGCAAGGCGGTCAGACGCGCTTCACAGGCGTCGTGGACGATCTCGCGCAGCAGCGCGATCCGCTCGGTCAGATAGGCCAACTCCTCGTCGGTGATCCGGTAGTGCCGCGAGTAGCGGGATTTGACGTAGGCGGCGCGCAGCAGCTCGAAGCAGCGCTTCTGGAACTTGGTCTCGTGGGGCCAGACCTCGGCGAGACGGGGAACGAGAGGCTCCGTCATCTTGCGCAGGCGCACGAGGTTGTGGGCGCGAGGCGCGTAGAGGGTCAGGACGAGCAGGAGGCCTTGGTAAAGGGTCTCGGTGGCTTGGTGGAGTTGGAACGCAGCTTTTCGGGTGAACCCACGTCCCTGGGTGAACGCTGCAGTTTCGAGGAACTCATGAACGCTTTCCGTCCAATCCGCGAAGTGTTCGGTCGCTTCTTCAAGCGCGGTCTGCGGGGGAAGAGGTTGCGGCTGGACGAAGCTCGCGCCGTCAGTGTCATGCAGCACGACGCCATCGCGGACGATGTCGATGAAGAAGCTCCGCCCGTGTTCCAGCTTCCAGTTCACGTCATCGAGGCTGTGCACGATCAGGCTCACGGGCGTCCGCATCGATCCTGACGACAGCTCGTTCAGGAGTTGGCTCTCCGCATCTTCCCAGAAGTCGACGTCGAGCAGATCCTCATGATCGACGACGACCAGCAGGTCGAAGTCGGAAAAATAGCGCCCGACCGGATCATCGACCCAGTCGCCTCGCGCGTAGCTGCCGTACAGGATGACCTTCAGGATCCGGCCGTCGCGCAGCCGGTCCGCCTTGCGCGTCGCCGTGGCCTTCGCGAAGCTCTCCGTGATGATGTCCACGGCGCGATCCAGCTCGCGTCGTTTGCTCGCCGGCAGCTTTCTCAGGGCGCGTTTCATGATCCGAGTCTCAGGGAAGCCTCGGACTGGCGCAAGGCCAAACCAACCGGAACGGGTGTTTATCTTGGCTTGTCCATTAGAGCCGATATAGGTTGTCCGAGCGGGCGCTGGCTCCATAGGACGCCGCCTGGATCAGCGAGGGGTTCACGATCCGAAAGGGCGTAAACAATCGGTGCGGCGGCGCCTGAAAGTTCCAGGCCTGTCCACACAGGTTCCAACGCCCGCACCCGTTATCTGGAGGATGTCTCCATTTGACTCTAAGCGGCGGTTGGCGACGTCCGCTTTCCAGCCAGCGTCTCATGCGACGGCGAGGGCAGGGGGGAGGTCGCGCTTCAAACTCGTGCCCGACTTTCGGAACGACGGCTCAGAGGCAGGCGGCGTGGGTTCCGCGCTTGCTTATAACTGGCAGGAGCGTGAATTTGTTGGGCGATCAATAACCGCTTTTCAGGCGGTTATCCCGCTTGCAGAGCATCTGGCAGTTCTCCGGGATCGTCTTGCCGCCCTTGCTCCAGGGCTCGATGTGGTCGCCGTCCATTTCCTCGTACTTGTAGTGCTTCGTGCAGACCGGGCAGATACCCTTCTGCTTTTCGTACGCACCGCGCTTGTCCCGGTCATCGAAAGCCCGAAGATTTAGCGTGCGCTCGCTTCCGGTAAGTAGATACTCATAGATGCCCGATGGCTTCGTAATTTCGCGGTCCTGCATGAGCACGGAGACGCGCTTTTCGAGCGCTTCAGGGTCGAATTTCTTGTCCTTGTGAGCGTTGTAGAGCGTGCCCCATGGCAGCCCCTTCATCTCCTTGCGGTAGTAGGGGAAGGTCGCGCTGGCCCACTCGATGACGTTTTCGAAATAATCCCACAGCGGCTTGGCGTTCGGATCGAACTGATGTGCCGACATGTAATTTTCGATGTTGTCCTTGCCGCCAGAAATCCATTCGAGCGATCGTTCGAGCAACTCCTGGCGGATAGGCGTGCCGTTCACGAGCTTGTCGCCAATGGCGGCAGCAGGTGCGCCGGTCTTTGAAAACCACGTCTTCGCGTCCGACAGCCAAGGGCCAGTGTAGATCGCGTTTCTAAGCTCCTGATCGGTGAGCGGGGAGCCCGCGATGTTGATGATCTTAAACCAGTCAAGCTTCTCGGATTCCGCGCCCTCGCAGACGTAGACACTTAGCTCGTAATCGAGGATTTGCTCGCGCCGATTTTCCGACAAGCTGTGGAAATATTTCGTGGTCCCGTCGATTTCGAGGGAGAAGTCGTTGTTCACGAACTGGCAGATGCTGATCGTCCGCTGCTGCCCGTCCATGAGCTCGAACTCGTCACCGGCGACCGCCCAGTACATTGTGTTCAGAGGGAAGCCCTTCGAGACGGTCTCGATCACCGCATTTCGCTTTTTTGGGTCGTAGACGAACTCGCGCTGGTACTTCGGACGAATGTTCAGCTTGCCGCTGTAGCCGCGGACGCCCTCCTCTCCTGCATCCACGAAGCCCGCAAACAGATCGCGGACCTTCACTTCATGCATTTCAATCTTCATGCGCCCCGCCTGCGGATCGCAATCCGGTCGTATTGGCACTTGTAGGTGCCGTCGCCATTGTCGAGGTAGAAGCGCGTTCCACCAGCGGCGTAGGTTCCCTTTTCCGCGATCTCTGACATAGCCCGCCCAACGGCTCGACTTGTCCCGATGATCTCGAACTGATCGGGGTTATACTTGTCCAAGAACGTGATTGGCACTCCCATCTTGCCGTCGTAGTCGCGCGGAATTTCAGCGGTCTTTCCCACCTCGATCGCGTCGTAGTTCGCGTAGGTGGGATATTCGTCCGGCGTGTACTTCTTGTAGAGCGGGATTGTCTGGTGGCGCTTGGGAACATCCATGTTGGTGAACCAGCGAACGCCTTTCACGCGGATGTACTTGTTCCCACTCTCATCGACCCGGGTGCCGGCTGCATCCAGCGGGTAATGATCCGGGACGCGGAACTCGCGGTCGCCGCTATGGATGCTTTCGCCAAACCAAAGCTTGTTGTCCTGAATGAGCTTGAAAATCTCCTTGTAGGTAACGGCATTGACGTTCCCCAAGATGATGAAGTTCTTCTTGTACTCAACTAACTGGGCCACGTATTCGCGGAACAGCGAGAAAGGGGGGTTCGTGACCACAACGTCGGCCTCCCTCAGGAACGCGACGCTTTCTTCGCTACGAAAATCTCCAGCAGCATAGACGCCATCCGGGTTCATCATCCGGCAGGTGTTGGCGTCGCTACGAAGAAGAAACTCCACATCCGTCAGGTCTGTGGTGCCGCGACCTTTGAAATCCGGCACCTCGACGATCTCGATGGCGTAGGGCTCACGGCCCTCAGGCTTCAGACCCTCGATCTCCAAGAGAGGGAGAAGCCCCCCGGCGAGAGGCGAGCCGCCATAGCTCGTGGCGATGAGCTTCCTCAGGCCCAAAAGATTGAAGTTGAGGGCGAAGTACTTGAAGAAATTGCTCTCGTACGGGTCATCGCAGTTGCAGAGGATGACTTTGCCGCGCAGTTGTTCGCGGTAGTGCTTCAGCTCTTGCTCGATGTCGACGAGCTGCGTGTAAAACTCGTCCTTCTTTCCCTGCCTCGCTCGAACCAGCGCTGCCGTTCGGGTCGCTGGGGCAGCCGCTTGCCTTACCATTGTTGTCTGCGATTCCCCCACGCTCAGACTGAGCGGGGACGATAGCGACCAGGATCCCTTGGTCAACAACGGACCTGATGTCCACAGGGCGGCGGATAGCTCTTTGCGCGCTGTTGATTACCGTTTCGGGGACTTGGTTGAAGGTCTGCTCCTGGCGCATGGCCGTCTCGGCAGCGGGGCGGAACGGATCAGTCGTCATCGTCAATTCCTCTCTTGCCGTTGACCCTCAGAGTGCTCTTGCTGCACCACTGTCTCGTAAGCTCGATGGCCTCCAAGGCGATTGCCCTCTAGATCACCGATCGCTCCCAGCCGCTTACGCCGCAATCCGCCCTGGCTTCGCGTCCGACAACGGAACCGACGTCGCGCGGACTCGGAGGCGCGCGCAACGAGAGATCCGAACGACGTCGCGTGGACCTGAGATGATTGACACCGGTCGTCTGTTCCAAAGGCCTGCTGGCGAGTTCGTCACAGATGTGGTCCGTCTCTGCGTTGGATGGCGCATTACCGACAGGTGGCGGTTAAGGCGAGTTGGATAGAGTGTGGGAAGTCCCGACCGAGACCGCCCGCCATTGCGCCGGTGCAAGTCACTTGAGCGAAGTAGAAAACGGATACAGCTTAGGGTTTGGGCTGGTGGGGGATCATCATGCAGGTTGTCGGAAAGGTTCAAGCGGTCGCGCCGAATGCGCCAGGCGCGCGGGATCGGGTCATGGCGGTCCTAGATGCCTGGGCGGAATGGAAGTTCACGGCTGACACAAGCGGCGCTTCATTTATCAACAAATCCCAGACCGAGGCCTTACTAGATCGCCGTGATGAGGCCGTCGAAGATATGGCCCAGTCTTCCTTCGAGGTGCTTGAGCCGGTTACGGGAGGCCAGCTACGGACCTATGTGCGGGTTCTGGCCAAGGCCGACGTCCTGCACTTCAACTGCACGCTCTCGATATCGGTAGATGGGGGCTTGGCTCCTCCGAACATCGACCTCCACATTCCCCGCTTCGTGCGGGAGATCATCGCGCTCGATCTTGGATGGCGAGCGTCGCCGACCGCAGAAGGCGTGGCCGCCAGGGTTCACAACATCGGACCAGATGGAGTCGACACGTTCCTGCAACTGCTTGAGTTCAGGCAGAGGCGCCTGCCACTGGTTGTGGTCTCGGAGTTTGAGGGCGAGACGCTCGCCAGCGACCTAGACGCACGACTGGCCGCCGATCTATGCGGCTTAGGGCATGTGGTCAGATTGTCCGCCGACGCCGCCTGGAGAATCACCGAACGGCTCGGCAAGGAATGGTCAGTATACAACGGCGCGGTGCGTCTGTTTTGGCCGTTCCGGGTTAACAAAGAACAGTTCCGCAATCACCCCTTGTGGACCTACGACAGTCTGACCCGCCGGGACGGCTCGGCGATCGAAGCCCGGGACCGAGTGAGGTCGCAGCTCCGCGAACGGCTTCTGGAGGCGTCAGCTTTCCTATCCGACGATCGGGCGATGGATCAGTTCCTGAAGGCGGGTGCCGCCGCCGCGAAAGGTCGAGCGAACGATCACGAAGGCGATCCGGTCAGCCTGCTTCAACAGGAGATCGCCGAACTTAGAGAGCACCTCGATCAGCGCGACAGTCAGATCGAGACGTTGAACGCCAATGTTGAGGCCCTCACCATTGCGCTGCAGTCCCGGCCGACCGAGAGCGCAGGCGTGCGGGAAGAGCCGCCGCCTGAGACCGTGCGAGAAGCGCTCAATATCGCGCGGTCTAGACATGGCGACGTGCTGGTCTTCGGTGAGCAGCTTGATGAGACGGTGACGACGCTTCAGGCCGAAGCGGGACCGCCAGACAAGGTTTTGCGATACCTCGATACGCTGGCGGAACTCTCTCGGGCGTTAGAGGCCGGTCCTCTCGGAAACACCATCCCCATGTGGCTGCGCGACTTGGGAGTGGACGCCAGCGGCGAGTCCCGTACGACCCGCGCAAGTCGCGCGGAGCAGAAGCGGCGAACCTTTAGCATTCAGGGCCAGCAGACTTATTGCGAGCTCCACGCCAAGCCGAGCGACGGGGTTGCTCCGCCACTGTGCGTCCGGATCTACTTCGCGACAGCGGATACGTCTCCGAGGGTCCGGATCGGCTACCTGGGCAAGCATTTTGACTGAGCTTCCAGTGCTGTGGCCATGCGCTTGCTTAAAGTGTGAAGAAGGTGAGTTTTCCTCAGGACCGTTTATCGCAGAACAGTGGATGCTACGGGTTGCGAGATCGCCGGCTCCGCCTCAATCCACCTGAGGAGGGTCGCCTGGGCAGCGGCAGTCGAGACGATGCAGGTCAACCTCGTGGCTCAGGGTTGGGTCGGTCTATTTGGCGCGATGCGGGCCCCCCGAAAGGTCGGCCTGATCAGTACCGTCGCGTCCTTGCGAATTTGCGTGACGATTGGCAGTCACGACCCGGGTTCTCGTCGACGACTTCGCAATGTCCTCAGTCAGCTCTGAAGCGGGCATCGGACCTTCGGACTGTGGGCGTCCGCTTTCGGGATGCGGGTCAATGTCCGCTGTTGGCGCATCGCCGACATCACAAGCTACCGCGCCTAACTCCGAAGAGAAGTTCGGGCTGTCCACTTCCGGGCGGTAGGCGCGGAGCTTTTGCCGCCGTCATGCCGCAGGCTCCCATGTCGCCGAGCCGGGACCGACCCGTTCGACATGCGCAAGGTTGTCCCCGGCGATGAAGGACACGCGGTACAGCGCCGGGTGCTCGTCGATCACCCACCGTTCGATCCGCGCCAGCCGTCGGAAGTCGGCCGTCAACACCCAAGCGAAGTGGGTCGCCGGGTCGATCTCCAGTCGGTATTCGCCATCGGCCGGTCGCGGCTGGCCGGGTTGGGGATGTAGCCGACGGCGAACGCTCGTCGTGCGCCAGGCGGGTGCTGCGGCGCCCAGGACGTCGGCGTGGAAACGGCGCCAAAGGTCCTGGGTTTCGGCTGTCGGCCAACCCGCTTGGGCCGTGAGCGCCACGATCTCCTGGCTTTCGAGCCACAGCTTCATGCCGTCGAGGTCGAAGAACGCCGCGTCGCCGGCCTCGATGGCCGCCATCGCCGCGCGGCGCGACGGCAACCCGGCCCGGATCAGCATCGCCGCCATGAAGCTCGGGACCCCGGTCTCCACTGCCGCGGCGGCTCCGCCAGCGACCAGGTCGGGCTCCCAGCCCTGGGTCACACGCCGCGTGCGGATCGCCTCCAGCGCCCAGACCAGCTTGTAGGCGAACGCGTCTTCGACGGTCTTCATCCGATCGGCGCCGATCAAGGCGACATCCGCCCCAGAGATCCACTGACGCAGGATAGCCTGCCAGCCCACCGGCAAGCCGCCATCGAGCGCGAAGGGACGGATCACAAGGATACGGCTCGCCAGTTCCACTAGGGTGTCGCCGAGCGTGTCGGCGTCGGCCTGGATCGCCGCCAAGTCAGCTTGGTCAATGAGTACAGCAAGCTCCTCGGCCAAACCGTCCAAGACGAGCCCGGAGTCCAGGCCGACCCCCATGGCGTAGTGTCCGCGTCTGGTCTCCGACGTGGTGTGCGCCCATATCAGGGCGGCTCGCGTGCGCAGGATAAACCGGTGCCAGTCGGCCTGGTTGGCGTCGAGCCGGGCGATCTGGCGCGCCCATAGCGAGCCGTTTAGGGCCTCGTCGAGGAGTTTCGGCAGCTCGGCGCTGTCGGCGTCCAAGGCTTCGACCAAGCCGAACACCATGGCGTCCAGCTTCTCGACCAGGACCGGCAAGGTGTCCTCGGTCTCTTCATCGTCATGGCCAGCGGCGCCAGCAGGCTGCTCAGCGGTACGCCATCCCATCAGGTTGTTGGCCAGATATTCATATGCGTCGGCACGGGCGAAGACGCCGGTGGCGGTCAACTTCTCAATGACGGCGGAGATGACCTGGACCAAGCCGCTCTCAAGCTTGCGCGCCCGCGCCGACGCGACGAGTTGGCGCCATTGCTCCATCTTGTAGTCGGCATTCTCGGTTATGACGTGGGCCACCAGACCTTCCACGTCAACGAACGCGCGACCCGCCCGGCCAGCGACATTGGCGAACTCCTCGCCCGTGATCGGCTGGCCGGAGCGGACCAAGTACGGAGCCAGGAGCACCGCCGCGTTTAGGTTGAGGCCCTGGGACAGCGTCGGAGAGGCCACGATCACCTTGATGACCCCTTCGCCGAGCAGCAACTCAAGCTCGCGCAGGAACGGGTTTGGCAGCTTTCCGTGATGGATGGCGACGCCGATCTCCAGCGCCTTCACGGCGCAATGATCCGGGCCCAGCCACTCGCGGCCCACCTCCAAGGCCCGCGCCAGCGGTGCCGCGTCCTCCACCAGGCGCGGCAGGTAGCCGCGCCGAACAAGGTTCAGCGCCGCCTTGCCGAAACCTTCGACCCAATTGGCCTGGGTGACGAACACCAAAGTCCGCTTGCCCTGTTGGGCGAACTTCCAGCCGGCCATGACGCTGAGGTCTTGGACGTTGCGTGGGTACGGGTTTTTCTCCTGGCCCCGTGGCGGCAACTGCTCGACGAAACGGGCGACGAACGGTCCCTGCGCTTCGAGATCGAACCCCAGTCGCGCCGAGTGTCCCTGCCAGGTGAGCGAGCCGAACCGCTGCCGGGTCGGCCTCCAGATCGACTTGACGGGCTCGCCCGGGGCGTCGCTCCTGATCCAAGACGTCAGATCGTCCAGTGCTTCTCCCTCCGGCAGGATCGCCGACAGGCAGACAATCCGGCGGTCGGCCGCATCGCCGCGCCGGAGGAGCCGCTGCACCAAGATCTCGTAGCGGATCTCCCGCTCCGACGGCCCGATCAGATGGCCCTCGTCCAACACAATCAGCCCGACATCGTCGATCAGCGTCGGGTCGCTGCGGAGGGCGAAATCCAGTTTCTCCGGCGTGGCGATAACGATCGACCGGGTGCGCAGCGCATCCGCGTCACCTTCCGAGACGCCGGAGGCGCCGTAGAGGGATGAGACCTTGAAACCGAGGGGCGCGAAGGTCTTGCGGAAGGAGCGTTCGGTCTGCGCCGACAGCGCGCGCAGCGGCGTGACGATTAGGACGCGCTTGCCCACCGACAGGGTCATGAGGGCGGCGAGTTCGGCCACGCGGGTCTTCCCGGCGCTGGTCGGCAAGGCGACGACGAGGTCGTCGGTCAGGTCGGTGGAGCGGGCGGCCGCCTCCCGTTGTGAGGGCCAAAGTTCCACTTCAGCCACGCGACGGCCGTACAGACTGCGGATGAAGAGGTCGCGATAGCGGGGGTAGAGGTCGGCCCCGCCCTCGGGCGGCTCGCCGGGCAGCACCTGGTGCAGCGAATGCCCCCACAGGTCTGACAGTAGCGCCCTGCAGATCCGGATCACCCACCACATCGGGACGTTGGCCGCATGGTTCGCCAACCTCACCCCACGGTCGAGGATCGCCAAGGCCCGGGCGTAATGGCGTCCGTCCCCCGTCTGTAGGGCGAAATCGTAATGGGCGAGACTGCGGCACAACACGCCGTTCAGGATGAGGGCGATCGCGTCGTCGGCGTCAATCTCACCGTCTTCCAAGCCCGCGGTGATGGCGTCGTCCGTATTCTCCTCGGCCTCCAGCCAGTCGCGTGTTAACCGGCGAAGCCCGTGCAGGTCGCGCAGGATCAGCCGAACCACGGCGTCTTCGCCGACGGTCGTGTTGAGCGACCCCTCAATCTCCGAGAACAGCGAAAAAGCGATGGCCGAATAGCCAGCCAGGTGATAGCCGGCGGCGGCTAGAAGGCGATAAAAGCCGCGCTCCGAGAAAGCGGCATCGCCGTTGCGCACCAGTGACTCAAAGGCATTCGCTGCGCGTTCGAAAGCCCGGGTGGAGAGTTCGTCACCCTCGCCCGTCTCCTTGAGCGCCAGTGCGGCGCGCAGCACTGAGAACGCATATTCGGCCAAGTCCGCGTCGATGGTCCTGCCGAAGGCCGGCGCCCCATCGGGCAAGACGCCGTCCTGCCGCATCAGCGACCATGCCGACCCGCGTGCCAGGAGTTGCCCCCACAGCCCGGGCTGGATCATCTCGACCAGGAACGCCTGAAGTTCGTCAGGCGTCTCCAAGGTCGCCTGCTGCGATAAAAACCTCGGAGATAAAGTCGGCGTAGTCAGCGATGTGCAGGTTGATCACCGCGTGATTGCGGCCCGCCTCCGCGTCGTTGTAGTCCGCGACCAACGCTGGGATCGGACCGTTGCCCGACATCGTGAATAGCGCGTGGTCGATACGGTTCTTCGCCAGCGCCTTGCGGCCCACTTCGTTGCGGATGCGTCGGCCCAAGTCCTTCTGCTCGTCGTCGCCCTCCAGCAGCCGGTTGGCGATGAACAAGAGAGACGACGGCGTGCACCGACCGTCATCCCGGCGCAGCGCCTTGCGCGCTTGAGTGATCGTCGTCTTGCCCAGGGTCCGGCGGCTCTTGGATTCGCCCTTGAGAAGCCAGAGGCCGCCATCGTCGGCCGCATAGTTCACGCCGATGAAATCGTCGCCCCGCATGGGCACTTCACGGCCGTCCTTGAACCGCATGCGCCGCACCGGCACGTCGAATTCCAGTTGTTCGACCGTCAGTTCGGACGCCAAGATTTCGCCGAGATCGCCGGCCCGCGCCCGCACGCCGGTGGGCAGCAATTCCTTGAGGATCTCCGCCGCGCCGTCATAGCCGAGAGCTTCAACATCGTCCGCAATTCGTTCCAGGTCGTCGTAGTGGCCTCGCACCGCCTCCACGAGCTCATCTTTGATGGCGGCCCGGCCGCCCGGTTTCTCGACGATGGTGATGTACTGCTTCAGCCCATTCTTCTGGACCGTGGTGTGGCACCACTCGTCAAACATAGATAACCCCGCTCCATAACCGTCTCATATGCCACAGCCGTGTGCATCTGCTCCGCAACAACCTGTAGCAGATCGAATGTCGCAATTCTGCCGAGAGGCCAACGACCGCTTATGGCGCTACGCCGACCCATGTGACTCGCAAAGGGCCACTGGGGCGTTATCCTTTCTACGAGGGGCCGCGCGACCCCGGATTACCGAACGTCCAGCACAAAGCTCGACGAACGCGCCGGAGCCAATGGTGGCAGTCCCACTAGGCCTACCCCGGCGACGAACGCGGCTGGTAGCTGCGCCCGCGCAAGCGCGCTCTGAAGCGCGCCAGGGTAGCGCCGCTCAACCTCGTTGAACTCTTCCAGCAGTTCTGCGCGTAACGTCGCGTCGATCGAGGCCTTCGGCGCTAGGGGGGTGCCCTGGCAGAAGGCTGTTCGAGCAGTCACCGGAAGCGCCTCGCAGGCTCTTTGTGCATGGGCCGCATCTACCCCTTGCACATGCCAATAGACCGCGGTGAGAATATCGTCGGTGACGACTATCCCCCCGAGCAGATTGCCGACGTTTGCCTTCACTTCGGCGAGCGGCGTGATGTCAGCAGTGGTGTCATATCGCGGTACGGGATCACCACCACTCACGGCTTGATCGACCAGATATTTGAGTCCGTGAACAGTGCAGACGTCCTGCGCCATCCGGATCCCACGCAACGCGTCCTGATAGCTCGCTACTTGGCTGCGCCCGGTGCTGTACTCGTTCTCGATCACGTTCATGGCGCGATCGGCCAAACCTTTTACGCGCTGGGTGTCCGGCGAAAACAGATAGGCGTCGGCCACATTGTTCGTTGTTCCACCCAAGAACGCTGCAACCAAGGGCACGGACGCGATGGTGTCGGCGTCCGGGGTGTCGGCCAGCGCCAAGGCCGCGACGACCGCTGTCTCGATGAGATTAAGCTGCCGGTCCAGCGACCGCACATCTCGCGTTCCCGCCCCCAAGCGCCGGAAATACAGATCGCACCGGGTCCGAATGACCTCGACGCCCGAGCGCAACAGGGCCTGTGCCTTAATGCCGTCAGTTGGCGCGTTAGATGCATCGAGACGAGACCGTGCGAAGTCGTTCAGCAAGGTTGTGGTGTCAGCCTGGCCTTGGGACTTCGTCGCCGTTCCCGAATCCGGGGATATGGAAGAATTAGGACCATAAACCTCGGACGCCCCTATAAGCGGCGGCGGCGGCTCTAGGTGTGTGCAAGACGCCAAAGCCAAGGCGGCCGCCATCAACCCAATCAGTCTTATCAAAGTCGCCCCCGCGCTTTACCTGCAAGAAACTTGACACAACTTTTTATTGTAGACCAGCGCTGGTGCACCCTGCTCGTCCATGGGCTGGGGGCCGGACGGCGTGGAGACATACTCCAGCCAGTTCTCCGGCAGGATGCGCTCGCGGTTCAGGACGCCGTCGTAGCGGACCTTCGACAATCGACCCGCTGAACGTCTGCTTTCGGGACTGATGCCAACGTCCGGTCATGGCGCTTCGCCGACTTGATCAGCCAGGCAGCGTGAACGTCCGCTAGGGTGGAAAGCGGACATTGCTTCTCATACCGTCCGGATTCTGTAGGCTCGCCGCATGGACGTTCTGGACTGGCTGGCCCACTGGTATGAAGCTCAGTGCGATGGCGACTGGGAGCATGGGTTCGGTCCTTCCATCGGGACCATCGACAATCCGGGGTGGCTGATAAAGATCGATCTCAGCGGGACCGATTGCGACGGGCGCACCCTCGAACGGGTCTGGCACAACCGAGACCACGAGACGGAGTGGTGGACGTGTTGGACGGAAGACAACTCCTTCCAAGGTGCGGGAGGGCCACTCACCCTCCGTTCACTTCTCGAGGCGTTTCGAGACTGGACCGAGAAGGTCCGCTAAGGGTCCGGAGCCGCAGACGTTATTCGCTGGGTCGCTTGATGACTTCGGCGTTTAGCGTTGGTCCTCCATCTGCGCCGTTCGGGACAACCTCGCCTGATACGAACACGCGACCACTGACGAACCCGTCGGTCTGATAGCCCGGGTTCGCAGGTAGCTCTCTGATAATGCGGTGATACTCCTGGTCCACTGCGTCGTTAGCGTTGCGATATCCGATCTCTCCAGCACAGCCGGACTGTTTCAGCTTTGCTCCGCACTCTATGCAGATGCCGCCGTTGTAAGCGTCCAACGTCGCAACCCCTTCGACCCGGTCGCCGACTTGCAAGGTTCGACATTGCCCCTCCGCCAGTGCAATCGTGCGAGGACCGCAGCTCGCCAGCATGAACACGGCAAACAGGATCGTTGCTCTAATCATTCGAAGACGGTCGCACTGGCGGCCAGTGTCCGCAATGGTTCGAAAGCGGACCTCGGCCTCAGCCCGGCTCGAATGCCTGCTTTCAGGCTGCGCGCTAATGTCCGCTGTTGGCGCATAGCAGTCGCCGTCACGGTTGGCGTTTGCTGTTGAGCCGACGGTTGCAGGCTCGGGAAAGTCACCGAATAGCGGAGCTGATGGCCTTCCAGATGTCTGTCATTTTCCACTCATGACGATAACAGCGGCCAGGGTCTCAATGGGTGTTTCGCTTCAAGCGACGCCCGCCCCACCGGTGACGCCATACACCTCGCCGGAGATGAAGCTGCCTTCCTGTGAGGCGAGCAGGACGTAAACAGGGGCGATCTCAACAGGCTGGCCGGGTCTTCCGAATTCGCTCTGCTCACCGAAGTGCATGACCTTCTCCTGTGGCTGGCCACCGGATGGCTGCATCGCTGTCCAGAAGGGACCGGGCGCGACCACATTGGCCCGGACGCCTTTCTTGATAAGCTGCTTCGCGAGGGCCTTGGTATAAGCCACGATGCCTGCCTTGGTCGTCGCATAATCCAGCAGGATCGCCGACGGCTCGTAGGCTTGGATCGAGGCTGTGGTGATGACCGCGGCGCCGGCGGAAAGATGCGGCACAGCCGCCTGCGCGATCCAGTGCAAGGCGTATAGATTGGTCTTCATCGTTCGGTCGAAATCTTCGGTGGACACCTCGCTCACGTCCTCGCGGTACTGCTGGTGACCGGCATTGATGACAAGAATGTCGAGGCCGCCGAGTTCGGCCACCGTCGTGTCGATCATCTGCCGGCACCAGGCTTCGTCCGTGATGTCGCCCGGCAAGGCGACGGCCTTGCGGCCCTCGGCCTCGATCAAGGCGATAACCTCCTGCGCATCCGTCCCCTCGGAAGGCAGGTAGGAAATAGCGACATCCGCCCCCTCACGCGCGTAGGCGATCGCGGCGGCTCGACCGATACCGGAGTCTCCGCCGGTCACGAGCGCTCTGCGGCCCGTTAGTTTACCGGCGCCCCGATAGCTCGTTTCACCATGGTCGGGCTGGGGCTCCATCCTCGCGGCGAGACCGGGCTCAGGCTGCGGCTGCTTGGGAAAAGGAGGGCGCGGATACTGTTCGCGGGGGTCCTGAAGGACAAGACGGCTGTTCATAGTCGGCAGCTTTCTGGACGGGAAGTCCTCAGAAAACTCGGCCCCGGGTCTGCTGTTCCGCCGCAGGTGTCGATCCGCGCCAGGACAGGTGGGCGAGCGTCCGCGTCCCTAGACGGGGCCAAGCGTCCGATCCGACTTGGTGGTCGGAATCCTGCGTTTCCGCCAATTTATGAATGACTGCTTTTGGCGCGATGCGGAGATTGCCCTCGCATTCTGAGGTTTCGCAACACCCGGGCGACTATCCCGGCCGGCGAGGTCCGTATCGGTCGCGGAGTTGGTCCGCTCCTCAGAAATTTGACAGATCAGCCCGGCAGCCTCTGTCACCGTGAAGCCTTTGCCGTTCACGCGCGTTGAACGACGAGCGCCATCTGTGGAGATGGAGGGGGAGCAAGCTTCTGAAAGACTGGGACGAACAGGCCATCGACCACGCCAGGGACCCGGACCCCGGCGACTTCCTGGCAGCAGCGACGGGCGATACGGCTCGCCTGATCCGGGGACATGACTGGGGCTCGACCCCGCTGGGCCCTGTCGAGACTTGGCCGCAGAGCCTCAAGACCGCCACCGGCCTGCTCATTGCCGCGCCCATCCCCATTGTCATGCTGTGGGGCCCTGACGGCGTGATGATCTACAATGACGCCTATTCGGTTTTCGCCGGAGGGAGGCATCCGGACCTGCTGGGCTCCAATGTCCGCGAGGGCTGGCCGGAGGTCGCGGATTTCAACGACCATGTCATGCGGGTCGGCCTGGCTGGCGGCACGCTGGCCTACAAGGACCAGGAACTGACCCTGTACCGTTCGGGCGAGCCGGAACAGGTCTGGATGGACCTCGACTATTGGCCGGTGCCAGGCGAGGACGGAAAGCCGGCCGGGGTCATCGCCACGGTGGTCGAGACGACCGAGCGGGTGCTGGCCGACCGTCAGAAAAGGGCGGTGGCGGAACGCTTGGATATGGCTCTCTCGGCCGGCGCCGGGATCGGCACTTGGGACTGGGACGTACCCAGCGACCGGGTCTACGCGGACGAACGCTTCGCGCGCCTGTATGGCGTCGACCCGGAGATCGCGCGGCGAGGGGCGGCGATCGCCGAGTTCCTCAAGGCGATCCATCCCGACGACGTCGGCCCGACGCAGGCACTGATCGCCAATGCGCTGAGCACCGGCGATGTGTTCAACACCGAATACCGCCTGGTCCAGCCGGGCGGAGAGGTGCGCTGGGTCGCCGCCGAGGGGCGCGCCACGCTGTCAGAGGACGGGCGGCCGTTGCGTTTCCCGGGCGTGACCTTCGACATCACCGAGCGTAAGCGGACGGACGAGTTGCGCGAAGCGCACAACCGCCTGCTCGAACTGGCGATCGAGGACGCCTCGATGGCGACCACCCTCGAGGCGTTGCTGCATATCGTCGAAGAATATTCGCCGTCAGGCATGGTCGGGTCGATCCTGCTGCTCGACGAAGACGGGACGCACCTGCGCCATGGCGCGGCGCCGAACCTGCCGGAAGCCTACAACCAGGCTATCGACGGGATCGCCATCGGAGCCGGCGTCGGCTCGTGCGGCACGGCGGCGCATGGCGGGCAGCCCGTCTATGTCTCGGACATCGCCACGGATCCGCTGTGGGCCGACTTCAAGGACCTTGCCTTAACGCATGGCCTGCGCGCCTGCTGGTCGATTCCCATCCGGTCGGCGTCGGGAGCCGTACTGGGCACCTTTGCGATGTACTACCGCGAGCCTCGCGAGCCCGCGCCCGCTGACCTGGAGCAGGTGGACGTCGTCACGTTCATAGCCGCGCTGATCATCCAGCGAGCCAAGGCGGAAACCGCCCTGCGCGAAAGCGAGGAGCGCTATCGCACCCTGTTCGGCGACAGCACCACCGGCCTGTGCATCATCGAAATGAAATTCGACGCCGAGCAACGGCCGGTCGACTACATGATCGTCGAGGGCAACGCCGCCTTCGAGCAGTTGACCGGGCTGGTCGGCGCCAACGGCAAGTGGGTGTCCGAGGTCGCGCCTGGTCTGGAGCAGCACTGGTTCGACCTGTACGGCCAGGTCGCCCTGACCGGCGAACCGGCCCGGTTCGAGAACCCCGCCGACGTCTTCGGCCGCTGGTATGACGTGCAGGCGCTGCGTCTGGGCCGACCCGAGGATCGACGCGTCGCGATCCTGTTCAACGACATCACCGGCCGCAAGGGTCTGGAGCTGCGCCAGCAGGTGCTGCTGGACCTGAACGACGCCATCCGCGACCTGACCGACCCCGCCGAGATCGCCCAGGCGTCCGCGCGCATCCTGGCCGAGGCCCTGAAGGTCAGTCGGGTCGGTTATGGCGTGATGGACACTGTCGCCGAGACAGTCACCATCGAGCGGGACTACAATGCCCCGGGCGTCCAGAGCATCGCCGGGGTCATCCATTTCCGCGACTTTGGCGATTACATCGAAGACCTGGCGCGCGGCGACGTGGTGGTGTTCGACGACGCCGGCAGCGACCCGCGGGTGACCGACGGCGGCGTGGCCCTGGACACCATCAGCGCTCGAGCCCTGATCAACCTGCCGCTGATTGAGCGCGGCAAGGTCGTGGCCCTGCTGTTCGTCAACAACGCCGCGCCGCGCCACTGGTCCGCGGACGACCTCGCCCTGGTCCGCGAAGTAGCCGAGCGTGTGCGAACAGCGACGGAGCGCGCCCGCGCCACCGTGGCGCTGCGCCGCAACGCCGAGCGCCTGCGCTTCCTGGACGCCCTGAACGTGGAGGTCGCCAAGGTCACCGAGGCCGACGAGGTCCTGGCCGTCACCACGCGCATGACCGCTCAGCATCTTGGCGTGGCCAACTGCGCCTATGCCGACATGGACGCGGACCAGGACGGCTTCACCATTCGCGGCGACTGGGCCGAGCCGGGCATGGCCAGCATTGTCGGTCACTACAGCCTGGCCGACTTCGGCAAGCTGGCGGTGCAGGAGCTGGGCGCCCGGCGGCCGCTGATCATCAACGACAACCTGACCGAGATCGCGCCGGAGGAGGCCGCGACCTTCCAGGCCATCGGCATCGGCGCCACCATCTGCATGCCCCTGGTCAAGGAGGGCCGGCTGACCGCGCTAATGGCGGTGCATCACCGCGGGCCGCACCGTTGGACCGAGGAGGAGCTGGACACCCTCCGCGAGGTCACCGAGCGGTCCTGGGCCCACGTCGAACGGGTGCGGGCCGAGGCCGAGTTGCGCGAGAGCGAGGCCCGCTTCCGCAACATGGCCGACAACACGCCGATGATGATGTGGGTCACCGACCCGACGGGCTACTGCACCTATCTGAACAAGACCTGGTACGAGTTCACCGGCCAGACCGAGGGCGAGGCCGAGGGATACGGGTGGCTGGACGTCACCCACCCTGACGACAAGGCGCGGGCCGAGGACGCCTTCGTCACGGCGAACGCCGCCAAGGCGCCGTTCAAGGTCGAGTATCGTCTTCGGCGGGCCGACGGGGTCTATCGCTGGGCTATCGACGCGGCCAGTCCCCGCTTCGACGCTAGCGGCGAGTACCTGGGCTATGTCGGCTCGGTCATCGATATCGACGAACGGCGCGAAATCGAGGACGCCCTGCGCGCCCGCGAAACCCAGCTAAGCGAACTGAACGCGACCTTGGAGGAGCGGGTCGCCGAGACCTTGGCGGAGCGCAAGGTGCTGGCCGACGTGGTCGAGTCGGTTGACGCCTTCGTTCAGGTGATCGGGCCGGACTTCCGCTGGGTGGCCGTCAACCGCGCCGCCGCCGACGAATTCGAACGTGTCTTCGGACGGCGGCCCGAAGTCGGCGAGTCCCTGCTCGAAGTCCTGGAGCACTTGCCGGAGGAGGTGGCCCGATTCCAGACCCTGTGGGGCCGCGCCATGGGCGGCGCCACGGTCAACGAGGTGATGGAGGTCGGCGATCCGGCCCGGGCCCGGAGCCCGCACGAAATCCGGCTGTATCCGCTGCGCGACGCCGACGGCGGGATCATCGGCGCCTTCAAGTTCGCCTATGACGTGACCGAACGGCTGAACGAACAGGCGCGTCTGCGCGAGACCGAGGAGGCCCTGCGCCAGAGCCAGAAGATGGAGGCGGTGGGCCAGCTGACCGGCGGTATTGCCCACGACTTCAACAACCTGCTTGCCGGCATCTCGGGCAGTCTGGAGCTGTTGTCCAAGCGACTGTCCGAAGGCCGCTTGAACGGCATGGAGCGCTATATCGACGCCGCCCAGGGCTCGGCCCAGCGCGCCGCGTCGCTGACCCAGCGCCTGTTGGCGTTCTCGCGCCGCCAGACGCTCGACCCCAAGCCGACCGACGTGAACCGGCTGATCAACGGCATGGATGATCTGATCCGGCGCAGCATCGGGCCAGACGTGGACCTTGAAGTGGTGGGCGCCGGCGGCCTCTGGATGACCAAGGTCGATCCGTCGCAGCTGGAGAACGCCCTGCTGAACCTGTGCATCAACGCCCGCGACGCCATGGCGCCGGACGGGGGGCGGCTGACGATCGAGACCTCGAACAAATGGCTGGACGACCGGGCCTCGCGCGACCGCGACCTGCCGCCGGGCCAGTATGTGTCGCTGTGCGTCACCGACACGGGCACGGGCATGACGCCAGAAATCCAGGCCCAGGTGTTCGACCCCTTCTTCACCACCAAGCCGATGGGCCACGGAACCGGGCTGGGCCTGTCGATGATCCACGGCTTCGTGCGACAATCGGGCGGTCAGGTCAGAGTCTATTCCGAGGTCGGCAAGGGCACGACCATGTGCCTTTATCTGCCCCGCCACCTGGGGGATGTGGAAGCCGGCGACGCGCCGATCGATCAGCCCGTGGCCGAGGGCGGGCACGGCGAGACGGTCCTGATCATCGACGACGAGGAGACCGTGCGCATGCTGGTCGCCGAGGTGCTGGGCGACGCCGGCTATCGCGTGATCGAGGCGCCCGATGGGCCGTCGGGCTTGGAGATCCTGCGCTCGGACCGGCGTATCGACCTGTTGATCTCGGACGTCGGCCTGCCCGGCGGAATGAACGGGCGGCAGGTTGCCGACGCGGCGCGAGAGACCCGGCCGGACCTGAAGGTGCTGTTCATCACCGGCTATGCCGAGAATGCGGCGGTGGGCAATGGCTTGCTAGCACCTGGGATGGAGGTGCTCACCAAGCCGTTTGTCATGAGCGATCTGGCTTTGAAGGCACATGAGATGATTGAGGCATAGGGCACTCTTCGGGTGTCCGCTTTCTGCCGGCGAGCCGATGTCCGCTTCTGGCGCATTGCTGACTTGTCGTCCGGGGGGCTTCCAAGATGAGGCTGCGACTATTCTCGGACTCCGGGCGGCGAGACGCTTTCGCGCTTATGGGTCCTGACAGAGCTCGGGACCGGGATTTCGGTCATTAGAGGCCGCCGGCGCCGTCTGGCTTCTCCGATTGGACCTGAGCTCAACTTGGGCTTCGGCGGCGCCTCTGCATGGCGTCGCTGAAGGCGGCGGCCAGTATCCCGGTCGGCATCGCGATCACGCCGATGCTGATCAGAGCGACCGCCGTGGCGAGGCATTTGCCCAGGGCCGTGACCGGATAGACATCGCCGTAGCCGATCGTCGTCATGGTCGCCACGGACCACCACAGCGCCCTCGGGATGCTGCCGAACTTGTCGGGCTGGATGGCGCCTTCCGCCAGATAAAGGGCGGTCGCGGCCGCGACCATCAGGACCAGGCCTGCGGCCAAGCTGAGGAACAGTTCGTCCCGCCGGGAGGAGACGGCCTCCATCATATGATCCAGGGCGCGCGACATCCGCCCGAGTTTCGCGAGGCGCAGCAGACGCGCCAGCCGCACGACGCGAAGAAGCAAGGCGCCGGAGCCGCCGACGAAGGCGAACGAGGAGACTATCGCGAGCAGATCGGCGAGGCCGGCGAGCGAGACCATGAATCCCAGACGTTGCGACCAGGCTGGACGGGCCGGGTCCTGTTCCGGCGCAGTCCACACGCGCGCGGCGTATTCGAGCGCGAAGACCAGACCGAACCCCGTCTCGAGGCCAGTGAAGGCCCGCTGATAGGCTCGCAGGGTCGGTTCGGTTTCGAGAACGGCGAGGACGCCGGCCGCCAGGATGAAACCGACCAGCAACCGGTTCAGCATCGACAAGCCCGTGGTCCGGGCGCGCGGATCCAACGCTTTATGCAGCCGCGCCCGGAGCGTCGTCGCAGCCGTGTCGCTCATCGGTTCCACACCCCCGCCTGCCGAATGCATGTCCAGCAGAGATTGATCTTGCACCTAAATCTGAAACGGCGTTCTGTCGCAACTGTGACGGGAAGGGGAGGTCTTGTTGCGACGATCGACCCATCTCGACTCGAACGGCGCGCGTGTGCTCGTCAGCAACGACTTCGGCGACTACGCCGTGCTCGATGCGGACACGCACGCCCGGCTCCTGGACGGGCGCCTTGACGCTTTGGGCGAGCGCTATCGCGACCTGGAAGCCAGGAGCCTGCTGGCGGACCAAGGCCCAGAGGCCTGGAGCGACCTTGAGCGCGCGGCCCACGCCACCCGCAAGGCCTTCCTTCTGGAGGGGCCGTCGCTGCATATCTTCGTCGTCACCCTGCGGTGCGACCATAGTTGCCAATACTGCCAGGTCTCGCGGGCCGGCGTCGGGGCGGCGGGCTTCGACATGTCGAGCCGCGATGCCGCGGCGGCGATCGACCGGGTGTTCGAGTCTCCCTCGCGGGACCTGACCATCGAATTCCAGGGCGGCGAGCCGGCGCTTCGCTTCGACCTCGTCCGGGAAATCGTAGAGTTGGCTCAGCGGCGCAACGAGACCGAGGGGCGTCGCCTCGGCTTTTCCATGGTCTCGACGCTGCACCATCTGTCTGACGCGGACCTGGTGTTCTGCCGCGACAACCAGATCCGCTTATCGACCTCGATCGACGGGCCCGCCGACCTGCACGACGCTCACCGACCCAATCCGACCCGGGACAGCTGGGCGCGGACCATCGACGCCCTGCGTCGGGCCCAGGACATTCTCGGCGAGGACGGCGTCAGCGCTCTGCCGACCCTGACCCGCGCCGCGCTCAGAGACCCCCGGCGACTGATCGACCATTACCGCGCGCTCGGCTTTCCCTCGATCTTCCTGCGGCCGATCAGCCCCTACGGCTTCGCGCTCAAGACCCGCCGGGCGATCGGCTACGACATCGCCGAATTCACCGCCTTCTATGAGCAGGCGCTCGACTACATTCTCGAGCTCAACGCGGCGGGCGAGACGTTCGAGGAAACCTACGCCTCCATCCTACTGCGCCACATCATGACCCCGTTCCACTCGGGCTATGTCGATCTTCGGTCGCCGGCAGGGGCGGGACTGGGCGTGCTCGTCTACAACTACGACGGGGAAGTGTATCCCGCCGATGAGGCCCGGATGGCCGCCCGAACCGGAGACGACCGCTTCTCGCTCGGTCGGGTGACCGATTCCTTCGAGACCCTGATGACCTCGCCGGCCATGCGCTGGCTCGCCACCGGCGCCGTCGCCGAGGCTCTGCCGGGCTGTTCGACCTGCGCCTTCGTGCCCTTCTGCGGGAGCGACCCCGTCTATCATGCGACCGTCCAGGGCGACCCGATCGGCGACCGCGCCACCAGTGACTTCTGTCGCAAGCACACGTCCCTGTTCACCCTGCTGTTCAATCGGCTGGCCGACGCCGATGTCGACACCCTCGCGACCTTCACCGCCTGGGCGCTGCGCAAGCCGCGCCATGAGGTCCTGCAGCCCGGCTGGGTGGACCGATGAGCCTGCCGCTCCATACCCACGCCCGGGTCTCCGGCGTCGAGGAGGTCGGTCTCTACAAGGTCCTCACGCCGGCTGAAGCCGCGTCGGGCGTGTTCGCTTGGTCCGATGTCATCCTATGGGAGGCTCAGGCGCCGGGCTTTGTCGGCTCGCTCTCGGCGGCGCCGATCCGAGCGGCGGGTGTCGAGATCGTCGATCCCCGTGACCCGGCGGTCATCCAGCCCGGCGATGTCATCCGCGTCCGACCCGGCAGCAATCTTGTCTCGGTGCTCTACCGCCGCGACTCGCGCGCCAACACCCTGTTCGCCACGGAACAGTGCAACAGCCGCTGCCTGATGTGTTCTCAGCCGCCGAGGAATGAAGATGATTCCTGGCGCGTCGCGGAGTTGCTCAAGCTCGTTGAATTGATCGACAAGGACGAGGCCCAGCTCGGCGTCAGCGGAGGCGAGCCGACCCTGCTCGGAGAGGCGCTCGGCGCTCTGATCGACGCCTGCGCCCTGCACCTGCCAGCCACCAGCCTCCACATCCTCACCAACGGCCGCACCTTCGCCGATCGCCTCGTCGCCGAAAGCCTGGCTCGCCGTGGTCATCCGGCGGTGACCTGGGCGGTTCCGCTCTACAGCGATGTCGCGGACCTGCATGATGAGGTGGTCGATGCGCCCGGCGCGTTCGAAGAGACCCTTCAGGGGCTGTACGAGCTGGGTCGGCTCGGCGCCAAGGTCGAGATCCGTGTGGTCTTGCACAGGATGACCGTCGATCGCCTGCCTCAGCTCGCCTCCTACATCTACCGGCGGCTGCCGTTCGTGGAGCATGTGGCGCTGATGGGGCTCGAGCCCATGGGCTACGCCAAGACCAACCGAGACCGCCTCTGGATCGATCCGCTGGACTACATCCCCCAGCTTTCGGACGCAGTCTTCCACCTGGCCCATCGCGGCCTGCCGGTGTCGATCTACAACCTGCCGCTCTGTGTCCTACCGGAAGCGCTGTGGCCCTATGCGCGCCAGTCGATCTCCGATTGGAAGAACGACTTCGCGCCCGAATGCGCTGGCTGCGAGCTGGCCGGATCCTGCAGCGGTTTCTTCGCCTCGGCCGGCCCGACCTGGCGCAGCCGCGGCGTCCGCCCCCTCAAAGCCCTGGAGACCGCCGCATGAAATGGCGTGATCATCTCGTTCTGTTGCTCGGTGCCGCCAGTCCTTTCGCCGCCGCCGAGCCGGCGCTCGCCCAACCCGGCAGTGCAGGGGAGACCGTTGACCGGAATCCTAGCGATCTGGTGCGCGCCGCGACCTACTGGCGCGATCCCGCCCAGACCAAGCGGCTCCTCGAGCTGGCTCAACACCGCAGCCATTCCAGCCATCGCAGCCACAGTTCCCACCGGTCGCACTATTCCGGCAGCGGCGGCTATCGCGCGCCGCGTTACACGTCCCCTGCGCCGCTTTACTCGCGACCGGCCCCGCACCGGCCGGCGGCGCCCGCTCCAGCGCAGGCGCCGGCGCCGGCGACCAGCCATCCGTTTGTCTCCTCCGGATTATCGGCCCCCAGCGACCGGATGTCCGGCCGCGCTTTCTCGCAGGGCGAGATTCGCACGGTCGTTCGGCGGGTCCAGACCGCCCTCACGGTCCGTGGTTATGACACGGGCGGCGTCGACGGCTTGCTCGGGTCCAATACGCAGACCGCCCTCCGATCTTTCCAGGCCGCCAACCGTCTGCGCGTCACCGGCTACCTTGACCTCGAGACGCTGGACGCCCTCGGGGTGACGACAACGGAGCCGTCCCTCGGCGCTTCGCCGTCAGCCGCTGTTCCCGGCCCGGTCGTCGTTCAATCCCCGGCCCCCCTTGAATCACCACAGCCTGTCGCAATCCCGGCCGAGCCGGAATGGCTCGATCAGCCCACCTCCGCAGATCTCGAACGCCTTCGGCCCCGTGCAGCCAATCGCCGAGCGGGCCATGCCTTCGTGAAATGCTCTGTGCTGGACGATGGGACCCTGACCGCTTGCGAGTCTCTGTCCGAGACCCCGCCGGGGAGCCGGTATGGCCAGGCCGGTGTCCGGGCCGCTGCTCTCTACCGGATGCGCGTCGATGGCGAGTACGCCGCCTATGCGGGCCGTGAGGTCGAGATCATCGTCAGTTGGCCGAGTATATAGCTGGAGGGGAGTAACCGGTCGTCATCATGTCCTGCGGAATGACGTCTTCCGGCAAGGGAATCGATGTCCGCTACTGGCGCGTGGCCGACGCTTCGGACGTGATCCGCTGGGTTGTTCAGTTCGTTGCGCTCCTGAAGCGCGCCGGTGGTGGATCAACGACAGGAGTCGGCCCGCGGAGCTCGCCGGGAACTGACGGACGGGATTGGAACTAAGCAGGAAGGCCGCAGCCAATCGCCTTTGGGAAACGATCATGAGGATGCAGGGCTTCACGTTTGCCGACGCTCAATTCGAACGGTCTCCAGATCAGGAGGGCGAGATCTTCACCGGCAACCTTGTCGACGAGAGGGACGCGGCGCCGATCACCATTGGCTACGGTCGTTGGGGATCCAACACGAGCCTCAGCGAGACCATGGCTGTTGACGACGTGATGATCGTCCTGGAGGGGGAACTGACCGTATCCTCGGAGGGCGAGGTGGTGTCCGCCCGTCCGGGAAGCATCGTCCATATGCCGAAGGGCGTGGCCGTGACGATAGAGGCTGGGAAAGAGGGCGCGGTGACGGCCTATGTCACTCACCCGCATTGGCGCACAGCGCGCGACTAACAACTCCGTCGGGCGCGTAAGCGCAAGCGGCTCATTGTTTCAGTTCTCTCAGTGCGCGCGACCTAGCTGCCAGACCCGAAAGTCCGCTGCGGCCGCATTCGAGACCTTTGGGAGCAGAACCTCTGTGTCAGGGTTGGACCAGCTGTCGCCCCAATCCCCCCGTCCCAAGCGGGCAGGGATGTGGCCCTTCGCCGGGGACGCCGATCTGCATTAGTCCTGAAGCGGCTCACGGACGAAAACGATCCCCTCCGCCACCGGTCCAGACAGTTCGAAGCCAATGACGCGACCGTCGGCGTCCCGCTTGAAGCGCACACGCGACAGCGGCCCTTCGTCTCCGGCGAAGACATCCGGTAGATAGGCCCGCATTCGCATCGGAGGCCAGCGGGGGTGGCGGGCGACCAGATCGCCGTCGACCGCCTGGAAGACATACTCCGTGCGCAGCTCCACGCTGCGATATCGTCCGGCATAGTCTTCCGGCCGGACAGAGGCGGGGTCAAAGGGAAGCAGGTCAGTACGCGTCGCCGACAGGGCGCCGTTCCGACCGATGACGTATTTCAGGCCTCGGCTCCGGCCGGCGACCACCTCGTCGAACGTCACCGATAGACCGGTTCTGGGGTTCAGCTCGAAGGTGCGTGGCGAGAGAGCGAGCAAGGGGGCGGGGGGCTGCCCCCGGACGGCGAGGAACAGCCGTTCGCCGTCCGTGGTGAAGGTCAGGAACACGGCGGGGAACAGTTCATAGTCACCGGCGTAGGCGGCCAGATCGCCTGGCGTGGGTTCCGTTCTGGGCTCTGGCGGCGCGGGCGCGGTCGCGGGCGAATAGATGTCCGCGATGCGGTAGGCCATGGCGGAGGCGTCCAGGTCGCTGCGGTTCGACAGCACCGAAATCGCCAGCCGCTCGCCCGGAATGCGAAGCAGGAAGCTGCGAAAGCCGCCGGTTCTTCCGCCGTGGCTCCAGACCTGGCGTCCGTTGTAGACGCGCCGCTCCTGACCCAGGGCATAGGGGTAGAAGCTCTCGGCGCCGTCGTTCAGACGACCTACGGCTTCCATCCGCCGGAACACGGCCGGACCACCGACCTCTCCGCTCTCGAAATTCTCTGCCCAGAGGAGCAGGTCCTCCGCCGTGGTGTGAAGGCCGGTGGATCCCGTGTGGAGGTGGTTCAGGACTTGCCGCTCAAAGCCGTCAGCCCCCGGCGCATAGGACTGCGCCTCTCCCCGGCGGACCGTGGTCAGTTCGGTCTGGAACCGCGTATGCGTCATGCCCAGCGGCCCGAAGATCCTCGTCTGGCTGAAGTCGGCCAAGCTGTGGCCGGACACGCGGCGCACGACCTCGGCCAGCAGGACGTAGTCGGAGTTGTTGTACTGGAAGCCGGCGCCGGGCGCGAAGTTCAGGCCGTCCTGAGCCAACACCATGTCCAGCGCCTGCTGATCCGTGACCAGGTCTTCATCGCGCCAGCCGGCCATGGACAACAGAGCCCCGACATCCCTTAGGCCGTTGGTATGGTCCATCAGGCGCCGCAGCGTGATCGGCGGCCACCGCCTGGCTTCCGGCAGATAGGCCGAGACGGGGTCGTCGATGGACAGCTTGCCCTGCTGCTCCAGCAGGAGAATGGCGAAGGCTGTGACCTGTTTGGACAGGGAGGCGGCCTGGAACACCGTGGCGTCCTCGACAGGCGCGCTGTGTTCGAGGTCAGCCTGGCCCGCGACCGCGCGGGCGGCCACCCTTCCGTCGACCAGGACCGCCACCGCCAGCCCGGGTTCGTCGGGTTTGGCGGCGGAATGGACCAGGGCTTCGACCGCCGTCGCGCGGTCCTGTCCCGATCGGGCGTGCGCCTCGGGGGCCGGGGCAAGCATGAACACGAGGCCGATAACGGCGGGCAACAACAGCAGGCGCATGGCGTATCCGGTGGATCAGGAGCGCTCACGCTGCCCCGTCCGCAGTGTCGTCTCGACCGATTACGCGAAGTCGGTCGCCGGAACGCCATCGCCGATCGCGGCGCGACGGACGGACGATGGCGTCACGCCCTGATGCTTGCGAAAGGCGGCGTTGAACGAGGATTTGGAGTTGAAGCCCGCGTCGTAGGCGATCTCCAGGATGGAGCGATCGGCCCAGGCCGGATCGGTCAGCAGATCGGCCGCTCTTTGGGTGCGGTACTCGTTCACGAAGTCGAAGAAGTGAAGCCCCTCGACGTCGTTGATGAGGCGCGACACCTCCCGCGCGGACAAACCGACCCGACGGGCGAGAGCCTTCAAGCTCAACTGCGGATCACGATGGAGTTGCAACCGCGCCATGATCTCCCGGATGCGGACCATCTCATTCTCATCCGAAACGGTCCGGACCCGCAGCGGTCGGACCGGCGCCGCCGGCTTCGCGAGGGCCCCTCTCAGCAGGACCAGCATCAACAGGGACACCAGCAACGCCGCGGCGTTCGCACCGACGGCGACATTCAATACGGCGTAGACGTGCCGTGCCCCAGCGACGGCGGCCACGGTCTTGGCCAGGACGAGCGTGTGGGCCAGGAGCGACACGAGCAGCAAAACCTTCAGCCACCGCCGGACGCCCGGATCGATGATCGGGTTGACGCGAGAGAAGACCGTAAAGCCGATCAGGCCGGCGTAGATATAGAACTGCAGATGGAGCGCGGCTTCGTTCCAAAGGAGGTCAATTCCCTTCGAAGCCGGCAGGCCCGGATCAATGTCCGCCATAGCCAAGGCGCGTGGCGTCAGGCTAAGCGCCGAGACGATCACCAACACCGTCCCCGCCCACAAATGGAACCGGTGTTTGGAAAGGCCAGAGCTCAAGGTCAGCACATAGGCCAGCAGGAAGGGCATCTGCAGGAAGGCGAGGGGCAGACGAAAGACGAGCAATGGCGGGATTACGCTCGGCATCAGCGGCGCGGTCCAGCCCAGTAGGTCGACGGCTGACACCAGCAGGAAACCCGCCAGGAACCGGTCTGCCATGTGCGCCGCCGGGCGGGCCAGAAGCAGGGCTGTCGCCAGGATAACGCTGAGCGTTACGGTCAGCACGCCGACCGCGGTCAAGAACAGATCAGTCCACATTTACGATCTTCGCCACGAGCTCGTAGCGTGACGTTGGTCCAATGGCGGGTCAACGGCCACCGATCCAAAGGGCCGGGTGAAATGCGTGTGCGCCGACGTCTCGTCTTGGGATCGGCGGCTATGTCCGCTTCCGGCGCATCGCCGCCATTGCATTCAAGAACCGCCTGGGCCGGTTGCGTTCCCGGTCGAGGCGGCTGCAGCCGCGTTCAGCGCCGCGAGCCGCGCGTCCTGATCGGCCCGCGTGGGGACGTCCAGCGCGGTGCGAAGCGTATCAGGAACCAAGTCGCGGTCATAGGGATCGAGCGTGGCGGGTCCATCCGGAGCCTTTCGGGTCTGGGTGCCGTAGATTTGCGCCTTGCCTGTCATCTGGAGATAGCGGTCAAGCGTCGCCGCGGCGATCCATGCGCTTTCGGCGTCACCCTTGGCTAACGCCGCGACCGCGAGGCTGTGAGCCAGCAGGTAGTCCTCGGGCGTGGAGCCGTGCTGGAAGACGAAGGCTGCGGCGCGATAGTCCTCCGCGGTCTGCAGGCTGCCGGCTTCGAGAAGCGCGCGGGTGCGTCGCCGGCGCTCGGCGTCCCCGGCGATCATGGTCTGCAGAAAGGTCCGGTCCCGGAGACTCTCCGCCGTCACGCTGTGACGCACCGCCTGGTCGGCGGCCAGCATTTCGGCCATCTCGGGGTTGTCGGCCGGACGTAGATCCTGCGCCAGTCCCGGTCCGGAGATCAACAGAACGGCGGTTGCGGCGAGGGCCGGCAGGATCAGGCGCACGAGAATCTCCGATGCTGGGAAACGGGACGCGATTGCCGCTTCCGTCTTTCACCCGGATTGCAGCGGCGAAACAATCGGAACGCTATCCCGCAGTATCCGGATAACGAGCGTCAGGTGCTGATCGCTCTGTCGCCCGCTGTACGCGCCCTCGAGGCCAGGGCGGGCTGCCTGGCCGAGGCCCTGCTTGAACATTCTGGAGCCTCGCCTGCCGAACTCGGCGATCCCAACGCGCGCATGAAGAGGCTGCGGGACGCCATTTACGGGAGCTTGGGCGAAGGCCGGGCGCCGAAAGGCTGATCCCGCCCTTGCTGAGAGTCCTCCACGTGTTCGAGCTACACCGTTGGCGCCGTTCCACCGTCAACGACGATCTCTGACCCGTGGATCGAGCTGGCGCGATCCAGGCCAGGAAAGCGATGGCTTCGGCGACCTCGAAGGGCTCGGCGCCGCGACCGATGGATATCCCGCCGAGGCCGGCCAGAACCAGCTGACGCGCGTCCTCGATCGTACCCCCGTTGGCGTCCTGGATCCGTTGAGGAAGACGTCGGTACCCTCGGTCATGATCCAGCCGGGAGGGACAGCGTTCACGCGCACGCCTTGGGGGCCCAGCTCCGGCTAAAGAGGAAGAATGAAGACCCGCTCGTAGCCGGCGGCTCCGTCCGTCGTCGGAAAGACGAGGAAGTCGTTTCCCGCCTCATTGATCAGATCTCGGGCGATCGCATTGAAAGGTTCGGCCTGACCGTCCTGCCGGATGAGAACGACGCCGGCGCCTTCGGCCTCTAGGCGGAAGGCCGGATCATCCCGGCTAAATCTGTCGAGCAGCCGACGCATTCATGAAAATGAACACCAACCCAATGCGAAGTCTAGCGTAGCCGTTCCGAAGCCTTAGTCTGTTACAGCGGGGCGAACTGCGGTCCCGACGGTTCCGCATTGAGCAGTGTCGCCACCGCGTTGATGATCTGCGCGGCGACGAAGGGCTTGCTGACGAGGATACTGTTCGGAACGCCATGCGCAGCCCAGTCATGAGCGGAGTCGCCCGTGACATAGATGACGGGCAAGGCCGGAAATCGCTCTCGGGCCCTACGCGCCACATCCCAGCCCGTCTGGCCGCCGCCTAGATTCACATCCGTGATCAAGGCGCGGCATTTGTCGCCGTGTTGTTCGAAGAGACTATTGGCTTCGGCGGCGGAGGTCGCGGAGCGATGATCGAAACCGCCATCCTCCAGCGCATGCTCGATGGTGAGAAGGATTAGGGCTTCGTCATCGACGACGAAGACGCAGACAGTGTCCGACATCGCATTCTCCAAGCGCCAGTTTAACATCTGCCGCCCGGTACGGTTGCCGACATTCCGATTAATCTTGGTTCATCTCTTCCGGCTCGGCCGTTGCTCCGTCGTTCATCAAGTCTGCGGGCCGACCGCGTCGCGCATCAACCTCAAAATCTCCGCAGGCGGTGCGCCCGGCGCTTCCACCAGCTTGCTCAGGCCTCGCGCCTTGTCCGGGCTGAACCGGGCATTCGCCATCGCCCACCCGGTAAACAGCCGTTCTTTGACTGGTCGGCGGTCGATGATGGTGATGTCCTTATGACGCGGATCTTTGGCGAGCCGGCGCAGCAGGCCATCCAATGTCTGACGGGACCCTTCCAATACCTGGATGAAGCGCTCGTCGTGAGCGGCCAAGGCTCCGGTCAGGCCATCACGCGCGTTGTTGCGCTGGGACTCGGCCAGAATCGCGACCATGTTGAGCAGAGAGCCCGTACTGCCCGTCGCGCGGCTGAGATAGATAACGCGGTCTAGGTCTAACGACATGGCGGTTCCAAAACGGGCGTGATTCCCAAAGCCTAGTATGGGACCTTAAAGGTTGATGACCCGGTCAGCCCGAACCGAGGACCCGAAGGTCGCCTGGTCGGCAAGACCTCCCTGGCGCTGGACGAGCTTTCGCCTGCCGGAACGACATCCGCCACGGGGGCCGACGCCGTCCTTCAATTCGCCAGTGCGCGGAAGATCCGTGCCCCAGCGCTCGCCCAATGGCCGCTCGTGACCTTCATGGTCGGCCGCCGTCGGCGCCGCCGCTACAATTCGGGCTCCGGTTGGCCGATCAGCCGGATGGGGATGCCATCCATCTGGCTGATGTCCGCGTACTGCGATCGCTGTCGCCAGGCGTTCCCGAATTGCTGCTCCCACCCGCAAAGCATGTAGGACGTTTCAAGACCCACGCACTCAACGCGCCTGATGGCCTCAGCCGGCACGACGCGGCCTGATGAAGACGAGAGCGCCTTCGCCCATTCGGAGGGCGCCATTTGCGCGATCAGCGTCTCTACTCCCGGCTCCTCCATCGGCGGAGGGATATTCGCAACCCGAATCTGGGGGCCGTCCGGCGGATCCCACAGACCGAGGTCAATGGACGCTGGCCCCCGTCCCAGAGAGTCGTTTTCGGACGCCGACACCCAGCCGTCCGCCTGCGCGGCGCCGGAGGCGAGTCCGTCCGATCTGACGAAGGTCCGCCGACGCGCCTCCCATGGCGATGGGGACGCCGTACGGCGGACGTCGTAGGTGCAATCGGCCATCGCGGGCTCGCGGGCTGTGCACTGAAGATTGCGCACGCTCGTGCGGGCCATCCTGGTCATCCCGCTGCTCTCGCTCACCCCCACTTCCTGCACATCCTGAATGAGGGCCAAGCCGGTCTCGATGCGAGCGACCGTATCGGCGCCGGGGTGAAGGCCTGCCGAGGCGCAGCCCGACACGGCGGTCGCAAAGATCAAAGCTGGGATGCGCAATGGCGAACTTTCTATGCTGCGGACCAGATTGCGGGCGCCCCCGCCATTCCGCAATGGACCAGGGCAGTCGGTGCGTCAGGGGTTGCTTGCGGATGCGATAATGCCGCGCCGGCGGCGGGCGAGACCGACGGCGCAGGGCGGAGACGCTGCTCGTGCCTCCCGCTGTTGCGGTCGATCAACGGACGGGCGTCTCGGCGATCACCGCCGCCAAGTCCGCTTCAACGTATGGCTCAAGATAGGCCCTCACGGGTCCATCGATGCAGGCGCGCCAAGGCAGGGTGCTGAGGTAGTAGGACCAGAAATTTCGACCCTCCGGGCTTGCGGCGTAAGCCTTCAGGGCCACGAGGTCCGGGACGTACAGACGCTGGGCGAGGGGTTCGGCAACGCACTTGATGGCCTCGTCGATGATCCCGTCAGGCGCCGCCTTGGCTTTGGCGATCAGTCGATCCGACAGAAGGAAGTCCCGATCGTAAAGGTTGACGCCTCGCTGGGTCAGGACCTCGCCAGAAAGCCGACTGGCCGCAATGTTGATGCCCCAGCTGTACTCCGAAATGTACGGCTCCCGGGGAAAAAGAGCCACGGCCGCCGCTCTCCGCTCAGGCCCGGGATCCTCGGGCAAGGCGGGAGGTATTGGAACGACCTGAATGGCGGCGGCGAGAACAAGTGCGGGGATCATCCTCCAAGCATAGCCTCCGGAAGCCTCAACGCACCTCGCCAAACCTGACCTTAGGCAGTGAAACACGCTTTCAGGGGATCGGGCCGCCGTCTCCCTTCGAACCTTCGTATGTCGCCATCGAACCCATCTCCTTCCGGCGCGAAGCGGCTAGGCGCTCATGCCGAAAGGACGTCCCCGGTCGCCTAACAGGTTCCAGCCTGCATTGCTCGGCCAGAAACCCTGCCTGCCCCGGCGTTCCGCATAACCGAGAACGACGAGCTTTTCACTTCGAGCGCGGACCTCCGACCGCGTTTCGTCCACAATGTCCAAAAGGGCTTCAATGCGTTCGGCGTCGGTCATCTGCGGAAGATACCGTGCGCTTTCACGGGGGCAAGCCAGGCGCGAAGGTCCGTTTGCCGCCCTCGTCGGTGTCAGATCTCGGCGCTCCGCCGCCGTTCCATGCTGACGCTGGATCGCAAAATCCGTCTGACCCCAACGACAATCGCATCAGCGAACGTCCGCCCTTCCCTGGAACCGCATTGAAGAGGACTGTGAGACGCGATCGCGGCCGATGCCGGAACTGCCGGCTCGCCTACCGCTGGGTCGTCATGGCGCTCCAGGATCTGGAACGGACCCGATCGGGACCGGGTTTGGGGTGGGGCGAGAATTGGCTCAAGGTCGTCTAATGGCCCCGCGATTGAAGGTCTTCACCTGGTCGGATGGTTTCCACGCCCATCCGGTGGCGGTCAGTTCGCGCGCCAAGGCGCTGGCGGCCTGGGGCGTGGAGCAGGACCTGTTCAAATCCGGATATGCGCGCGAGGTGACCGCGGGCCCCGACTATGAGGCTGCGATGGCCGCTCCAGGCGAGGTCATGCGCCGGGGGGAAACCATCGACGTCGGCAAGGTCAGCCCAGCCCGCAAATCCCGCCAGCCGACCGGCCCGACGGCGGCGCAGAGGGCGAAGGTCAAGCGGCTGGAGGCTGAGCTCGCCGCACTGGACCTGGCCTGGCAGGCGGAGGAGACGAAGCTGGACGAGGCGCGGGTCCTGCTGGAGCGCAAGGCCCGGCGGGCTTCTGATCGGCATGAGCGTGCTCGCGCGACGCTGCGCCGGAAGCTGTCCAGCGCGCGCAAGGCGACCGGCGGCTGACGGGCTCGTGTCCGCGCCGACGCAGGGTCGGGGGCAAAAGGAAGCGGCGCTCCCTGGGTATGGAGGCGCCGCTCATGCCCTCAGGGGCCGTCCGCGCAAAGCGCAGGTGAGGATCGCATCGCCGTCAGTCCGGCGGCGTTGGGACGCCGTTTATGGCGAGGTTGTCGTCAACAAGCGCCTCCTCCTCATCGTTCTCTGGGCGCCGGGTGGGGTCGCGGGTCTCCGGCCAGGCGGTGTCGTCATCGGTGGGGACTGGATCGGGATGGTTGGTCGCGTCGGTCATGGCCGGCTCCTCCGTTACACCCTGAAGCAACTGCGCAAGGCGCGCCGCTGTTCCGCGCTCACGCGGCTTTGAATCCCGGGCGCCGGCGTCGACTCTGGCGCGAAGGCGACTGACCCCCGCGGCGCCTTCCAGCGGTTCGATCCGCCCCGTCATGCCGATCGGTCAGCTCGTCTTTTCACGCCACGGCCCCTTGACCCCCGTGGGGCCGTTCCCAAATCGCGCCTCCGGAGGACGAGGGGTCCTTCGGCGATATGAGGGAGAACCATGCAGAAGGTCATCGTTGAGCCCGTTGACGGGGGTTGGACGGTGAATGTCGAGACCATCGACAACCCCATGATGTTCGCCAGCGGTCGAGCGGCGGAGGATGCGGCGCGCGACCTGGCGCTTCGGTTGGCGGCGAACGGCTCTGATGTTGAACTTGAGCTGCGCCTTCGCGGCGGCGAGCGGGCGGCCCGCTTCGTCGTTCTTGCCCCGGTGGAGCACCAAGACCGCCCTCTCATGCTCAATGTGAGCCGGGAGCTGGCGCCGGCCTGACGTCGACGCCGGGGTGGAGGCCGGCGAACCTACCTCGCCCTCCACTCCCAAGGCCGCTGAAACGTCCCGGCCCAGAGGCCCGCCCCGGCATTCCGTCCGGTGGCTTCGGCCTCGGCATAGGCTCCAGCGCTGTAGCGTCGATAATCGAGAGCATGACCCTCCCGGACCTGCGCCGCGGCGAGATCGACGATCAGCCACCGGCCCGTGTCGCTGTGGTGCACCGCGCGACGATCCGTCTATAGCGGTCCGGTCGCCCCTTGGGCTCGCAGGTGACGGTTTGATCGCGCGTCAGCCGATCAAGATTGGTCGCCGCCTCCCGCCCGCAGCGGTAGGCCGCGCCGCCCCGGGTGCAGGTCTGCCGGCTCTCGGGCGCATCTACGCCCCAGAGCCGGATCCGTTGGCTGTGGATCTCCAGGGTGTCGCCGTCGACGGCCGCCGCGCGACCGATGATGGCCGGCGGATCGGGAGGAAGGGGCGGAGAGCATCCGTCACCCTATCCGCCGTCCGACAATCCACAAGGCGTGAACAAGGCGGACCGAATCTGTTGCTGTGGCTGTGGCCGGCGTTCAGGACCCGGGTTCCCAGGGTGGGGTCGCGCGCCGGATGGAGTTGCGCCCAAGTCCTTGGCGGAGTGCTTGGCTGGCGGCCACAGCATGCAGAACCCATCGACGCCGCCGGGCGGTCGGGGGTGACGTTCCGCTATGAGCGGATAGCGGACGCAGCGTTACAGAAACGACCATGCGTAGGCGGCAGCGAAACCGGTGACGGCGAGGAGCGGCGTAGCCCCGACGGCAAGCCATGCACGGACATAGCGCCGCGACGTCAGGCCTCGGCGGATGAGCAGCGCCATGCAGACCGTGGCGACCACGCCGAGACCGCCCGGCGACAATGACATCATTCCGGGGAGGATGAGCGTCGCGCTGACGACGAACGCGGCGACCAAACAGCCCCCCGCGATCAGCAGGGCGCGCTGGACCTTGCCTGAGCGTCGTTCGCCTCTCGTCATTGAGCGACGGAACCATGCTTAAGCGAACTCCGTCGAGCGAAATTCCGCAACGGGGCGAAGCCGGTCGCCGGCCCCCTCGGCTGACCGTCCGAAACCCAGGGATCCGCCAATGAGCCGGGGTGGCGGGAGGGACGGCCGGGGCGTCGTCGCGGCTGACCGCTTACGCGATTGGAAGCCGGCTCACTCGGCTCGCGCCCTTTCCGCCGGCCCGCGTCCTATCGTATCGAACGGAAGGTCACCGAATAGCGCAGGCGATCGCCGGGGCTGATGCTGTGTTGCCAGACCTCTCGAGCGGGGCCGTCGAGCAGATAGGCCGAGCCGGGATACAGGGGTTGCGACGCGCGCCGCCAGCCGCCGGCCTCGGGTCGGCGGAAGCGCAGAACGCAGTCCGAGGCGAAGGACAGACCGATGATCTTCCCATACTCGGGCCGGTCGCGATGCCAGCCGATCCCGGCGCCGGGGGCGTATTCGGTGATGAGGGCCTGGACGAGATCGGTCTCGGGAATTTCGGCGAAGGCCGCCGCCCTGGCGCGCAGGGGCCGCAGCCAGTCAGGCATTGGATCGGCCGGTCCGATCCGACCATGGGTGAAGTCGTAGCGCGAGCCGAAGGCGACGATCTGACGATGGCCCTTGAAGCCCCGAAAGTCGAAGGGGGCGAAGGCGAGGGTGCGGGCGCGGTCGATCAACTCGGCTTGCATATCCGCCGGGAGAATACCGTCCGCGTAGCGCAGGCCCGTCGGAACGGCGTCTGCGGGCGAAGGGCCCAGATCGGGAAACAACGACAGGGAGGCGGTCATGCCGTCAGCGCAACTGGCTGTCCTTGTTGCCGCGCCGGTTGACGCCGGCGACGGCGACGCGGGCGTCGCGTCCGGACTGGCAGGGCACGCAGGTGGTCACGCCGGGCAGGGCCTGGCGGCGCGCCGCGGGAATGAGGTCGCCGCATTCGATGCAGTCCTCGGTCCCCGCGCCGGAAGGCATGCGCGCGCGGGCGGTGAGCACGCCGTCCAGGACGGTGTCGTCGATCTGATCCAGAACGGCTCCGTCGCGGGTCCATCCCCCGGCCATCGAAAGCTCCATCAAAGCGCTGGGTGTCAGAGGGAGAGATGGGAATTTCGTTCCGAAATCCAAGCGCGGCCGTACAGGGTTCCGCGCTTCTCATGGCTCGATCACCGGGAGCGGCGCTTGCCTGATTGTGGCCGGACGGCCGAAGCTTGCGGCGCGGGCGGCGCTGTCGTTGACGCTCCGTGACGCACGGCTTCGGCCTGACCCAGGAGAATAGGTGCGGCGCCGGTCTGCCCCGGGATCGACCTCGCGCCCTGAGCGGTGGCCATGACCACGCCCGGCGACAACGCCAATGTCAGCGAGGATGAGGTCGATGCCCTGGCTGGTGGCGACAAGGCCGCCGTCCGGCGCTGAGCCCGGGGCGAGAGTCCGAGAGCAGGATATCCTGCCGCGGTTCGAATTCTGTCCTTCGCCCGGCGGGTTGAACGGCCCGAGCCGAGGATGGACGCACAACCACAGGTCAATCTCTTAACACTGCTCAGCGCATGCTGCGGTTGGAGCATCCAATGACTGATTTTCCGGGTCCAAACCACGAACATCGCCGCATCGCCATGCTCCAGTCATTTGGGCTCGCCGACGATGAGCCGGACCGGAGTCTGAAGGCGCTGGCGGAAGTCGCGGCCAATATCGCCGGCACGCCGACGGGTTTTGTCGGCCTGATCGACAGCGACCGCATCAGGGTCGCGGGAGGGGTGGGCGTCGCGGCGGTCGAGATCGATCGTTGGGACGCGTTCACCAGCTACGCCCTCCTTAGGCCCGATGACATTCTCTGGGTCGCGGACGCTCGTCTGGACCCGCGGTTCGAAGGCAGCCGATATGTCGTCGAAGCGCCGTTCATCCGCTTCTATGCGCATATCCCGTTGTGTGTGAACGGCTGCATGGTGGGGTCGCTGTGTGTTTTCGACAAGGAACCGAAGCCGTTCGACGATATTCTCTCCGATCGCCTGAAACTGATCGGGAAGGCCTGTGCGGCGGAACTGGCCGAACGCCATCGCACGGGCGCGCTGCGTCAGGCGCTGACGGCGTCGGCCGACGCACTCGTGGATTGCGACGCGGATGGTCTCGTCCGGACCTGGTCCGAGGGCGCGGAGCGGCTCTTCGGATTCAGCCAAGCTGAAGCCTTGGGCAGGGACATCGCATTGATCATTCCGGAGGAGCATCGGACGGCTCACCGGCACGGCATGCGGCGGTGGCGCGAAAGCGGCGCCGCGCGCCTTGGCCGACGGCTGGAACTGCCGGCCAAGCGGCGAGACGGCACGGATCTCGATATCGAGTTGTGGATGTCAGTGTCGCACGACGAGGGCGAGCCTCGGGTGCATGGACATATTCGTGACATCTCCGAGCGGCGCAATCAGGCGCGTGAACTCGCCGAAGCCGTTGCGCGCGCCGAGGAGTCCAGCCGGGCGAAGACCGCCTTCCTGGCCAATATGAGCCACGAGTTGCGGACTCCCCTGAATGGAGTCACCGCCTGTTCCGGCTTGCTGGCTTCCTCTCCGCTCACAGCGGATCAGGCTCGTCTGGTTCAGATCATTTCTGACGCCGGCGATCAACTGGGACGCCTGATCGCCGACATCCTCGACCTCGCACGCATCGAATCCGGGGAACTGAAACTGAATGCGGCGCCGACGGACCTCGAACCCTTGGTGGGGAGCGTGGTGGATCTCTGCCGACTCAAGGCCGACGAGAAGGGGATCCCACTCAGACTCGAGTTCGCGCCGGCCGCTGGCGGCGTTCTGCTGCTCGACAGCGCACGTATGAAACAAATCCTCGGCAATCTGCTCTCGAACGCGATCAAATTCACAGCGGAGGGCGAGGTGGTGCTGCGCGTGACTCGGGCGGGACCCACCTTCCTATTCGAGGTCGCGGACACCGGCATCGGGTTCGACGCCAAGGTGCGCGACGTGATCTTCGAACGCTTCCAACAGGCGGACTCAACCATCACGCGCCGGTTCGGCGGCACCGGGCTGGGCCTCGCGATTTGCCGCGACCTCGTTGAGGCGATGGGCGGAACCCTCGACTGCCGCTCGACCCCCGGAGAAGGTTCGGTGTTCTGGATCCGGGTCGATCTTGAGCCCGCCGCCCTGCGGAGCACAGAGACGGCGCCGACTGGAGACCCGACCGAAACAGATCTCGGGAAAGCGCGCGTGCTTGTGGTGGACGACAACTCGACGAACCGGCAGGTCGTCGGACTCATCCTGCAGGCTGCTGGAATCACGCCGTCGTTCGCCGAGAACGGCCGGGAAGCCCTAGCCGCGGCTTCAGCCGATGTGTTCGACTTGATCCTGATGGACATGATGATGCCGGAAATGGACGGGATCGAAGCCACTCAAAGGCTTCGCGCGGGCGAAGCCGGCGATCCCGCGCGCAAAACTCCGGTGATCATGCTTACGGCGAACACCTTGCCCGAACACGTCGCCCAGACTCGTCTCGCCGGGGCTGACGGCCATCTCGCCAAGCCCATAACGCCTGCGGGTCTGCTGGGGGCCGTCTGCCCTTGGATATCGCGGCGGGAGGCGGCTAGCGTCGAGACCATCCCCCGGTCGGTGGGCCCGGCGCTTTAGGTCGCTCCTGGATCCTACCTCCGCTTCCAACCGAGCCGTCGATCTCCGGGCGCGGCGCCGAGCTGAACTCCAGTCGGTGGGCGTCCGTCGCTGAAATCCACTTCCGGCGCGGCCTGCGGACTCGCCTGATCAGGCGGCGTCGCCCAGGTCCGACATCCAGCTGCCCCACAGCATCATGCGCTGCGGCGGCGACAGGTCGAGACGGACGCCGGCGGGGGCGATCGCCGGACGGCTTCCGCTCGCCCGGATTTCGCGGGCGGTGACGCCGAATTCGCGGCGGAAGGCCCGCGCGAAAGCCGCTTCATCGGAAAAGCCGTGCTCGAAGGCGATGTCTCCGATCCGTCGGCGGTCCGTCGCGTCGGTCAAGATCGCGTGCACCTTCTTGAGCCGGCGTTGCTGGATGTATCGCGCCACGCCGCCAAGAGGCTGGAACAGCCGATAGAGGGTGGTGCGGGAGACCGAAAGCGCCCGCGCGACGGCCTCGGGCGTCAGGTCGGGAGAGGTGAGGCGGCTGTCGATGAACCGGCGCGCCTGCCCGATCAGGGTGGCGTCGAGCACGCTGCGCGCCCGGGCGTCGGCGTTCCGGGACGGCGCCAGGCAGGCGGCTAGCATGGCCAGGGTGGCGTCCGCCATTCCGGCCCCCTCCGCGCCGCCCATCGACGGGGCGTTGCGGGCCAGCGACCGGATATGGTCGGCCATCAGCCGTCCCCGCGGCCCGTCGATCTCGCGGCCGTGCAAGCTGTCCGCGCAGGGCAGGGCGGCGTCCATAACGTCGCGCGGGATGAAGATGCAGAGGCAGTACATCGGCGCGGCCGGGAGGCTGATCGGCTGCCCCAGGTCGATGACGCGCAGCACCCCCTCCGGCCGCGCCGGCTCATAGTCCAGCCGGATCAGATAATGGTCGATGTAGTCCGAACGAATCCGCGGCGCGTCGCGCTCATAGGCGAGGGCGTCAACCTCGGTGCCGCCCAGAGCCAGCGGCCCCATGAGATAGGTGAAGGCCGATCCGCGGAATGTTGCATCCGCCTCGGGGCGCCGTGTGTCGAACATCGGCGCCATGGCCTCGCGCCAGGCGTCCAGGCGATCACCGGCGCCGAAGTCGTCGGTCGAAAAGCGAATGAACGGCAGACGATCCACGCGGCGCTCCCCCAAGCCTGGGCGGACTTAACGTCGGTTGGGACGCACGGTCAATTCGGCGGACGCACGGCCTGACGCAGAGCGCGCAACTCGGATTATCGGCGCTGAGACGACCCTCCCAGGCGGGGCGGGACAGGGTTTTAGGGAAGGAAGTCCAGTGCTGCACCAGATCACCGCTTCGCGCCGTTTCCGCCGTGCGCTCGGGCAAGGTTGCGCCGTTTCTCTCGCAGCGCTGGCGCTGGGCGCGGGCCTGGCCGATCCCGCGGCGGCGCAGTCGATCGTGGTCGGCGCGCCTGTCGGCGCGACGCCGTCCGCGCCGGCGCCGTCGGGAAATAGTCCGATCGTCCTGGGGATCGACGCCGATGAGTTGGTCTTCAACCATACCGGCGCGGGCTATGTGTTCGCGCCGGCGATCTCCGGAAGCGGCGGCCTGTTTCACTATGCCGGCGAGACGATTTTGACCGGCGACAGTCCGATGTTGGGCGCGCTGCAGGTCTATGGCGGCGCCTTGGTCCTGGAAGGCCGGATCGGCGACGGGACCTCCACCCTCGCCCAGGTGCGGGGTGGGAATGGGCCCGCATCCCTGACGATCCGCAACGGCGGCGCCTTCCAAGGCCGGCTGTTGTCGGTCGACGGCCCCGTCGCCGAACCTGGACAGCTGACCATCGCCGGAGCCGAAAGCCGCGCGGACGTGGCGGAGCTCTATGTCGGCGCGTCGGAAGCGGGACGGATGACCCTGGCGGACGGGGCCGTCGTCACGGCGGCCGACGCCTGGTTCGGCTACGTCTACGGCAGCCGGAGCGCGGTCGAGATCACCGGCGCAGAGACCCTGCTGGATGTCGGCTACCTGCGCGCCGGCATGTCCGGCGCGGCCGACATCCTGGTCCGCGACGGCGCCACGCTGCGGGCGGACTACCTCGATCTGACCAGCGGCTGGGACGCCGAAAGCCGTTTGACCGCGACGGGCCGGGATACCGTCCTGTCGGTCGAGAACGGCCTCTATGTCGCGACCTACGGCAATGCCGTGCTGGAAGTGCTGGACGGCGCCGCGGCGCGCGCGGCCGCATTGGGCGTGGCGGGATACGATCAGTATGGCGTGGTCCGAGTGGCGGGCGAGGGCAGCGCCTTCACCGTTGACCAGGACATGGGACTCGGGCTGGGCGAAGGCGGCCGCGCGACGCTGAGCGTCACCGACGGCGCAAGGATCGCCGCCGCTTCCCTCGGCGTCGGCTACGCCGCGGGAGCCTATGGCGACGTCCTGATCTCGGGCGCCGGGTCGCGCGTGGAGGTCGGCGAGGCGGCTGTCGGCTATGACGGCCACGGGCGACTGGTCCTCGCGGACGGCGGGACCCTGGCGCTGACGAACCCCGCGAACGACGCCCTGTGGCTGGGGCTCCACAGTGACGCCTCGGGCCGACTGGTGATCGGCGCGGATCCGCTCGACGGGGGCGAGGCGGCGGGCGCGGGCGTCCTCGAGGCCCCGCGCGTCGTCATGAACACGGACGCCGCGATCGTCTTCAATCACACCAGCGAGGCTTATCGGTTCGACGCCGACGTCTTCGGCCGGGGCGACATCGAACACCATGCCGGGGAGACCATCCTCGGCGGCGACAGCGAGATGATCGGCGGGATCGCCGTCAGGGGCGGCGATCTGATCGTCGAGGGACGTCTTCGGAACCGCAACGCGGATATCGGCGAGGCCGGATCGGTCGTCATCGGCTTTGAGCCCGGGGACGCCGGGGCGTTGACGGTCCGGAACCAAGGGTTGCTGACGACCGGTGATCTGACCGTCGGCGACTACGCCGACGCGCATGGGCGACTGACCGTGGAACAGGGGGCGGCTGTCGAGACCGACTTCGCCATGCTCGGGCACGAAGGGTTCGCCGACGTCAGCCTGACGAGTGGAGGGTTGCTGCGGGCCGAATTCCTCGTCGCCGGCGCCTACGCCGGGGCGTTGGCGGCGATCCGCCTGTCCGGGGAGGACACGCGCCTTGAGGCGGGCCTCGCCATGCTCGGTTCGGAAGGACAGGCCTCGCTGCAGGTGCTGGACGGAGCGATCATGGAGGCGGAGGCGCTGTTCCTGGGCGGGTCGGCAGGGGGACGAGGATCGGCGGAGGTCGTGGGCGAGGGCTCCCGGATCGACCTCGGCGACGCCGCGATCGGTCTCGAGGGCGACGGCGTCCTGCGGCTGGCCGACGGCGGGGTGCTCTCCGTCGGTTACGAAGGCTCCGGCGCCCTGACCCTGGCGGCCTACGCGGGCTCGCGCGGCGAGTTGGTGTTCGGCAGCCTGGAGGGGGAGGGCGTCCTGACGGCCGCCGGCGGACTCCAGGCGGCGGAGATCCAGATCGGCGAAGGGGAGGGGATCATCACCTTCCGCCACGACGGCGATGTCTCTCTCTGGTCGCCGATCCGCGGAGACGGTCTCATTCACGCCGACGCCGGCGTGACCCGTCTCGTGGCGGACAACGCCGACTTCACCGGCCTGACGCGTATCGGCGGCGGTCGATGGGACGCGACCTTGGTCGTGAATGGACAATTGGGCGGGAACGTTCGCGTGGCGACGGACGGCGTTCTGGCCGGCCAGGGTGTTCTGACGGGTGACGTCGCGATTGAAGCCGGGGGGACGCTCAGCGGCGTCCAGGGGCGGACGCTGACGCTCGGATCCCTGGTCCTCGGCTCCGGATCGTTCACGGATGTGGCGCTGGGCGCGCCCGGCGATCAGGCGCTGTTCGATGTGGTCGGGGACCTGACGCTGGACGGGATCCTGAACATCAAGAGCGAGGGGCAATTCGAGGTCGGGGTGCACCGGCTCTTCGACTACGGCGGCGCGCTCATCGACCGCGGGCTTGAGCTCGGCGAAACGCCCGAACTGATTTTCGGAAGGGTCCAGACGGCTGTGGCCGGCCAGGTCAATCTGGTCACGGGCCGCGGGCCGATGTGGTTCTGGGACGGCGGCGACGCCTCTCTCCACGACGACGGGGTCATCAACGGAGGCGAGGGGGTCTGGCGCGTCGGCGGGGCGAATTTCACCACGGTCGACGGCCGCCTGAACGGCGATCCCCAGCCGGTTCCGGCTTTCGTCGTCTTCCAGGGGGACGCCGGAACGGTGACGCTGGATGCCTCCGCCGGGGCGATCACCGCTGCCGGACTTCAGTTCGCGCAGAACGGCTATCGGCTCCAGGGCGATGCGCTGACGATCGGTGCTGACGGCCTTGTCGTCCGCGTCGGCGACGGCACGGCGGCGGGGTCAGGCATCACCGCCCGGATCGCGTCGGCGCTGACCGGCTCCGGGGGGCTGGTGAAGAGCGACGCGGGGACGCTGGAATTGACGGGCCTCAACACCTACGCCGGCGATACGGTCCTGCGTGGGGGATGGCTGGCGATCAACGGCGACGGCGCCCTGGGCTCGGCCTCGTCGGGCCTGATCGCCCAGGGCGGGGATCTGCGCCTGTTGGGCGACTGGACGAGCGCCCGCCGGCTGACCCTGACGTCGACGATGAACCTGGACACCGGGGGCTTCACCGCCGTTCTGACGGGCCCGTTCAGCGGCGCGGGCCGTTTCGTGAAGAGCGGTGTGGGCCGCCTGACACTCGCCTCCGACAACAGCGCCTGGACAGGCGACGTGGATGTCGTCGGGGGCGAACTGAACGTCACCGGCCAGATCGGCGGCGGTGTGACGGTGCGCTCCGGCGCCGGTCTGTTCGGCGTGGGTCTGATCGGCGGCGACGCCTCGATCCTGTCCGGCGGCTCGCTGAACGGAGTCCAGGGGCAGACCCTGACCTTCGGCGGCGACCTGAGCCTGTTCAGTGGAACCCGGGTCAACGTCGGCCTGGGCCAACCCGGGACCGAAGCCCTGTTCGACGTCCGCGGCGACCTGACGCTCGACGGGATTTTGAATGTGACGGCCATCGGCGACTTCGGCGCGGGCGTCTACCGCCTGTTCAGCTACGGCGGCGCATTGACCGACCGTGGTCTGGATATCGGCTCGACGCCGATGGGCGTCGCGCCCTCGGACCTGGCGGTGCAAACCTCGGTCGCCGGTCAGGTGAATCTCCTCAACAGCAACAACGCTACGCTGCTGTTCTGGGACGGCGATGCGGCGGGAAGCGCCAACAACGGTCTGATCGACGGCGGCGCGGGCCTCTGGTCGCTGGCCTCGGCCAACTGGACGGACGCCGACGGCCTGCTGAATGGGAACATCAACCCAGCGCCCGGCTTCGCGGTCTTCGCGGGCCAAGCCGGGATCGTCACGGTCGACGGCTCGGCCGGGACGCTGAGCGTGGACGGCATGCAGTTCGCCGCCGACGGTTATGTCGTGCAGGGCGACAGCATCGGCTTGGCCAACGCCAACACAGTCATTCGCGTGGGCGACGGCACGGCGGCCGGGGCCGGAATGACGGCGACCATCGGCTCGGGCCTGACCGGCGCGGGCCGTCTGGTGAAAAGCGATCTGGGCACGCTGATCCTCACGGGGAACAACAGCTACGCTGGTGGGACTTACGTCCAGGCCGGGACCCTGGTGGGCTCGACCGCCTCCATCCGCGGGGACATCGTCAATGAGGGCGTGGTGCGCCTGAACCAGTCGGCGGCCTGGGCCGACCTGGAGGGGACGACGTCGGGCTCGGGCGCGTACATCAAGTCGGGGGCGGGCGGTCTGCGCCTGGCGGGCGCCTCGACCTCGGACTGGACCATCGAGCAGGGCGAATTGACCGTGGTCGGCGCCTTTACCGGCGATGTGGCGACCACGGCCGGCGCTGTTCTGACCTTCGACCAGTCGAACGGCGCACGAACCTGGGGCGGGGCGCTGAGCGGCGCCGGCACGATGAACATCGTCGGATCCGAAAGGGTTCGCCTCACCGGCCAGTCGCAGGACTTCACGGGCCATACGGTCGTCAACGGCTGGCTGTCGGTCGAGGGCCGGTTGGGCGGCACGCTGGAGGTGGCTCAAGGCGGCCGTCTGCAAGGCTCTGGCCGGGTCGGGAACCTGACTGTGGCCGGGACCATCAACCCGGGAAACAGCATCGGCGCATTGCAGGTGGATGGCGACCTGACCTTCCGGGCGGGCTCAGTCTTCGAGGTCGAGGTCAATCCTCAAGGCCAGTCTGACCGCATCAACGTGCTGGGTTCGGCCAATCTGCTGGGCGGCTCGGTGCTGTCGCTGGGCTCGGGCGGGAACTATGCGCCGCGGACCGCCTACACCATTTTGACGGCCGCAGGCGGGGTGAACGGCCAGTTCGGCTCGGTCGCCTCAGACCTGGCCTTCCTGGACGCCACCCTCAACTATACGGCGGCCTCCGTCGAGCTGACCCTGACGCGGAACGACATCGACTTCGCCGCGGTGGCCTGGACCCCGAACCAGCGCGCGACCGCGCCGGCGGTCGAGGCTCTGGGCCTGGGCAATGACGTCTGGGACGCCGTGATCACTCTGTCGGAAGCGGACGCCCGTTTGGCTTTTGACCAGCTGTCCGGAGACGCCTGGGGCTCGCTGACTACGGCGCAGATCGAGGACAGCCGCCTGGTGCGCGACACCTTCGTCGATCGCCTGAACGCGGAGGCCGGCCGCGGCGTCTGGGTCAAGGCGTACGGTTTGAGCGCCGAACACGACACCGACCGGAACGCAGGCCGGCTCGATCGCGACCTGACGGGCGTGGCCATGGGCGCGGACGCCGGCCTATCGAACGGCTGGCGGGTGGGCGTCGGCGGCGGCTATGCGACCAGCGACTACGCCATGGATAGCCGCGGTCTGACCGCCGACGGCGAGGTATGGAGCCTGGGGGCCTACGTCGGCCAAAGCCGAGACGCAATGAGACTGAGCGCCGGCCTGGCCTGGTCCTGGCAGTCCACGGACGTGGCTCGGGCGGTCGTCTTCCCCGGCTTCGACGATTTGAACAAGGCCCAGGTGGACGGCCGATTGGGGCAGGCGTTTGCTGAGGTCTCCTGGATTCTGCCGTATGAGAATGCGGTGACGGTGGAGCCCTATGCCGGAGCGGCCTTCATTCACTGGAGCCAGGACGGCTTCAGCGAAACCGGCGGCGCCTCGGCCCTGACGGTGGACGCAGGCGAGGCCGATCTGGGTCTGATCCGTCTGGGCGCGCGCGCCTCTGGCGGCTACCGGACCCACGGTCGAGACCTGCGCATGAGCGCGCGAGCCGGTCTCCGCCGGATGGTCGGCGACACGGACGCGACCCCGGGGATGCGCCTTGACGGCCAGTCGCTGGACGGCGTGCGCGGCTTGTCGATCCCCGGCGTCGCCGCCGAGATTGGACTGGAGGCCGAAGTCCAGTTTCGCGAGGGACTCGTCGTCAGCCTCGCTGCGCAGGCCCTCGCCTCTGAACGCAACGCGGACGCCGGCGCCGCGATGCGGGCCTCTTGGAGGTTCTGAGATCGTCGAAGCGGCTCGATCTTGGCTCGCGGGTGGAGCCGGAAACGGACGCCGTCACCATCCGCAAGGGCGGGGCGCGGCGCGGACGAACGCCTTTGAGCAGGCTCAAACCACCATGACCCGGGGCGTCTGGTTCGGAGCCGCGCCGTACGCCGACGAGCGGATCGCAGCATCCTGCCTCGCCGCCCGCGCCGAAGAAAGGTCCTGGGTCCGGAGCGGCCCAGCACGCTCCCGAGTTGGGCCCCGACCGGGCGACAATGGAGATGAAGCCGGCTTGATTCGATCTGGTCCGTTCTTGTCCTGTTGAAATTGTATGAACATCCGCTTCCGGGGCGGCGGGACCGTTTTTCACCACTGTGAAAATGTGTATCTAGCGGTGTTCGTTGGGCGCCCTGCGCCTGACGGGGATGGGGAAGAAGCGCCGGACAGGCGCTCGGGGGCCTTCAGATGCTGAACGTTGTGAAGTCGGTTTTCGGCCGTGCGGGCGCTGGCGCTCGCGTTCTGGTGATGCTCGTTGTCGCCATGTCGGCCTTGGCGACGCCCTCGGCGGCTCTTGCCCTCTCGACGGCCTGCTCGGCGATCAACAACGGTCAGTACGTCAACAACGGCCGCGCCGGCGGACAGAACCCGACCTCGATGTCCGGAACCTACGGATTCATCGCACCCAACGGTAATGACGAGAACATCACCACCAGCGCAAATCTGGTCGACACCTTCGCGCCCGGCGAAGTCATTTCGTGGAGCTACACGAAGACCACCAACGCCTACCTCCACATCTACCTGACCGACTCCAACTATAATCTGATCACGGGCACGAACTCGTACGACCGGACCGCAGCGTCGGGAAGCGGGTCATTCACCATCGCGAACTCGGGGGATATCGTAGGCGTCCGGCTGGACGCCGGCTCCTTCGGAGGCGGCCCGAACATCAGCGGCCCGACCAACGGCACGGCGAGCGTGACGATCAGCTGCTCGGCGCCGACCCCGCCCAGCCTGTCGATCACTGATGTGTCTCAGTTCGAGGGCATGGCGGGAACCACTACCTTCACCTTCACGGTGTCTCTGTCGGCCGCCAGCGCGAGCACGGTCACCGTCAACTATGCGACCGCGAACAACACCGCGACCGCGGGTAGCGACTACACCGCGGCCAGCGGCGCCCTGACCTTCGCGCCCGGCCAAACGACGAAGACCGTTTCGGTCCTGGTCTCCGGCGACACGCTCGCCGAGGCCAACGAAACCTTTGTCGTGAACCTCAGCGGGCCGACGAACGCGACGATCTCGGACGCCCAGGGCGTCGGCACGATCGTCAATGACGACGTGGCGCCCACGGTGACGGCGCTTACCCGGATCGCTGGTCCGACTGCAGGCGGCCAAGCGTTGGTCATCACGGGCACGAACTTCGTCGGCACGACAGGGCCTGGGGGGGTCAAATTCGGCGCGGTCAACGCCACCAGCTACGTCGTTAACAACGCGACGTCCATCAACGCTGTGGCCCCTCCCGGCGTGGCCGGCACGACCAATGTGACGGTCACCAATGGCGGCAACACCAGCGTCACCTCCGCCGCGAACCAATATACCTATGTCGCGGCCCCGACCGTGACCGCGGTCAGTCCGTCGGCGGGGCCGGTTGCGGGCGGGACGACGGTGGCGATCACCGGCACGGACCTGCTGACGGCCACCTCCGTCAGCTTTGGCGGGGTCGAGGCGGACCTCTACTCCGTTGATAGCGCGACTCAGATCACCGCGACCGCGCCGGCGGGGTCGGCCGGGACCGTGAATGTGCGAGTCACCACCCTGGGCGGAACGAGCGCGACCGGCGCCGCCAACCAGTTCACCTACATCACGCCGGGCACGGTGAGCATCACCGGTATTCCCGCGACCATGACCGTCGGCCAGACGGTCACGGCGACGGTCACGCCATCGATGGCGCCGCCCAGCGGCTCCCTGACCGTGTCCCTGTCGCTGTCAGGCGGCGCCGGGATGACGACGGGCGTCAACGCGCTGACCTTCACCACCGCCACGCCCCAGACCTTCACCGTCACGGCGTCGGCGCCCATCGGCGCCAAGACGATCACCTACTCGCTCTCGGGCGGCTCATCGTCGTTCTATGCGACCCCGACCGCCAGCAGCGTCACCGTGGCCACGGCCGCGCCCGTGGCGAGCAGCTTCACCTTCGGCTCGATCGTCGCCTACAATGACGGCTCGAACCTGACGACCAGCTTCAACCTCTCCAGCCAAGCCACCGGCAATCCAACCACCTATGCGGTCGGCTCGGCGACCACGGCCCAGGGCGGTTCGGTCAGCATCGACAGCACCGGCCAGGTCACCTACACGCCGCCGCTCGGCTTCCGCGGCAACGACAGCTTCACCTGGACGGCCACCAACGGATCCGGCACATCGGCGCCGGCCACCACCACCGTCGTGATCGGCAACCCGACCCTGTCCGCGTCGCTGGTCGGCGGCGGCGTGCGCGGCGCGGCTCTGTCGGGCGTGCAGATCACGCCCGAAGGCGGAGCGGCGCCCTACAGCTGCGGCGCCTCCGTGGCTTCCGGCGCCCTACCGGCTGGGGTGTCCATCGGCAGCAATTGCGCGCTCACCGGCGCGCCGTCCGCCAGCGGGACGTTCAACTTCACGGTCAACGTCACCGACAGCTCGACCGGCACGGGCCCGTTCACCCAGAGCAGCGGCACGCTCACCCTGGTCGTCGCGGCGCCGACCCTGAACCTGTCGCCCGCCTCCGGCGCCCTGCCGGGCGCGACCGCCGGCGCGGCCTATTCGCAGACCTTCACCGCCGGCGGGGGCGCGGCTCCCTATGCTTACAGCCTGACGGCCGGCGCCCTGCCGACGGGCCTGAGCCTGACGGGAGGCGCGCTGTCCGGCACGCCGACCGTGGTGGGAACCTTCAACTTCACCCTCACCGCGACCGATAGTTCGTCAGCTGGAAGCGGCGGGCCTTATTCGGTCGCCAACAGCTATTCGGTGGCGGTCGCGGCGCCCGTGATCACCCTAGCGCCGACGACCCTCGCATCAGGGGCCGTCGGCAGCGCCTACGCCGGCAGCGTGACCGCGAGCGGGGGTACGGCGGGCTACACCTATGCGGTCAGCGCCGGCGCATTGCCCGCCGGGGTAACGCTCGCCGCCAACGGCATTCTCTCGGGCACGCCGACCGCCAGCGGAACGTTCAACTTCACGGTCACGGCGACGGACAGCACCTCCGGCGCCGGCGCCCCCTATTCCGGGAGCCGGGCCTATTCGGTCACCATCGGCGCGCCGACGATCGTGCTCACCCCGACGACCCTGACCGGTGCGACGGTGGGCGCAAGCTACAGCGCAACCCTCACCGCCAACGGCGGCACGGCGGGATATAGCTATGCGGTTACCTCCGGCGTGCTTCCGGCGGGCCTCAACCTCTCCGCCTCGGGCGCGCTGACCGGCACGCCGACCGCAGGAGGCATATTCAACTTCACTGTCACCGCCACCGACAGCTCGACGGGAACGGGCGCGCCGTTCGCCGGCAGCCGGGGCTACGCCCTGACGGTGGCCGCGCCGACGGTGGTCGTCGATCAAACGTCCCTGCCCAATGGGCGTGCGGGGGCGGCCTATAACCGGACCCTCACCGCCTCGGGCGGCACCGGGCCGTACGCCTTCGCGGTGACCGCCGGCGCCCTGCCTCCGGGCTGGACCCTGGCGCCGACGGGCGAGCTGACCGGCACCTCCACCGAGTCCAATGCCTTCAACTTCACCATCACCGCCACCGACAGCTCGACCGGCGCCGGGGCGCCCTATCGTGGCAGCCGCGCCTACACGGTGAACGTGACCAATCCCCACTTCACCCTGACGGCGCCGACCCTGTCGGCGACCGTGGGCCAGGCCTACACCGGCAGCTTCGTCGCCGGTGGCGGCACGGCGCCTTACACCTACTCACGCTTCTTCGGGACCTTGCCTCCGGGTCTGACCCTGGCGACCGACGGCACGCTGTCGGGCACGCCGACGGCCAGCGGAACGTTCAACTTCACCATCGTCGCCCGCGACAGCACAACGGGAGCCGGCTCGCCTTACGGCGTGGCCAGCAACTACAACTTCACCGTCTCCGCGCCTACGCTGACCCTCGCGCCGGCCACCCTGGCCGACGGCGCCGTGAACGCCGCCTATACCGCGAGCGTCAGCGCCAGCGGCGGCACCGCGCCCTACAGCTATGCGGTCACCGCCGGCGCCCTGCCGGCCGGCCTCAGCCTGGCGACGAACGGCGCGCTCTCGGGTACGCCGACGGGCACGGGCGTCTTCAACTTCACGATCACGGCCACCGACAGCTCCACCGGATCCGGGGCGCCGTTCTCGGCCAGCCGCGCCTATGCCGTCACCATCGGCCTGGGCGCCCAGACCATCACTTTCAACACCCTGGCCGACGCCTCCCTGTCGGCCTCGCCCCTGACCCTGGCGGCGACCGCCAGCTCGGGCCTGGCCGTGAGCTTCGTCTCGGACACGACCGCCATCTGCACCGTCTCGGGCGCGAGCCTGACCCTGCAGCAGACCGGGACCTGCACCATCCGGGCCGAGCAGCCCGGCGACACGACCTGGGCCGCCGCGCCTTCGGTCTCGCGCAGCTTCACGGTGACCCCGGCCATCCTGACCATCTCGGCGGCTCCGGCCTCCGGCCTGGTCGTCGGCCAGAGCTACAGCCAGGCCAACACCATCAGCGGCGGCGTCGCGCCCTACACTTACGCGCTCGCGGCCGGCGCCTTCGCGCCCGGCACGACGCTGAACACCTCGACCGGCGTGGTCTCGGGCACGCCGACCGTGGCAGGCTCTTTCAGCTACATCGTTCGCGTCACCGACAGCCAACCTCTGTCCGCCGACACCGGCGTCACCACGGTGACCATCGCCAAGGGCGCGCAGACCCTGGCCTTCACCTCAACGGCGCCCTCCGCCGTAGTGGCGGGGCCAGCCTATAATGTGACGGCCTCGGCCACCTCCGGCCTAGGCGTGACCTTCACCCTCGACGGCTCCAGCACGGGCTGCACGATCTCCGGATCGACGGTCAGCTTCACCGCGCCGGGAACCTGCGTGATCAACGCCAACCAGGGAGGCGACTCCAACTGGAACCCGGCGGCCCAGGTCCAGCAGAGCTTCACCGTCATCGCCAACCCGCCGATCGCGGCCGACCTGTCGGGCGTGACGGTGGCCTATGGCAGCGCGGGCACGGCCATCGACCTGTCGGGTTCGCTGACCGGCGGAGCCCATACCTCGATCGCCATCGCCACGGCTCCGGCCCACGGCACGGCGACCGTCGCGGGCGACATCGTCACCTACACGCCCTCGGCGACCTACTTCGGCGCCGACAGCTTCACCTACACGGCCACCGGCCCCGGCGGGACGTCCAACGTCGCGACGGTCAGCCTGACCGTGGCCACCCCGGCCGCGCCCGTCGCCGTCGACAGGAGCGGCGTCGCCGTTTCGTGGAACAGCCCCGGCACGGCCATCGATCTGTCGAGCTCGATCACCGGCGTCCACGCCAGCCTGGCCATCGGCACGGCCCCGGCCCACGGCACGGTGAGCGTGGCGGGCGACGTGGTCACCTACACGCCCACGACCGGTTACTACGGCGCCGACAGCTTCACCTTCACGGCCACCGGCCCCGGCGGGACCTCGGCCCCGGCGACCGTCAGCCTGACGGTGGCCAACCCGCCGGCCCCGACGGTCTCGGGCGTCAGCGGCGTGGCGGTGCCCTACGCCAGCACCGGCGTGGCCATCGACCTGGCCGGCTCGGTCAGCGGCGTGCACGGCTCCATCGCCATCGCCTCGGCCCCGGCCCACGGGACCGCGACGGTCTCGGGCGACGTGGTCACCTACACGCCTTCGGCTGCCTACTACGGTCCGGACAGCTTCACCTTCACAGCGACCGGACCGGGCGGAACTTCCGCTCCGGCGAGCGTCAGCCTGACGGTGGCGACCCCGCCGCCGCCGGTGATCGACACCCCGACCGATCCGGTCGTGGCGCCGCCGTCGTCCGGCGGAGCGGTCCAACCGGTCGTGGTCAATCTGGGCAGCCAGAGCAACGGCGTCATCGACGGCTACCGCATCACCGCGACCAGCCAGCACGGCACGGCGTCCATCACCACCGTCGCCGCGCCCCTGGCCCAGACGGCGGGCGCCGACGGTCCGCAAGCCGCGCCCGGCGACTACCAGCTGGTCTACACCCCGGCGGCCAACTTCATGGGCACGGACACCGTGACCGTGGTGGCCTTCGGACCGGGCGGCGACTCCGCGCCGGCGACCTTCACCTTCCAGGTCGCGGGCAAGGCGCCGAACCTGCAAGGGGCGACGCCGTCGAACAGCACGCTCGCCTTCACCCCGACCGCCGGCCTGGTGGGCGGTCCGTTCCAGGCGCTGCGCATCACCCGCGCTCCGGCCTTCGGCGTGGCGACGGTCAACGGGCTCACGATCGTCTTCAACCCGGGCGCCGCCAACGGCGGCTCCACCTCGCTGGACTACGTCATCGACCTGCCGTTCGGCGCGTCGGCGGCGGGCCGGATCGACCTGGTCTCCAACCTGGTCCCCGGCGCCCAGGCGCTGACGGCGACGACCGTCCAGGGCCGTCCGGTCACCACCCGGATCAGCGCCGTCCCCGGCGGCCCGTTCAGCGGCGCGGCCGTGGTTTCGATCTCGCCGACGACGGCGGGAACCGCGACCATCACGGGCTCCGGCGCGAACTGGGACCTGACCTTCACCCCGGCCGGGACTTTCTCGGGCGTGGCGACGGTCAGCTTCACCCTGACCAACGCCGCGGGCACGACGGCCAGCACCCTGGCGGTGACGGTCGAGGCGCGCCCCGATCCGTCGCAGGACGCCGAGGTGAGGGGGGTGGCCACCGGTCAGGTGACCTCCGCCCGCCGCTTCGCCGACGCCCAGATCAGCAACTTCCAGCGCCGCCTGCAGGACCTGCATGACGGGGACAACGGATCGTCCAACGGCGTCAGCCTGAGCCTCGGCTTCGGCGCCCAGAACGACGCCGATAACGATCCCCGCGCGGCCCTGCACCGTCAGCTGGGCGCACGCGAAACGATCGATCCGGATATGATCGGCCGCGACCGCGACCGCGACATGCTCGGCCTCGACCTGTGGGCCGGGCGTCAGGCCGGACCGGCCGCGGTCAGCTCGACCACGGACCGGCTCAGCGCCGCGCCGCCGTCGTCCGAACCTGGCCGCCGCTCGTCGGTCGGCTTCTGGACCGCCGGTTCGGTGGACTGGGGTCGCCAGGACGCGCAGGGCCAGCGCGACTACCGCTTCACCACCCAGGGCGTCACCGCCGGCCTCGACGTGCGTGTCTCCGATCAGCTGATCGTGGG
>NZ_JBWKOL010000007.1:0-197676 GCF_059416065.1 Brevundimonas sp. GW821-FHT09G01
GGCTGGCGGATCATCGACAACACCGCCGGCCGCGACGGCTCGATCCTGGCCACCAGCATCGAGGTCCTCGAGTTCGGCGACCGCTCCACCCGCGACCTGACCCCGCCCGCCGCCCCCGCCGACTTCGGCGACAAGGCCGGCGGCGCCGCTCTGACCCAGCCCGTCGCGCCGGTGGCGGATACCGCCAAGGCGATGGACGCCGGACCGCAAGTTCTGCCCCGCGACGACGACTTCATCCTCGTGGACGGCCCCGAGGTCCTGCCACCCGCCTCCTTCGACAAGGCGGACGGCGCCTTCCCCCTGGTCCAGCCGGACGACGGGCGCTCGGGGGCCTGGCTTCTGGACGTCCTGATGGAGGATCATGCGCCGGCGCTGCACGAGCCGGACGGGCACTGGATCGCCATCGACAACCCGACGGACACGCCCTTCCCCCGCGATTGGCTCTTCTGACGACGCGCGGGGCGTTCACGGGGCTGGCGGGCCGCCGGATTCTGCGATCAGATGGCCCCTTCGCCATCTGATGTGAGACCCGGCTTGAGCCAGCCTCTGATTGAACCCGCGGCGCCCGCCGCGCCCCTGCGTCTGGAGTGTTTCCCGACCAAGCCGAACCCGCCCCAGCTCGTACCGGGACGGCCGGAGCGCGACTGGATGGACAGCTTCGCCGCCCGCCATCCCTATCGCTGCCTGCCGCTGACCATGGCCAACACGACAGGCTGGGAGCTGCTGTGCCCGTTCGGTTTCGAGGCGGAGTGGAACGGCGGGCTGGACGCGGACTCGATCCGGTTTCGCCCGCTGGTCGAGGGATCGCCGCTGGATCACCTGGTGGTGTCCCACTTCACCCACGGGGTCATCACCTTCCATACGGGCTGGCTGTTCCGCACGCCGCCAGGCTGGGCGCTGCGGGCGTCCGGCAGTCCGAACCGGTTCAAGCACGGCCTGGCGCCGCTGGAGGGCCTGGTCGAGACTGACTGGCTCCCCTACCCCTTCACGATGAACTGGCGCTTCACCGCGCCCGGCCGGGTGCGGTTCGAGAAGGACGAGCCCTTCTGCTTCATCCAGCCGATCCAGCATCACCTCGTGGAGGCCTTTGAGCCGGTGGGCGCGCCCCTGTCGACCGACGGCGACCTGTCGCGCCAGTACGAGATGTGGAAGGAAGTCCGCGCCGACTTCAACAACCGCATGGCAGACGGCGACCCGGCGGCCATGAAGCAGGCGTGGCAGCGCTACTATTTCCGGGGCGAGTTCCCGGATGCGGCCGAGGCCCGCCCCGACGGGCACGTCAACAAGCGCCGTCTGGGCGCCTTGCCCGACTCCGGGACCGGCGAGCCGGGCTGATCAGCCGCCCGACGCGTCGGGCATCGGCATGGGCATCGGATTGGCCGGCGCCGGCATCGGGATGTTGAGCGGACGCTGCGGCGCGGGAGCCTGCGGGCGTTCCTCCTCGGACAACTGACCGTCGCCGTTCGCATCCATCCGGTCGAAAGCGCGCAGCGCCCCGGCCCCGAACTCCTCGCGGGTGACGCGGGCGTCGCGGTTGGCGTCGGATTGCGACACCAGGGCGCGCAGGCGGCCGCCGCCCATCGAGGCGACCGGCTCCTGGCTCAGGATCGTCAGCTCATTGCCGGTGACGGCGCCGTCGGCGTTGGCGTCCAGGCGCCCGAACACCCGGTCGGCCCACGGCTCCATCTCGGCGCGGGAATGCGGCAGGGCGCCCATGCCGCCGCCGGGACTGCCCTGGGGCCCTGCCCGCGGCGGCGCGGCCTGCGGCTCTTCAGCAGGCGGCGGCGGGTTCTGGGCGAAGGCTGCAGAGGCCGACAGGAGAAGAACGGCGGAAACCGCCGGCAGAATCTGACGAAGACGCATCGAAAGCTTCCGTACACGGGTGATCGACCGCGCCAGAGTGTGCCTGTCCCGTGCGTCTGGCCAGCGCATTTTTGTTGCAGGCTTGAAACACCGGCGCCCGGAACTGGCGGATGCTCGGCGCCCAGCTTTCCGCTTGCCAAATCATATAAGGATGTCCTTATATAAAGACATGTCGTTGAGCGCCGATCAGACCGTTGAAACCCTGCGCGCCGCGGGCGAACCGACCCGGCTGCGCGTCCTGTCCCTGCTGGCCGGGGAAGAGCTGTCGGTGATGGAACTGTCGCGCATCCTGGAGCAGAGCCAGCCGCGCGTGTCCCGGCACCTGAAGCTGATGGCCGACGCCGGCCTGATCGAGCGCTTCCCCGACGGCGCGCGGGTCTTCTACCGCCTGTCCTCCGATCCGCTGGCGCGCCGCCTGATCGACACCGTGCTGGACCTGCTGGACGAGACCGCCGGGGCCGACGACGACAGCCGGCTGGAAGAGGTTCGCCGCGACCGCGAAGCCGCCGCCAGCGCCTATTTCGAACGCGTCGCCCCCCAGTGGGATCGGATCCGCTCACTCTACGTCTGCGAAAGCGCCGTCGAGGCGGCCATCCTGCAAGCCGCCGGCGAGGGCCCGTTCGACCGGGTCGTGGACCTGGGCACCGGCTCGGGGCGCATGCTGACCCTGCTGGGCAAGAACGCCCGCATGTCGGTCGGCTTGGACCTCAGCCACAACATGCTCAACATCGCCCGCGCCAACGTCGCCAAGGCCGGGCTGGACAAGGTCGAGCTGCGCCACGGCGACATCTTCGCCACCCGGCTGCCCGAGCACAGCGCCGATCTGGTGCTGGTGCATCAGGTCCTGCACTACCTCGCCGATCCCGCCGCCGCCGTGGCCGAGGCGGCGCGGCTGGTCGCGCCGGGCGGCCGCCTGCTCATCGTCGACTTCGCCCCCCACCGGCTGGAGCATCTGCGCGAAGAGCACCAGCACCGACGGCTGGGCTTCGCGGATGAGGAGATGCACCGCTGGCTGACCGGCGCGGGCCTGCGCGCCAGCGCCCCGGTCGCCCTGCCCCCCGACACCGACGGCCTGACCGTCTCCATCTGGACCGGCGAACGCCCGGCCCTGGCCCAGGCGAACGCGGCATGACCAGCCCCGTCAGCCTGGCCGAGGCCCGCGCCCTGCTGCTCTCGCCGCTGGGACCCGTCGCCCGCGCCGGCCAGGACGCCTCGCGCCCCCGCGTCTCGTTCGAATTCTTCCCGCCCAAGAGCGATCAGGCGGAGGAAAGCCTGTGGAAGGCGATCCAGCGGCTGGCACCGCTGAACCCGGCCTTCGTCTCGGTCACCTACGGCGCCGGCGGCTCGACCCGCGAGCGGACGCACCGCACGGTCGAGCGGATCCTGACCGAGACCGATCTGCGGCCCGCCGCCCACCTGACCTGCGTCGACGCCGGCCGCGACGAGGTCGATGCGGTGATCGAGGGCTACAAGGCCGCCGGCGTACGCCACATCGTGGCCCTGCGCGGCGATCCGCCCGGCGGATCCGGCATTGGCGGCGTCTATCAGCCGCGCGCCGACGGCTACGCCAACGCCACCGAGCTGACCCGCGCCATCAGCCGCATCGGCGGCTTCGACATCACCGTCGGCGCCTATCCGGAACGCCATCCGGAAAGCCCGTCCATCGAGCACGACATCGAGGTGCTGAAGGCCAAGGTCGACGCCGGCGCCACCCGCGCGGTCAGCCAGTTCTTCTTCGACATGGACGCCTTCCTGCGCTTCCGCGACCGCGTCCGCGCGGCGGGCGTGACCATTCCCCTGATCCCCGGCATCATGCCGGTGTCCAATTTCGCCGGCCTGCAGCGCATGTGCGGCTCCTGCGGGACCTCGATCCCCGACTGGCTGGCGGCCCATTTCGACGGGCTGGACGACGATCCCGAGACCCGCAAGCTGATCGCGGCCTCCATCGCCGCCGAAACCTGCGCCCGACTGCAGGAAGAGGGCTTCCAGGACTTCCACTTCTACACCCTGAACCGCGCCGATCTGGTCTACGCCATCTGCCGGGTGCTGGGCGTGCGCGAACAGAGAGCCGACGCGTGACCGACCTGTTTTCCCTGTCCTGCACCGGCTGTCGCTGGATCACCGAGACCCTGGGCCGTCTGCTGCCGCTGAGCGCGATCCGCCCGCTGGCCGCCTACGGGAGTCGCCGGGCATGACCGCTCCCCTGACCCGCGCCGAACGCATCGCCGCCCTGCACGCCGCCGCGAAGGACCGCATCCTGGTGCTGGACGGCAGCTGGGGCGTGATGATCCAGCGCCGCGGGCTGGACGAGGCCGACTTCCTGGGCGAGCGCTTCGTCGGCCATCCAGGCCAGATGAAGGGCAATAACGACATCCTGTGCATCACCCGCCCGGACGTCATCACCGACCTGCACGACCAATATTACGCCGCCGGCGCCGACATCAGCGAGACCAACACCTTCTCCGCCACGGTCATCGCCCAGGAGGACTATCACCTCGACGCCGAGGCGGTGTGGGACATCAACCTGGAAGGGGCCAGGCTGGCCCGCGCCTCGGCCGACCGCTGGACCGAGAAGGAGCCGCACAAGCCGCGCTTCGTCGCCGGCGCCATCGGCCCGCTGAACAAGATGCTGTCGATGTCGTCGGACGTGAACGATCCCGGCGCGCGGCTGGTGACCTTCGACCAAGTCTATGAGGCCTATCGCCATCAGGTGAAGGCGCTACACCAGGGAGGGGTCGATCTCTATCTGATCGAGACCATCACCGACACGCTGAACTGCAAGGCCTGCATCAAGGCGATCAAGGACCTGGAGGACGAGGGTCTGGAGCCCCTGCCCATCTGGATCTCGGGCACCATCACCGACCGTTCGGGCCGCACCCTGTCAGGCCAGACGGCCGAGGGCTTCTGGAACAGCGTGCGCCACGCCAAGCCCTTCGCCATCGGCTTTAACTGCGCCCTGGGCGGCGAACTGATGCGGCCCTTCATCGCCGAACTGAGCCGCGTCGCCGACACCCTGGTCGCCGCCTACCCCAACGCCGGCCTGCCCAACGCCATGGGCCAGTACGACGAGCAGCCGCACGAAACCGCCCACTTCATCGAGGAATGGGCGCGGTCCGGGCTGGTCAACATCGTCGGCGGCTGCTGCGGCACCACGCCGGAGCATATCCAGCACGTCGCGCAGGAGGTGGCTGGCCTGCCGACGCGGGTGATCCCCGAGCGACCGGTGGCGATGCGGCTGTCGGGACTGGAACCGTTCGAATTGGCCTCCTGATGCGTCCCGTCTTCATCAACGTCGGCGAGCGAACCAACGTCACGGGCTCGGCCAAATTCCGCAAGCTGGTGGTCGAGGGCGACTATGGTGCGGCGTTGGACGTCGCGCGTCAGCAGGTCGAGGCCGGCGCCGCCATCATCGATATCAACATGGACGAGGGCCTTCTGGACGGCGCCGTGGCCATGCGGACCTTCCTCAACCTGATCGCCGCCGAGCCCGACATCGCCCGCGTGCCGGTGATGATCGACAGCTCCAAATGGGAGGTCATCGAGGCGGGGCTGAAGTGCGTCCAGGGCAAGCCGATCGTGAATTCGATCTCGATGAAGGCGGGCGAGGCCGAGTTCCGGGAACAGGCGGTGAAATGCCTGCGCTACGGCGCCGCCGTGGTGGTCATGGCCTTCGATGAGGTCGGCCAGGCCGACACCGCCGCGCGCAAGATCGAGATCTGCACCCGGGCCTACCGTATTCTGGTGGACGAGGTCGGCTTCCCGCCCGAGGACATCATCTTCGACCCCAACATCTTCGCCGTGGCGACCGGGATCGAGGAGCACGACAACTACGCTGTCGACTTCATCGAGGCGACGAAGGTCATCAAGGCCACCCTGCCCTATGCGCGGGTGTCCGGCGGGGTGTCGAACGTCTCGTTCAGCTTCCGCGGCAATGAGCCGGTGCGCCGGGCGATCCACTCGGTCTTCCTCTACCACGCCATCGCGGCGGGCATGGACATGGGCATCGTCAACGCCGGCGACCTGCCGGTCTACGACGATATCGACGCCGCCCTGCGCGAGGCGGTCGAGGACGTGATCCTGAACCGGCCGCAGCGGACCAATGTGTCCAACACCGAGCGGCTGGTGGACATGGCGCCCAACTACAAGGGCGAGAAGGGCGCGGCGCGCGTCGTCGACCTGAAATGGCGCGAGCAGCCCGTCGGCCAACGCATCGCCCACGCCCTGGTCCACGGCATCACCGAGTTCATCGAGGCCGACACCGAAGAGGCGCGGCTGGGCGTCGAACGCCCCCTGCACGTCATCGAAGGCCCGCTGATGGACGGGATGAACGTGGTCGGCGACCTGTTCGGCGCGGGCAAGATGTTCCTGCCGCAGGTGGTGAAGTCGGCCCGGGTGATGAAGCAGGCCGTGGCCTGGCTGGAACCCTTCATGGAGGCCGAAAAGACCGGCAAGCCCCGCCAGCAGGCGGGCCGCATCCTGATGGCGACGGTCAAGGGCGACGTCCACGACATCGGCAAGAACATCGTCGGCGTCGTCCTGCAGTGCAACAACTACGAGGTCATCGACCTGGGCGTCATGGTCCCGGCCGACCGCATCCTCGACGAGGCGGTGGCCAACAACTGTGACATCGTCGGCCTGTCGGGCCTGATCACGCCGAGCCTCGACGAGATGGTCTTCGTCGCCTCGGAAATGGAGCGGCGCGGCCTGTCGATCCCGCTGCTGATCGGCGGCGCGACGACCAGCCGGACTCATACGGCGGTGAAGATCGAGCCGGCCTATCATCGCGGCTCGACCACCTATGTCATCGACGCTTCGCGCGCCGTCGGCGTGGTCGCGGGTCTGCTCTCGCCGACCGATAAGGCGAAGAACGAGGCCGCCACCCGTGACGAATACATCCGTATCCGGGAACAGTTCGCCCGCGGCCAGGAGGTCAAGGCGCGCGCCGCCCTGCCCACCGCCCGCGCCAACCGTTTCCGGCCCCAGCCGACGACGCCCCTGCCCTCGCGCCCGTCCTTCCTCGGCGTGCGCGCCTTCGACAGCTGGGACCTGCAGGACCTGGCCGACCACATCGACTGGACACCCTTCTTCGCCAGCTGGGAGCTGATCGGCCGCTACCCGCTGATCCTGGAGGACGAGATCGTCGGCGAGGCGGCCAAGGACCTGTTCATGGACGCCCAGGCGATGCTGAAGCGCATCGTCCAGGAGAAGTGGTTCACCGCCAGGGGCGTGGTCGGCTTCTGGCCCGCCAATGCGCGCGGCGACGACATCGTGGTCTGGACCGACGACAGCCGCACCGTCGAGGCCGCCCGCTTCCACGGCTTGCGCCAGCAGATCGCCAAGACCAACGGCAAGCCGAACCTGTGCCTGTCCGACTTCGTGGCCGAGGACGGCGAGGACTTCCTCGGCGCCTTCGCGGTCACGGCGGGCCATGGCGAGCTGGAGAAGGCCGCGGAGTTCAAGGCCAGGGGCGACGACTATTCGGCCATCATGGCCACGGCCCTGGCCGACCGCCTGGCCGAGGCCTTCGCCGAACGGCTGCACAAGGAAGTGCGCACACAGCTGTGGGGTTACGTTCCGGACGAGCAGACCAGCGTCGATGACCTGATCGCCGAAACCTACCAGGGCATCCGCCCCGCCCCCGGCTATCCGGCCCAGCCTGATCACACCGAAAAGGCGACGCTGTTCAGCCTGTTGCAGGCGGAAACCAACGCGGGAATGCAGCTGACCGAGAGCTTCGCCATGACGCCGCCCGCTTCGGTGTCCGGTCTCTATTTCGGCCATGCCGAGAGCCACTACTTCGGCGTCGGCAAGATCGACCGCGACCAGATCGAGGACTACGCCCGCCGCAAGGGCTGGGACGTGGCGACCGCCGAACGCTGGCTCTCGCCGATCCTCAACTATGATCCCAACGCCATGGCGCGGACCGCGGCGGCGTGATGCGCTGGCTGGCGGCGCCGCTGGTGATCGCCGCCGTCGTCGGCCTGGTGGTCGGACTCTTCTTCGGCGCGGCGTTGCTGGCCGACCGGCTGGTTCCACCCCGCGCCCGGCAGACGGTTCGCAGCACCGGCTTGCAGGTGAGTTCCGGCCTGTTCGCCCTCGCGGCAGGCCTGATCTTCGGCGGACTGGGGTTCCTGGCCCGCGCCCATGAGCGGCCCGGCCAGCTCTGGCCCTGGCTCGGTCTTGTGGCCGCCTTGGTCGCGACGGGCCTCTACCTCTTCGCGGCCGGCGCGCGCGAGCGGATCCGCTGGAACCGCAAGGGGATCGAACAGACCCGGCTGCTGCTCCCGCCCCGCGCCTTCGCATGGACCGAGATCACCGGGCTTGAGCCGCGCGGCATGCGTCTGGGCCTGCGCGTCGGCGGTCGGCGCGTGGTCCTCTGCGACCTGGGCGCCGAGGGGATCGACGGCCTGCTGAAGGCGGCGGAACGGGAAGGCGTGCCCGGCGTCGCCCAAGTCCGCCTTCACCTGCCCCGGGATCGCGGGAACCGATCCCCGCGCTGATCCCCTACTCCAGCCCGACGTCGCGCGGCGTGGCCGGCGGGGTGGTGATATTCTCCCGGATGCGGCGGGCGGCGTGTTCACAGCGGCCCGGCAGGCCGAAGAACAGGCCGAAGGCCTGGCTGCGCGCCGCCTCGTTCTGGTCCATCAGCGGCGTCCATTTGGCCGCGGCCTCGGCGGCGGCGGCGCGGGCCGCGGCGCGCGTGGCGGCCGTCTGGCGCGGCTCGGCGGCCTGCAGCGCCGAACGGAAGTCGGACGCTTCCAGCTTGCCCAGACGGATGATGTCCTGATCCAGCGGATCGCGGTCGCTCAGGGTTTCGCCCAGGGCCACGTGCCCGTTCACCAGGGCCTCGCACCAGGCCACCAGTGGATAGTCCGACTGCGGCGCCCCGCGCGGCAGGTCGTTGCCGTAAGCCACGGCCTCCCGGAACCGCAGGGAATCGATCGTCTCGCCCGCCGCCGGCGCGGCGGTGACGATGGGCCCGTCATTGGCCTCGACGGGACGCGGGGCCGTAACCACAGGGCCATCCTGAGGCGCGGGCGGGGTCTGGATCAGGAACAGGGCGGCGAAAACGCTGGCGATCATGGAGTCAGGCATCTGGATGGCGACCGCGTGGGCCGGGATGTTACGGCAACGCCTGAAGCGCCCCGATGGTTTTTCTACGGCAAGCGCCGCGCAAAGAAAAAGGCGGCGGAGCCGAAGCCCCGCCGCCCAATCTTACGCACGTTCCGTAGGGTCTAGTACTTCAGACGAGCGCCGAAGAAGAAGTACCGGCCGTTCACGTCATACGTGTTCGGATCGGTGTTGCCGTCGTTCGCGTTGTCGAAGACGGGCGGATCTTCATCCAGCAGGTTCCGGACGCCGGCGAACATTTCGATGTTGTCCGTGGCCTGCCAGGTGCCGCTGATGTCGTGGTACCAGTAGGCGTCGATGCCCGAGTAACCACCATCGGCGAAGTCAGGGATGTTGCCCTGGTTGTCCAGAGCGTCGATGTACGTCCCCGAATAGGCCAGGCGGACCGGGCCGATGTCGTAGCCCAGAGCGATGTTGGCCTTGTACTCGGGCAGGGTGGCGCTGATGTTGTAGGCGCCGGCCGTTCCCTTGTACTCGATGCCGTCCAGCTCGTAGCTGTTCAGCCAGGTCAGGTTGAAGGCGATGTCGAGCTTGTCGCCCCAGACGCCGCCAGCCCACGGCACATTCCAGCCGTAACGCGTCGAGAAGTCGATGCCGCTGGTTTCCAGCGACGACACGTTGCCCAGGGGCGCGCGCGCCTTCAGGTTGCCGGCCGCGTCACGATAGATGAGCGGCAGGCCGATGCCCGCGTTGTTGCACTCGGCGATACCGGAGACCGGCGCCGGAGCGGAAGCCGAAGCCGCCGCACCCGCCGCGAAGCAGGCGCCGACGATGCCGGACACGCCACCGCTGATCGTGCCGATGTAGTCCTCGACCTTGATCTGGTAGTAGTCCAGCGACATCGACAGACCTTCAGCGAAGGTCGGTTGCCAAACGGCGCCGATCGTCACGGTGTCCGACTTCTCTTCCGACAGACCAGGGTTGCCGTAGAAGAACGACTCCGTCTGGGTGTTCAGAGCGACGAAGCTGCCGGCGACCGGATCGAAGCCCAGTTGAGCCGTGCAGAAGTTCCGAACGCCCGTGCTGAGCGTACGCGCGGCGCCCGTGCTCGGGTTGACGGTGGTGCAGGGGTCCAGAACGGCCGGGAAGCCCTGGTCGTTGGCCTGGAACAGTTCGAACACGTTCGGAGCCCGGCTGGCGCGCTGATAGAGGGCGCGCAGGCGCAGGCTGTCGACCGGCTCCCACGAACCGCCGAACTTGTAGGACCAAACGCCGCCGACGGTGCTGTAGTCCGAGTAGCGGGCGCCCAGTTCCAGTTCCAGCGACTGGGCGAAGGGAGCGTCACGAAGCAGCGGAATGGCGGCTTCGAAATAGACTTCCTTCGAGGACGAACTGCCTTGGACGGCCCGTTCGGCGTTGAAGCCGTAGATGTCGCCGGCGTTCTTGGCGTCATCCGGGGTGAAGCCCAGGCTGTCTTCGCGGTACTCGACACCGGCGGCGAAGCCCAGGGGGCCGGCCGGCAGTTCAAGCAGCGTTCCGGTCAGGTTGACCTGCACGTTGTTCCGCTCGAACACGCTGCGGTCCGTGAAGTTCAGGCGCACGAAGTTCGCGGCTTGCGGCGTGATCGTACCGGCGCCGAACAGGTTGATCGGCACGCAGGTCGGGAACAGCAGTTGGACAGCGGGGGCGCAGGTGGTCGCCGTGCCGCCGCCGGCCAGGGCGGCGTTCAGGCGCGAGCGCGAGACGTCGTTCTGGATGGAGGTGGTCAGCTCGGTGCGGCCGTAGCTGTACATGGCTTCCAGCTGCCAGTTGTCGCTCAGATCGGCCCGGATACCGGTGTTGATCTGATAGACGTCGGTGTTGTTCAGCTGGACGCGGGCGCCGACTTCGGCCATCCGGCGGTCGAAGTTCAGCGGCAGGGCCGGGTTCGGACGCGAGTTGGCGTAGGCCAGCAGCGCAGGGTTGTTCTGCACGAAGAAGTTGCTGACCGGGATGTTGATGCCGGTCGCCGGCGTCGGGGCCAGCTGCGAGTTGTTGCGGGTGTCGGTGTAGAAGACTTCCGCGAACGCCTCGACGTTATCGACGACGTCGTAGTGGCCCATCAGCGCGATGTTGAAGCGCTCCGACGGCGACTGCAGCAGGTTGACCGGAGCGAAGTCGTAACGGTCGCTGGTCGTCGGGTTGACGGCGGGGTCGCTGTTGTTGAACGGCCCAGGCACGCCCGGCGTGCGGAACGAACGACGGCAGGGATTGGCCGTCGGACAGCCGGCGGCCGTGTAGGGGTTGGTGCCTAGGTTGTTCAGGCCGCCGTAGATGCCGGTGCCGGAACCCGTGGCGTTGCTGCGTTGCGCCCAGGGACGATCTTCGTTCGGCAGGAAGCCGTCACGGTCGGCATAGCCGACGAAGCCGGTCACGTTGCCGCGGCCGTCAGCGACGTTGGCGCCGAAGGTCATCGAGGCGTCGAACTGCTCGCCGTCGCCGTAGCCCGAGATGCCGTACTGGGTGTTGAAGGCGAAGCCTTCGAAGTTCCGCTTGAAGATGAAGTTCACGACGCCGGCCAGGGCGTCGGAGCCGTAGGTGGCCGAGGCGCCGCCGGTGACCACTTCCACGCGTTCGATCAGAGCAGCGGGAATGCTGTTCAGGTCGACCGCGTTGCTCTTGTCATAGGGGACGAAGCGGTGGCCGTTGACCAGCACCAGCGTCCGGCTCGAGCCGAGGCCGCGCAGGTCGACCGTGGCCGAACCGTTGGACGGGTTGTTGGAGTTGGCGGACAGGCCGGGCACGACCTGCGGCAGCTGGTTCAGGATCTGCTCGACGTTGACGTCGCCGCGAGCCTGGATCTGCTCGGCGCTGACGGTCGAGATGGGGCTGTTGGCTACATAGTCCTGACGAACGATGCGCGAGCCGGTGACCACGACGTCATCGATGGTGCTCGGGCCCGGATCCTGCGCCATGGCCGGCGCAGCAAAGGCGAAGGCCGACGCCCCAGCGATGATCGTCGTCGCCAGAAGGCGGCGGCGGTTGTGTTGGAATTTCAAGTTAGTCTCCCCTTGAGACGCCACCACCTGCTTGGTGAAGGTGTCGTGGCTGCGTAAATATTGACCCTGCGGCACGCGAATGCCGCCCCAATCCTGCCGAGTTAGGCACCGACTCGCCTGACGCGCTAGAAAATTACACCACTGTAATGCCGACGTCAGCGGGGTGTCGCATTCTCGACACGATCTGACACAGCGACAATGGCTGGTCTGTTAAAGCAACTATGGCTGGTCCAAATGCACGCGGCCTGCGACAAGAACGACGCCACATCGTCCACTATGGAGGGATCTATGGTCGTCAGAGTCTCGAGCGCCGCGCTGGTCGTCCTAAGCTTCGCAATAGCGAGCCCTGCGAATGCTCAAGAGGCGGCGCCCGCCGGGTCGCCGGCGATCGCCAACCTGGCCGGCTGCCGGGCGATTACCGTGGCCAGCGAACGACTCAGCTGTTTTGACCGGACCGCGCTGGAGCTGGAAACCGCCCTGCGCAGCGGGGAGATTCTGGTGGTGGACCGCACCCAGGCGACGGCGGCGCGACGTCAGGCCTTCGGTACGACCGAAGCCCCCGCCGACATCCTGCAGCCTCCAAGGCAGGAGGACCGTATCGATTCGATCGAGACCACCCTGACCCGCGCCACCCAGTCCGGCGACGGACGCTGGACCTTCGTACTGGCCGACGGCGCGATCTGGCGTCAGGTCGACACGGACCGCGTCCGCTTCGACAACCGCGCCGGCGAGCCGGTCCGGGTCCGGCGCGGGGCCATGGGCAGCTATCTGCTGGTCGTCGGTCACAGCGGCGTCGTCCGCGTCCGGAGACAGTGATCATGGCCGACCCCAAGCCCCTGTCGCCTCGCGTCAGCGCAGCGTCACAGTTGCACACGGAAGACGTCGCCGCGCTGGCGGCGCAGGGCTTCGCCTCGATCATCAACAACCGTCCGGATGACGAGGAAGCCGGCCAGCCCTCATCGGCCGAGATCGAAGCGGCCGCCCTCGCGGCGGGGCTCAGCTATCTCCACGCGCCGATGCGCGGCATGCCGGATGAGCAAACCGCCGCGGCCGTGGCCGACCGTCTGAAATCTGATTCGGACCGCGGCGTGCGCACCCTGATGTTCTGCCGCTCCGGCATGCGCTCCACTGTCGCCTGGGCTATCGCCCAACGCCAGGAGGGCGCTGATCCCGACGATCTGCGCGACGCCGCCGCGGCCGCCGGATACGATCTCAGCCGCCTGCCGCTTTAGCGGACGACGGCGATGCGCGACGCATAGGGCGCCGGTTCAGGCGTGCACGAGGCGACCGCCAACTGCGCCGCCATGAGACACAGGAAGGCCCCGGCGATGGGCAGAAGCCGATTTGAGACAGCCAAAGCTATGGAAAGGGCCATATCGGGGACTCCGCGGAAGGTTTACGAAATCCTAACGCAAGCCCTGGGCCACGCCGGGAGAGCCGCTTGATCCCCTTCGTCCGGGAGTTTTCCTTCGAGTACGGCCGCAGCGACCGGGTCTCGCCGTTGATCCGAAGGGTCGTGGCGAACAACCCCGGGCCGTTCACCTTCACCGGCACAGGGACCTACATCGTCGGGCGGGACCAACCCGGCGCAGGCGTGGCGGTGATCGACCCGGGTCCGCTGGACGACGCCCACCTCAAGGCCCTGCTTGCTGCGGTCGAGGGCCAGACGGTCAGCCATGTGCTCGTCACCCACACCCACCGGGACCACGCCCCCCTCGCCCGCCCGTTCGCCGAGGCCGTCGGCGGCGCTCCGGTGCTGGCCGCCCGCCCGCCGCTGCGCACGATTCACGCCTCGTCGGCCCTGGACGAGGACGACGACGAGACCTTCGTCCCTGATGTAATCCTGACACGCGGCGAGCGGATCACGGGCGACGGCTGGACGCTGGAGGCCCTGGCCACGCCGGGGCACGCCTCCAACCACATGGCCTTCGTCCTGACAGAGGAGAACGCCCTGTTCAGCGGCGATCACGTCATGGGCTGGTCAACCACCGTGGTCGCCCCGCCCGACGGGGATATGACCGACTATATGGCCAGCCTGGACGCCGTGATCGCCCGGAATTTCGACATCCTGTGGCCGACGCACGGCGCGCCGGTGATGGAGCCCGCTCCCTTCCTGGCCGCCTATCGCGCCCACCGGCTGGAGCGCGAGGCGCAGGTCCTGGTGCGGCTGCGGGCGGGCGACCGGACTATCGCGGAGATGGTGCCGATCCTCTACGCCGCCGTGGACAGCCGGCTCTGGCCGGCGGCCTCCCTGTCAGTGTGGGCGCACCTCAATGCGCTGGTCCGCGACGGGCGCGTCGTCGCCCAGCCTCAGCCGTCGCTTCAGGCGGTCTACCGGATTCTCTGACTCCTCGACCGCGCAGGTCGCCTTCACCAGCCGCCACTCCTCGGGGCTGAGGGCGCTCCGACCCGGCCGGGCGGCGGCGCGCGCGGCGCGGGCGCGCCGTATGGAATCGGGATGGGTGGCCATGAACTCGGCGGCCTGATCCAGTTCGCTGGACCCGCCCTTGCCCGCCAGCCGCTCGAAGAAGGGCGCCATGCCCTCCGACGACAGGCCGTCGGCGTGAAGCAGGGCCTGCCCGCGGGCGTCGGCCTCGGCCTCGGCCGAACGGCTGTAGCTCAGCTCCGAGGCCTGCCCGGCCAGGATGACGGCCTGCTGGCCCGCGCCCGAGCCGCCGCCGACCACCAGGTCCAGCAGCATGCCGATGCCGAAATTGCGCCAGACGGCCTGCATCACGTGGCGCTTTTCCACGTGCGAGACTTCGTGAGCGATGACGGCCGAGAGCTCGTCCGGCGTTTCCGCCTGGCGGATCAGATCATCGGTGATCAGGATCCGCCCGCCCGGCATGGCCAGGGCGTTGACCATCGGGGCGTCCACCGCACGCACCCGGATATCGAACGGCGTGTCCGCTTCGGCGGCGATGCGATCGCCCAGCTGCGCCAGCACCCGCTGGCCGGCCGCCTCCTTGCAGGTCGGAAAGAGCTGGGACAGCTGGCCGTTGATGCTGTCGCCCATGCGCTCTTCCATGGAGATCGGCGTCGCGCGAGCGACGGGGCCGGACAGGGCGGGCACGCCCACGGTGACGAACAGGACCACGCCCGCCGCCGCCGCGGTCAGTCCACCGACCAGCCACCACTCCCTTTGGCGGCGCGACCGGACCTTCTCGGTCAGGCGGTCCCCGGCCAGCGGCGCCCATTCGCCGACCGGCAGAACCAGGCGCGCGTCCGGATCCCGTCGGTTCGAGACCCGGGCCTGATCGGCCTCGACCTCGACCGACAGGTCCGGCAGGCGCCAGATGAAGGCTTCGTCGCCGACCTGGATGTGCAGGACGTCGCCGTCCATCCTGACGTCCGCCGGATGGGATCTCGCCGTCTTCCCGTCGTAGAAGCGCGCGCTCAAGGTCAGATGGCCGAGAAGCCGAAGGCGTCGGCCAGACCTTCGCCACTGCCCGGACCGCGACCGGTCTGCTGCACCAGATCAAGCCGCGCCGTGCCTTCCGAGGTCAGTCGCGAGACCAGGAAGCGCGCCGTCCGCGCCTGCACCCACGGCATCAGGAACCCGAGGGTGATCAGCAGCATGAACAGGTTGGTGACCGTCAGCCACCACAGGGGCAGCGCCTTGACGTTCAGCCGGAACGTCGCGCCGTCCACGGACACCCCCGCCGCGACCGAGCGCATCATGGCGGCGTGATAGGGCGACCAGAGCAACAGGGCGAACGGCGCCAGGAGCAGCATCGCGGCATAGGTCATCAGAACAAAGGCGACGCCGGTTTCCGGCGGAGCGCCGCTGCCGGTCTGTTCGAACATGCCGGACGTCATCGCGACCGCCATGAAGACGAAGATCAGCACGAAATAGCCGACCAGGCTTCCGACCCAGCCGATGGCGAAGGGACCGTAGACGCCCTCGTTCTGGGCGCGTCCCATGCGGAAGCGCAGGCGGCGGTCGCCGAAGCGGACCTCGTCCCAGATCTTTTCGGCGAGCGCGCGTTCGGCCGTGGGCCAGAACCAGCCCATGGTGATGCCGCTCAGGAAGCCGGCGAAGATGAAATAGAGACCGTAGTTGGCGGCCGAGCCCTTCAGCTGGAAGCGCACCCCGCGCCAGGTCGTCCGGCTCGCCATGTAGCGGAACGCCGTATAGGTCCCGAAGCCCCAGAGCCAACCGAAGAAGACGTACATCGGAATGTAGGCGGCGAAGACCACCCATTGGCCGAGGAACTGCACCGCGAAGACGATCGCGAGGAACGGCAGGCCCAGCACGACCAGCGCCAGGATGAAGCCGATGAACAGCTCGACGCCGCGACCGGTGTACTCGAACGCCTCATCGTTCAGCCGGACGCCCTTCCAGACCCGCTGACGGACCTCGGTCTTCCCCCAGAAGCGGTAGAGGGTCAGGGTGATCAGGTTCAGCAGACCGTTCTTCAGGCTCAGGCCCAGGAACCGGCCGGGCTCAAGCGTCGTGGTGAAGGTCAGGGTCTCGGGCGTCCCTTCTTCGGGCGCGCCTTCGGCGATGATGTCGGTCAAGTCGTTGTCCCCCAAACTCTTCCCGCATCCGGCGTACCGAGCGACAGTCGCGGTGGCAACCGGGTCCGGGCGAGCTCGGCCGCGAACGTGGCGCCCTCGCCACGGCGGAAACGATCAGTCGATGCCGCGCAGGGCCGCGCTGATCTCGGTCACCAGCCGGCAGGCTTCGCCGCCGCGCGGACGGCCGTCGCGGGCGGCGACGCGGATGTCTGTGCGGCCGGGGCGGATGCGGATCACGGCGTCGAAGCCGGCCCCGAACCAGGTCGTGCGGCGGCTGCCGTCGGCCCGGGCGACACCGACCCGACCGAGGTTGAAACCGACCTCCTGCAGGGCCCAGGCGGCGTTCTGCGGGGCGACCTGGCTCATGACCGGAACCGCGCCGGGACAGGCCTCGACGCCCACCGCGGGACCAAGACCCGCGGGCCGGTCCGCGCGCCGGTCGCCGAACCCGGGGATGTCGGTCAGGTTGGTGCTGACGTTCTCGACCGGCCCGGCGGCCAGCCGCCCCTTCTGCCAGACGAAGACGCCCAGCGCGCCCACGCCCATGATCAGCCCCGCCAGCGCGACAAGGCCCAGGGCGCGGAGGTTCCGCAGCGCCAGGATCACAGCCAGCACGCCCGCGGCGGCGCCGACGAACGAGAGGATCCACGCCAGCTTCAGGGTCAGCAGGTCATAGCCGATCCCCATCGGCAGCAAGCCGACGCGTACGCCAATGGCGGCCAGCAAAACCAGCAGCGGCGTCGCGGCCGCGAGGCCCGTCAGGGCGTTGACCGCCCCCCTGCCCTTGATCGCGGCCCGCGCCATGACCTCAGCCTCCAGTGGTCGGGAGACGATAGTCCTTCAGCCGCTCGCGCACGACCTTCTTGTCGATCTTGCCGGTGGCGCCCAGCGGGATGTCGTCCACAAAGACCACGTCGTCCGGCATCCACCATTTGGCGATCTTGCCCTGCAGGAAGTCGAGGTGTTCCTGCTTGTCCTCGGACTCGCCGGGCCGCAGCTTGATCACCAGCACCGGACGCTCGTCCCACTTGGGGTGAGCCGCGCCGATGACGGCGGCCAGCTCGACCTTGGGATGCCCCATGGCGATGTTCTCGATCTCGATCGAGCTGATCCATTCGCCGCCGGACTTGATCACGTCCTTGGCGCGGTCGGTGATCTGCATGAAGCCCTGCTCGTCGATGGTCGAGACGTCGCCGGTGTCGAAATAGCCCTCGTTGTCGAGGATCTCGCCGCCCTCGCCCTTGAAGTAAGCGCCGGCGATGGTCGGCCCCTTGATCATCAGCCGGCCGTAGGTGTGCCCGTCGTGGGGCATTTCCTGACCGGCGTAGTTCTTCAGCTTCAGTTCGACGCCCAGCGGCGGCTGGCCCTGTTTGACCCGCCACTTCATCTGCTCGTCGTACGGCAGGGCGGCCAGTTCGGGCGTCATGTTGGACAGGGTGCCGATGGGCGAGGTCTCGGTCATGCCCCAGCCCTGCAGCACCTCGATGTTGAACTCGTCGTGGAAGGCGCGGATCAGGCTTTCCGGCACGGCCGAGCCCCCGATCAGCACCTTCTTGACCGTTGGGATCTTCAGATTGTTCTCGCGCAGGTGGGTCAGCAGCCCCTGCCACACCGTCGGCACGGCGGCCGAGAAGGTCACGCCCTCGCTCTCGATCAGCTCATAGATGGCCGCGCCGTCCATGCGCGCACCCGGCATGACCAGCTTGGTGCCGCCCGCCGGACCGGCGAAGGCGATGCCCCAGGCGTTGGCGTGGAACATCGGCACCACCGGCAGGATGACCTCGCTCGGCGACGCCCCCAGCACGGTCGATTGCATGCCCAGCAGCGTGTGGATGAAGTTCGAGCGATGCGAGTACAGCACGCCCTTCGGATTGCCGGTGGTGCCCGAGGTGTAGCAAAGGCCGCAGGCGGTGTTTTCCTCGAAGTCGCCCCAGACGACGTTCTCGGACGCGCCCGACAGCAGGGCTTCGTAGCATTCCGCGCCCGGCAGCTTCGTCGCCGGCATGGTCATCTCGTCGGTCAGCACCACCACCCGCTCCACGCTCGGGCAGTGCGGCAGCACGGCCTCCAGCAGGGGGATGAAGGTCAGATCGACGAAGATGATCTTATCCTCGGCGTGGTTGATGATATAGGCGAGCTGTTCGGGGAACAGGCGCGGGTTCAGGGTGTGGCACACCGCCCCCATGCCCATGATGCCGTACCAGACCTCCATGTGGCGGCCGGTGTTCCAGGCCAGGGTGGCGATGCGGTCGCCGACCTTCACGTCCCAGTCCTGCAGCACGCGGGTCACGCGGCGGGCGCGAGCATGGATCTCGGCATAGGTGGTGCGGACGATCGGACCCTCGACCGAGCGGGTCACGACCTCCCGATGACCGTGCCAATTGTTGGCGTGATCAATGATCTTGTCGACCGTCAGCGGCCAGTCCTGCATCAAACCAAGCATACGATCCCTCACACTCTGCATCCGCTATCCGGGACGCTTGAAGCCACGCTATCGGCGCGTCCGGGGATAAGCAACGTGACGCAGGGTCAACGACGGCGTCGAACCCCCGGGCTAGCCGCCGCCGTTTCCCCGCCCTAGAAGGCCGCCATGGCCATCCTTATCGCGATCACCGGCGGCTCCGGCTCGGGCAAGAGCACGCTGGCGGAAGCCCTGCTCGCCGCCCTGCCCGACGGCGCGGCGGTGCTGCTGCGCGAGGATTCCTACTACCGGGACGCCGCCGGCCTTCCGGACTTCGACCCGAACACCTTCGACTTCGACGACGTCGCCGCCCGCGACCACGCGCTGATGATCCGCGACCTGTCCGAGCTGAAGGCCGGACGCACGATCACCGCCCCGATCTATTCCTTCATCCACCACGGCCGCGAGCCGGGCGGCGAGCCGGTGCCGGCCGCCGAGGTCGTGATCGTGGAAGGCACCCATGTGCTGTGCACGCCGGGACTGGTCGACCTGTTCGACATCCGGGTGTTCGTCGACACCCCCGCAGACATCCGCTTCATCCGCCGCCTGCTGCGCGATCAGGCCGAGCGCGGACGGACAGCCGAGTCGGTCATCGCCCAGTATCTCGGCACCGTCCGTCCAGGCCATGAACGGCTGACCGAGCCATCGCGGCTCAACGCCGACTTCATCGTGGCCGACGCAACCGCCGCGGTTCGCCTTGAAGATCCACAAGTTGTGGTCCGCCTCGCCGCGCCGGTCCTGGCCCACCCCCTGCTGGCGCCGTTCGTCCGGACCTGACGGTCCCTGACAGGGGCCTTGCCGTCCGCCCGCGGAAGCGTCACTTTGTCGCTCACCAAGCGATGAATTCCAACATGCCACCTCCTTCCGGCGACACCCAGTTCCACGATCCCAAGCGGCAGGCCATCATCAGGTATGCGCGTGCGGCCTTCATATCCGTGGGCTACGCCGGGACCCGGATCGAGCCCATCGCGCGCGAGGCCGGGGTCTCCACCGCCACCCTCTACGCCCTGTTCGCCGGCAAGTCGGAGCTGTTCTCGGCGGTCATCGACGACGCTGCGGCCCAGTTCGCCTACCAGATGGCCGGCGTCCGCGCCTGCGACGGCGACGCCCGCACGCAGCTGACCAGTTTCGCGGAAGCCTACGCCTGTTTCATGGGCGACGGCTTCGTGCGCTCCATCTTCCGCCTGGTCCTGGCCGAGCGTCCCCGCTTCCGGGCGACGGCGATGCGCTTCTTTGAAAAGGGCCGCACCGAATTCGGCGCCACCCTGATCGGCATCCTGAAGGACCATCAGGCTCGCGGCGGCCTGAAGGACATCGAGAAGGCCTCATGGGCGGCGGGCGAGCTGATGGGGATGATCGAACACCCGGTCTTCTTCGTGCCGCTGGTCACGGGCGACGAGGTCCGGGCAAGCCGAACCAACGCCCAGATCGTCGCCCACGTCATCGACACCTTCATGGCGCGCTACGGCGCCTGACCGTCAGGGCTGCAGGCGGGACGTCCGCCACCCCTGCCCGTCCCGCGTGAACAGCAGGCGGTCATGCAGGCGGAACGGCCGATCGCGCCAGAACTCCACCGTCCGCGGGATCACCCGCCAGCCCGTCCAGCGTTCGGGCCGGGGCACGTCCTGCCCTTCGAAGCGCGCCGTCTCGCGGGCCACGGCCAGCTCCAGCGCCTCGCGGCTCTCCAGCGGCCGTGACTGGTCCGAGGCCCAGGCTCCGATGCGGCTCTCGCGCGCCCGGCTGGCGAAATAGGCGTCGGCTTCCGCGGCGCTGACCGGCTCGATACGCCCCCGCACCCGCACCTGCCGCCGCAGCGATTTCCAGTGGAACAGCAGGCCCGCCGCCGGATGCGCCGCCAGCGCCTCGCCCTTGGCGCTCTCGCGGTTGGAATAGAAGGTGAAGCCCCGCCCATCGACATCCTTCAGCAGCACCATCCGCGCGTCGGGATCACCCGAGGCGTCGACGGTGGCCAGCGCCATGGCGTTGGCGTCGTTCGGCTCATACCGCTTGGCGTCCTCCAGCCATTCGACGAACAGGCCGACGGGCTCGCTCCGCTGGAAGATGGTCTCGTCCCCGTTGGCGGCGAGCGCGGCGGCGTACTGGTCCGCATATTCTTCGCGGGTCGGGCTGGGCGGGATCACGGGTGCGGTCATGACCTCCAGATAGCCCCTCGCGCGTCCGAACGGGAGAGCCGTCACGGTTAAGCCGGTCTTCACCACGTTGGTGGCTTGGTGCGTATATGCGCGCTCGTCCCTCCTCCGAGGTCTCCTCGCTCAGCGAAGCCTGGACCCTGCTCGGCCTGACCGGCCCGGCCGAGGGTCCGGCGCTGACCACCGCCTTCCGCGCGGCGGTGAAGGCCGCCCGTCCGGACCAGACCGGCGGCGACGAGGCGCGCTTCCGAAAGGTGATCGCCGCCTGGCGGCTGGTGCAGAGCGCCCCTCCACAGGCCGCTCTCGCCGCGCCGGAAGCCCCTGAGCATGCCCGGACCATCATCGCCATCACGCCCCAGGACGCTCTCAACGGCGGGCCCATCACCGTCCACGCGGGCGACCGCACCCTGCGCGTCCAGGCGCCCGCCGGGATGCGTTCGGGCGAGCATCTGCGGCTCAAGGGCGGCGCGGCGGACGGCGCGGACCTGTATCTGCCGGTGCTGATCCGTGGGGCGGACGGCCTGAGCGTCATCGGCGACGACGTCTATATGAGCTGGCCCATTCCGCTGCGCCTGGTCGAGGACGGCGGGCGGCTGGAGATCGACACCCACGCCGGGCCGCGCTCAGCCTGGATCGTGGCGGGACAGGAACCGCTGCGCCTGCGCCTGAGGGGATTGGGCCTCCCGGCGCGCGGATCGCGGCCGCAGGGGCATCTTTTCGTGACCCTGACCCCGTCCGAAGACGCCCCCTCTGCGGCGGAAGACCTGCTGATCCGCTTCACCCGTGTCTGGACGCCGGACCGCTTGGCGGCTTAAGCCAGACGGATGTCGCACAACACCTTCGGCCATCTGTTTCGCGTGACCACCTGGGGCGAGAGCCACGGGCCGGCGATCGGCTGCGTCGTCGACGGTTGCCCGCCCAACATCCCGCTGACCGAGGCTGATCTCCAGCCGTGGCTGGACCGGCGCAAGCCCGGCGGCAGCCGCTTCGTCACCCAGCGGCAGGAGAGCGATACGGCCCGCATCCTGTCCGGCGTCTTCGATGACGGCGACGGCCAGGTCACGACCGGCACGCCCCTCTCGATCCTGATCGACAATGAGGACCAGCGGTCCAAGGACTACGGCGAGATCGCCCGCGCCTACCGCCCCGGCCATGCCGACTACGCCTATCAGGCCAAATACGGCGTCCGCGACCATCGCGGCGGCGGCCGGTCCTCGGCCCGCGAGACCGCCATGCGCGTCGCCGCCGGGGCCGTCGCCCGCAAGGTGCTGGGCGACGGCGTTCAGATCCGCGCCGGCGTGGTCCAGCTGGGTCCGCACCGCATCGCGCCCGAGGCCGTCGATTTCGACGCCGTCTACGACAACGCCCTGTTCGCCGCCTCCGCCGCGGTCGTCCCCGCCTGGGAAGCGTATCTGGACGGCGTGCGCAAGGCGGGCTCGTCCATCGGCGCCGTGGTCGCGCTGGAGGTCACCGGCGTCCCCGCCGGCTGGGGCGCGCCGATCTACGGCAAGCTGGACGCCGAACTGGCCGCCGCCCTGATGTCGATCAACGCCGTGAAGGGCGTCGAGATCGGCGCGGGCTTTGAAGCCGCCGAACTGTCAGGCGAGGAGAACGCCGACCAGATGCGTCTGGGCGAGGACGGCCGACCGGTCTTCCTGAGCAATCGCGCGGGCGGCGTCCTGGGCGGCATCTCGACCGGACAACCGCTGACGGCGCGCGTCGCCTTCAAGCCCACCTCCTCCATCCTGACCCTGCGCCAGACCGTCACTCGCGACGGGACCGAGACCGACCTGCGCACCAAGGGCCGCCACGACCCCTGCGTCGCCCTGCGCGGCGTCCCGGTCGTCGAAGCCATGGCCGCCTGCGTGCTGGCCGATGCGATGCTGCGGCACCGGGCACAGGTGGGGTGAACGGCGTGAGGCGGTTGCGGCTTTGGCTCGCGTTGAACCAGTCCCCCCTTACGCTCGCCCTCATCCTTCTGTTCGTAGGGATCATCGCGACCTTGCTGATCTGCATGATGCTCTGGGCGCTTCAGTCCCGCGGACCGGCTGAGCCGATACCTGGCGTGGCCAAGGCCTTCGGCATGCGTGAGCGCGATGAAGGCTCATACCGCGTCATGCTGGTCGAAACCGCCGACGGCACGGTGACCTTGCGCGCGCCGGTCCGGCGGGACTGCCGGGTCGGCGACCGGGTCGTTCTACGCCGGACCCAGACGCGGGTTGGCGCGATGTACGGCCTCGCGTCATGCGCCCGTGGAACGCCTTCGAACGACCCGGATCCGAAGCGCCCGCCGCGGGTGGGATGATCCGGCGACAGGGAGGCCCTCCGCCCGCTTCACGGAAGCGTGAGCGGCGGAACCGCCCCGGCTGCGCCTACCCTCCACCGCCTGGCTTGGAGCAGCAGAATGCCGACCTATTACGGAACCAGCGCGGCTGAACTGATCGAGGGATCGGCGGCCGACGACGTCATCTTCGGCCTGGGCGGCAATGACGTCATCAACGCCCTCGACGGGAACGACTGGATCTACTGGTACAATACCTCCGGCGCCGGGCACGGCCTGGACACCGTCAACGGCGGCGGCGGCGTTGACACCATGCGGCTGCAGTGGCTGACCCCCTTCACGGGCAATTTCGTGCATGTCGGCGGCGTCAACGGAACCACGGTCGTGGAACAGGGCAGCGGCGGCGTCGGCGACCCGCGGTTCGCGCTCAACTATTCCGTCAACGTCGAGAACCTGGACCTGATCTTCGGGCCGCAGGGCGTCGCGCATGTGACGGTGTTCCTCAACGCCCTGACCGGCACGGGGACGACCGGCCTGATCACGATCGACGGGCGCGGGCTGGAAGCGCTGACCGTGGTCACGACACAGGCGGTCAACAACCTGGCGATCTACGGGACGGAAAATGACGACAGGCTCACGGGCGGAGCCGGCGACGACCAGCTGTCAGGCGGCGATGGCGACGATATCCTGGATGGGGGCCGCGATGGCGCTGACACGCTCGTCGGCGGGTTGGGCGACGACACCTATGTGCTGACCGACTTCCGCGACAGCTTCGTCGAGGTGCCCGGAGAAGGCGTCGACAGCCTGATCGTGGGCCTGCGCGACTGGCGTCTGGCTGATCATCTGGAGAATCTGACGGTCGGCCTCGCCGGCGACAGCCAGGGCTTCGTCGGCATCGGCAACGCCGCGGACAATCGCATTTCCGGCGGCGGCGGCGCCGACTACCTCATCGGCCTGGACGGCGACGACCGGCTGAGCGGCGGCTTCGGCCTGGCCAACACCCTGCAGGGCGGGCTTGGAGACGACGTCTATGTCGTCGCGGAAGCCGGCGACACGATCGTCGAGTTCGACGGCGAGGGGAACGACACGGTCGAGACCTTCCTCACCAGCTACAGCCTCCGGGACAATGTGGAGAACCTGACGTTCGTGAGCGGGTCGGGGACCGGAACCGGGAACGCCGCAGCGAACAGACTGCAGGGCGCCGACGGAAACGACACGCTGTACGGATTGGACGGCGACGACGTCCTGCTGGGCGGCGCGGGCGACGACCTTCTCTTCGGCGGAGATGGATCAGACACCCTGATCGGCGGATCGGGCAATGACGAGATGACCGGCGGGGCCGGGGCCGACCTCTTCGTCTACGACGGCGGCATGGATGCGTCCCTCATCCGTGACTTCAACCATTCGACAGGCGACCGGATCGATGTGAGCACGGTCCTGGGCAACCTGGGGCCGTTGGGCGACGATCCCTTCGGCCGCGGGGTGCTGAGCCTGCAGGCGACGAACTGGGAAGCGGCCGCCGCGACGGCCGTGATGTACGATCCGGACGGGGCCGGCCCGGAGGCGGCCGAGTTGCTGCTGATCGTGCTCGGCAACGCCATCCAGCAGGACAGCTTCATCTTCTGAAGGCCGCCCGACGCGGACCTATTCCGGTCCGAAATCGCCGAGCGTCAGCATGCCGCTGATCAGGTTGCCTTCCTGAATTTCACTGCTGTTCGTGCTCCACTGGACATCGAACGACCTGGACGAACTGGTTGTGAAGTCGGCCGCGTTGGTTGTGAGCGCGACGGCTGTTCCGGCCGTCACGGCGTAAAGGGTGATCACCCCGCCCAGGGTGGTTCCCGAGGACAGATTCAGTTGAACGTTCATCGGGCTGACGACGATGCCGGTGACGCCGAGGATGCCCGCGAACGAAAGGTCCTGCTGGCCCCCAAAGGTGAACTGGCTACCGTGGATCTGGAAACTCAGGGTCACGTCGCTCGTGGCGGTCACCCCCGTGAGGTCGATCTTGATCTGTCCGTAGTCGCTCATCGCATCCCCCTGGGGTCAGTCTGAAAAAAGAAACGCCGCCCGGAAATATCCGGGCGGCGTCCCTGTCGTCATGTCGGCGGCGTCAGTGCGCCACCACCGCGGCCCCGTCGGCCGGCGGCTGGGCCGGCGGCAGGGGTTCAGCGTTCTCGTCCCACTCCACAGGCGTCAGCGTGCCGGTCAGGGCCCACTTCAACGCCTCGTCGGCGGTCTTGATCGGGACGATCTCCAGCGCGCCCTTCACATTGTCGGGCACGTCGGCGAGGTCCTTCTCGTTCTCTTCCGGGATCAGCACCGTCTTGATGCCCGAGCGGAGGGCCGCCAGCAGCTTCTCCTTCAGGCCGCCGATCGCGGTGACCCGGCCGCGCAGGGTGATCTCGCCGGTCATGGCGATGTCCTTGCGGATCGGGATGCCGGTCAGGACCGAGACCATGGCCACGGTCATGGCCACACCCGCCGAGGGACCGTCCTTGGGCGTCGCGCCGTCCGGCACGTGCACGTGGATGTCGGTCTTCTCGAACACCGGCGGCTTGACGCCGAAGGCCAGCGAGCGCGCCCGGACGTAGGAGGCGGCGGCGGAGATCGACTCCTTCATCACCTCCTTCAGGTTGCCGGTCACGGTCATGCGGCCGCGGCCCGGCATCTTGATCGCCTCGATGGTCAGGATGTCGCCGCCGAACTCGGTCCAGGCCAGGCCGGTGACGATGCCGACCTGATCCTCCTCGTCCGTCTCGCCGTAGCGGAACTTCCGAACGCCCGCGTATTCAGCCAGCTTGGCGTCATCCACGGTGATGGTCAGCGCCTTGTCCCGGGCCATTTCGCGCACGGCCTTGCGGGCCAGCCCGCCCAGGGCCCGTTCCAGCGAACGCACCCCGGCTTCCCGGGTGTAGTAGCGGATCAGGTCGCGGATGGTCGTTTCCGGCACGATGAACTCGGCCGGCTTCAGGCCGTTCTCCTCGGTCACCTTGGGCAGGACGTGCCGCTTGGCGATCTCGACCTTCTCGTCCTCGGTGTAGCCGGACACCCGGATGATCTCCATCCGGTCCATCAGCGGCTGCGGCATGTTCAGGCTGTTGGCCGTGGTCACGAACATGATGTTGGACAGGTCGTAGTCGACCTCGAGGTAGTGGTCCCCGAAGGTCGAGTTCTGGGCCGGATCCAGCACCTCCAGCAGGGCCGACGAGGGGTCGCCGCGCCAGTCCGCGCCCAGCTTGTCGATCTCGTCCAGCAGGATGAAGGCGTTGGTGGTCTTTGCCTTTTTCATCGACTGGATGATCTTACCGGGCATGGAGCCGATGTAGGTCCGGCGGTGGCCGCGGATTTCAGCCTCGTCGCGCACGCCGCCCAGCGACATGCGGACGTACTCACGACCGGTGGCTTTCGCGATCGACTTGGCCAGCGAGGTCTTGCCGACGCCGGGAGGTCCGACCAGGCACAGGATCGGGCCGCGCAGCGAACCGGTGCGCGCCTGGACGGCCAGATACTCGATGATCCGTTCCTTGACCTTCTCCAGGCCGTAGTGATCCTCCTCGAGGATGTCCTCGGCCTTCTGCAGGTCGATCGGCTTCTGCTTGGCCTTGCCCCACGGGATCGACAGCAGCCAGTCGAGGTAGTTCCGCACCACCGTGGACTCGGCCGACATCGGGCTCATGTTGCGCAGCTTCTTGACCTCGGCCTCGGCCTTGGTCCGCGCTTCCTTGGACAGGCGGGTCTTGCGGATCCGCTTCTCCAGCTCGAGGATTTCGTCGCGCTGGTCGTCGGTCTCGCCCAGCTCGCGCTGGATCGCCTTCATCTGCTCGTTCAGATAGTACTCGCGCTGGGTCTTCTCCATCTGGCGCTTCACGCGCGAGCGGATCTTCTTTTCGACCTGCAGGACGGAGATTTCGCCCTCCATCAGGCCGTAGACCTTTTCCAGCCGTTGCGGCACGGCGACGGTCTCCAGCAGACCCTGCTTGTCGCCGATCTTGACCGACAGGTGAGCCGCCACCGAGTCCGCCAGCTTGGACGGGTCGGTGATCTGGGGGATGGAGCTGAGGGCCTCGGGCGGCACCTTCTTGTTCAGCTTCACATAGTTTTCGAACTGCTCGATCACCGCGCGCAGCAGGGCTTCGGACTGCGAGGGCTCGCCCGCTTCGTCGGCGATCTCCACCGCCTCGGCCTCGAAATATTCGGTGCGGTCCGTGAAGCGGGTCAGGCGCGCCCGGCCCTTGCCCTCGACCAGCACCTTCACGGTGCCGTCGGGCAGCTTCAGCAGTTGCAGGACATTTGCGAGCACGCCGATGGGGTAGATGGCGTCGGCCGACGGATCGTCGTCGACGCTGTTCTTCTGGGTGGCCAGCAGGATCTGCTTTTCACCCTTCATGATCTCATCCAGCGCACGCACGGATTTCTCGCGTCCCACGAACAGGGGCACGACCATGTGCGGGAAGACGACGATGTCTCTCAGCGGCAGGACGGGAAGGGTCTTGGTCTCGGTCATGATGCTACTCCGGGGCCCTTGTTGATCTCGAGCCCGCCGCGCCGGCGGTCGGGACGCTGTGCCCCGCCGTTTCGACTCGGCCCGCCATTCGGCGGCCTTCGGGACAGTATGTGGTTTTGCGGACGCGCCATTCAAGCGTGACCACTGCAGGCGACTGGGGACCGTTCATTCGCGGCCAAGCTGCAAGGTTCATGCGGCGCCGAGGCCCGACGCGCGATCTCCCCGCGCCGGCGGGCCTGTGGGCCGCAAGATCGACCGCGAGGGACTGTGGCCGGCCCGCAACCGTTTCGCAGGGATCACATGTTTTCGTCCGCGGCGCCCCGACGAAAAGGGCCGCCCGCCGAATCCGGCGAGCGGCCCCTCTGGTCTTGGGCTCCGAAAGTCGCCGGTTAGGCGGCGCTGTCGGGCTGGGCGCTCTTCTTGCCCTTGGTCTCGGCGTAGATCAGCAGCGGCTGAGCCTTGCCCTCGATGACCTCGGCGTTGACGACGACTTCCTCGACGCCCTCGAAGGTCGGCAGCTCGAACATGGTCTCGAGCAGGATGCCTTCCAGGATCGAGCGCAGGCCGCGCGCGCCGGTCTTGCGGGTAATGGCCTTCTTGGCGACGGCGTTCAGGGCGTCGTCGGTGAAGGTCAGATCGACGTTTTCCATCTCGAACAGGCGCTTGTACTGCTTGACCAGGGCGTTCTTCGGCTCGGTCAGGATGGTGACCAGCGCCGGTTCGTCCAGGTCTTCAAGCGTCGCCAGAACCGGCAGACGGCCGATGAACTCGGGGATCAGGCCGAAACGCATCAGATCGTCCGGCTCGACGCCCTTGAGGATGTCGCCCGTGCGGCGCTCGTCGATTTCCTTGACCTTGGCGCCGAAGCCGATCGAGGCCCCCTCGCCCCGCGCCGCGATGACCTTTTCCAGGCCGGCGAAGGCGCCGCCGACGATGAACAGGATGTTGGCGGTGTCGACCTGCAGGAATTCCTGCTGGGGATGCTTGCGGCCGCCCTGCGGGGGCACGGAGGCGACGGTGCCTTCCATGATCTTCAGCAGGGCCTGCTGCACGCCTTCGCCCGACACGTCGCGGGTGATCGACGGGTTGTCCGACTTGCGCGAAATCTTGTCGATTTCATCGATGTAGACGATGCCGCGCTGGGCCCGTTCGACGTTGTAGTCGGAGGCCTGGAGCAGCTTCAGGATGATGTTCTCGACGTCTTCGCCCACGTAACCGGCTTCGGTCAGGGTGGTGGCGTCCGCCATCGTGAACGGCACGTCGATGATGCGCGCCAGCGTCTGGGCCAGCAGCGTCTTGCCGGAGCCGGTCGGCCCGATCAGCATGATGTTCGACTTGGCCAGCTCGACGTCGTTGTTCTTCGTCGCGTGGTTCAGGCGCTTGTAGTGGTTGTGAACCGCGACCGAGAGCACCTTCTTGGCGTGGCTCTGGCCGATGACGTAGTCGTCCAGGACCTCACGGATCTCCTTGGGCGAAGGCACACCGTCCTTGGCCTTGGAGAACGAGATTTTGTGCTCTTCACGGATGATGTCCATGCACAGCTCGACGCATTCATCACAGATGAACACGGTCGGGCCGGCGATGAGCTTGCGCACCTCGTGCTGGCTCTTGCCGCAGAACGAGCAGTAGAGCGTACTTTTGGCGTCGGTGCCGGCTGCCTTGGTCATAGACCCTTCTCACTCCCGCGGTTCACCCCGATATGAGGCGGAACGCGCTTCCTCCGCGTTTGATTCCCGAACATTGGGCGCAAAGGTCTTCAAAAATTGACAATCACCCATCCCCGCGCCCGCCACAACCCCGCGAAAGCGTGGCCATTGCCGGTTTTGGGACGTTCACTGTTGATGGGGATCACGGCGAATGTCTGACATGGGAACCCTTAAGGGATTTCGCCACACCGTTGCAAAAGGCGTGCCCATCGTCGCGTTCGATTTCGACGGCACTCTGACGATCCGCGACAGCTTCACCGCCTTCCTGCGCTGGCGCGCCGGTCCCGGGGCCTGGGCGCTGGGCCTGGTGAAGATGGCGCCCGCCGTGGCCACCTACGCCCGTGATCGCGACCGGGGACGGATCAAGGCCGCCTCGGTCCGGGAGTTCCTGAAGGGCGTCCCCCGCGCCGCGCTGGAAGCGGACGCCGAGCGTTTCGCCGAGCGGGTCTGGGCGGACTTCATGCGGCCCGACGCGCTCAAGGTCTGGAACGACTGGGGCGCGCGGGGCGCGCATCGCGTCATCGTGACCGCCAGCCCCGAGACCACGGTCGCCCCCTTCGCCCGCCGGCTGGGCGCGGACGCCCTTCTGGGCACCCTGCTGACCTTCGATGCACAGGATCTCGTCACCGGCGCCTTCGACACCCCCAATTGCCGGGGCGAGGAGAAAGTCCGCCGCCTGCGCGAAGCTTACGGCGACGACCTCCGCCTGACCGCCGCCTACGGCGACACCTCGGGCGACACCGAGATGATCGCCATCGCCGAAGAGAAGGGCTTCCGGGTCTTCACCGGTCGCCCCTGAGGATCAGCGTCCCTCGCCGTCCACGTCGAAGACCATGGCCTTGCCGCGCGACGTGGGCTCCCAGCCCGCCTCGATCACCGCCGTCACGGCGTTGCGGACGTAGTCGGTGTTCACGAATTGCTTCTCGGTGTCCGGGCGTCCGTTCGGGCGCAGCGGCGGCGGAAACTGCACGATGGCCTCGCGCTTGAAGTCCTGCAGCCGCAGGGTCACGGCGATGCCTTCCCAGACGCCGCCGTTCAACGGCCGGGGCTGGCGTCGGAGCTCCCAGTGATAGGTGTCGCCGTCGACCTGGACGGTCCCGCTATTGTCTCGAGTCTGCATGGCGGCGTGATAGCACAGGATAGACCCTCTCCGGCTACTCCGCGCTCGCGACGGTGCGGAGCCGTTCGACCATCCGCGCGGACTGAAGCTCAGGCTCGATCTTCAGGTCCCGCGACACGTCATAGAGGCCCCGGACATAGGCTTCGTCCCAGTCCGTCAGGCCACTGGCGACATGACCCGTCCGGAACAGGTTGAGGATGGTCGAGAAGTCGCCCAGCTCAGCCTGCATGTCGATCTGGGTGAAGCTGATCATCGTCAGATAGGCGATGAGGTTCTCGGCGCTGACATTGGCCACCCTGTCGGCGTCCAGGATGATGATCAGCCGCTGAAGGTCATCGCGAGTGTGCAGGTCGCGGTTCATGGCGGTGCGGATCTGGATCGGCGCCCTTCCTGGTCCGTTCGTGAGGACGCGTCCGCCGGTGAAGATGTCGAAATACGCCGGGCGGCTGATCGCCCACCAGCGAACAGGCACGTCGGCCGTGGTGAAATACTCCAGCTTTTCCCGGGACAGCGCGGCGCGGGCGATATTGGGCCGGAACTCCCGATACTCCTGTCGGACCCACTGCGCGGCGACCGCGCGGGAATCGACAGCGCCGATGATCATGATGTTGGGATCGCAGGGGCCGTCCTTGATCGGCACGTTCAGGGCTTCGCCCGCCTGGACCAGGCCGTCGGCGATCTGCTGGCCGGCCTCGCGCTGGAAATTATAGACGCCGATGCAGACCGGTCCGCGCCAGCGGGCCAGACCACGCGACGGAACCGGATTGGACGCCCCCTCCGTGAAGCGCCGGACCTGTTCCTCCAGCCGCCCTGTGACCACCACATCCTCAAGGGCCGTCGCCTCGGCCTGCGCGGGCGCGGGCTGCGGCGCCTCTTGCGCGGCGGCCGCCGTCGCCGCCAGCCCCATGGACAGGGCGAACATCACGCCAAGAGCCGTTCTCATCACCACCCCCTCCAGCTGACGACAGAGAACGCTAGTAGACGAACAGACACAAAACAACCGCCGGACGCGCCGGCGGTTGTCAGGTCTCTCAGACGGGCATCGCCGTGCGGATCAGGTCCCAGGCGTCTTCACGCCGTCGGCGTCTGCCTGTTCGCGGCGGTCGTAGACGTGGTCCACGATGCCCCAGGCCTTGGCTTCCTCGGCCGACATGAAGTGGTCGCGGTCCAGGGTCTTCTCGACTTCCTCATAGGTCCGGCCGGTGTGTTCGACATAGATCTCGTTGAGGCGCTTCTTGGTGTAGCGGATGTCGGCCGCGTGCAGCTCGATGTCCGAGGCCTGGCCGCGGAAACCGCCCGAAGGCTGGTGCACCATGACCCGCGCGTTCGGCAGGGCCACGCGCTGGCCGGCGGCGCCGGCGGTCAGGATCAGCGAGCCGGCCGAGGCGGCCATGCCCATGCACACCGTCGAAACCGGCGAGCGGATGTATTGCATGGTGTCGTAGATCGCGAGCGCCGAGGACACCTGTCCGCCGGGGCTGTTGATGTACATGCTGATTTCCTTCTTCGGGTTCTCCGATTCCAGGAACAGCAGCTGGGCGCAGATCAGCGAGGCCATGCCGTCCTCGAAGGGACCGGTCAGGAAGATGATCCGTTCGCGCAGCAGGCGCGAGAAGATGTCGAAGGCGCGCTCGCCCCGGCTGGATTGCTCGACCACCATCGGGACGAGGTTCATGTTCATCAGTTCGATCGGATCGCGCATTCAGGCCTTCTCGGATGCTTTTGGGCGCGACTCAGCGGCCGCCGTCCCTCTTGGACAGGATATCGTCTTGAGGAAGCGTTCACGCAAGGCGGGGACGACGCTTCGTCACTCCGCCTTGTCCTCGTCCTCGGCGGGAGCCGCCGCCTGGGCCCGGCGATCATGGGCCATGGCGTTGGACACGGAGCTGGCCTGGTGGCTGGGCCGCAGCTGGTTCAGTTCCGCGTCATACAGGGCGCTCAGATAGCTGCGGTCCCAGTCGGTCATGCCGTCGATGCCGGCGCCGCCGGGCTGCTCGAACAGGTTCAGCACCGAGTTGAAGCTGCCGGTCGCCGCGTCCGGATCGATCTGGGCCAGCGCGACCATGGCGATGTAGTCGCTGAGCTGGTTGAAGTTCAGCCCTTCGGCGCGGCCGAAATCGACGATCACGAACACTCGGTCGAGATTGTTCTGGACCTGGGTCCGCAGGCGCGACGAGGCGAAGATCGCCGTCATGCGCGGCTCGTCGTCCTGACCGGGAATGCGCACCACGGGGGCGCCGGTCTGGGAATCGACCGGCAGGGCGACGTGCCACCAGCGGACCGGCGCTTCCGACGCCACGAACTTCTCCAGGGCGACGGCGCCGCGGTCCGATCCGCTCCAGTTCGGACGGAAGGCGCGCGGGGTGGCGTCGACCAGCGCCTGGGCCAGAGCCGGCCCATCGGAGGTGCCGATGATCACCACGTTCGCCTTGCAACCTGGCTCGCCGGGCTCGAGCCCGACATCCATGGCCACCTGGGACACCCGATCGACCAGGTGCTGGGCGGCGGGGTTGCGGACATTGACGACGCCGACGCACACCCGGCGATCCCAGCGCGCGGGTCCACGCCCGGGCGAAGGCGCCGCGACCTCGTCGACGAAATTACGGATGGCGCGCTCCAGGCGCTGACGCTGGACGACGACGTCTTCCAGCTGAGTCGCCGGCGGCGGAACCTGCGCCGCCGGAACGGGAGCCGCGGGCGGCGCCGGGTCCTGCAGGATCAAGGATCCCGCGACAGCGAAAGACGCAAACAGAACGCTCATCACCCACTCCCCAGGCGCAAACACCGGGCCGCGACCCGCGTCACACGATTGTATTGCAAAGCTTCGCCGTCCTCCAGCGACCCCTGCGATCCCGCGGAATGATGGACCGGGACGACACGCGTCCCAAGAAAAAAGCCGCCGCTGCGTCGGCAGCGGCGGCTCTTCGAGATCAGGTGCGGCTCAAAGGCGAGATCAGATCTCGTCTTCTTCCTTGAGCAGCTCTTCCTTGGTGATCGGGGTGTCGGTCACGTCGGCGGTTCCGAAGATCAGGTCGCAGACCTTCTCCTCATAGATCGGGGCGCGCATCTGGGCGGCGGCGTTCGGGTTCTGGCGATAGAAGTCCAGCACCTGACGCTCCTGGCCCGGATAGTTGCGGGCCTCGTTCATGATGGCGTTGTTCAGTTCCTGGTCCGAGACCTGCACGTTGTTGGCGCGGCCGATCTCGGCGAGCACCAGACCCAGGCGCACGCGGCGCTCGGCGATCTTCTGGTACTCTTCCTTCAGCTTCTTGTCGGACTTCTTGGCGTCCTCTTCCGGCAGGCGGCCGGCGGCCTTGTCGGCCTCGACCTGCTGCCAGATGCCCTCGAACTCGGCTTCCACCATCTTCGGCGGCAGCGGGAAGCTGTGGGCCTTGTCCAGCTCGTCCAGCAGGGCGCGCTTCAGCTTGAAGCGGGCGGCGGCCGTGTACTGCTGGTTCAGGTTGTTGCGCAGCAGCTCCTTGAGCTTGTCCAGCGATTCCAGGCCGATGCGCTTAGCGAACTCTTCGTCGACCTTGGCTTCGGCCTCGGCCTTGATGGCCTTCACGGTGATGTCGAAGGTGGCCTTCTTACCGGCCAGGTGAGCGGCCTGATAATCCTCGGGGAAGGTGACCTCGATGGTCTTCTCTTCGCCGACCTTGGCGCCCTTCAGCTGCTCTTCGAAGCCCGGGATGAAGCGGTTCGAACCGATCACCAGGTCGGCGTCGGTGGCGGCGCCGCCTTCGAAGGGCTCGCCGTCCAGTTTGCCCAGGAAGTCGATGGTCAGCTGGTCGCCGTCGGCGGCCTTGACCGTCTTGCCCTTCTTGTCCTCGTAGGACTTGGCCTGGCCGGCCAGCTCCGTCAGAGCCTCGTCCAGATCGGCGTCCGACGCTTCATAGGTCGGGCGGGCCAGCTTCAGGGTCTTGGGATCGACCGGGGTGAAGTCCGGCATGACTTCCAGGGCCATTTCGTAGGCCAGGTCTTCCTGACCGGCGATGACCTTGTCCATGTCCGAGGTCAGCTTCATCTCGGCCGGAGCGGCCGGACGCACCTTGGCGTCGTCCAGGGCCTTCTGGCTGGAGCTGTTCAGCTGGTCGTTGATGATCTCGCCCATCAGGTCGCGGCCGAACGTCTTCTTGACGTGAGCCAGCGGCACCTTGCCCGGACGGAAGCCCTTCAGCTTCATCTGCGGCGCGACTTCCTTCAGGCGCGCGTCCAGCTTTTCGTTCAGCTCGGCGACGGGGATGGTCACCGCGATGACGCGGCTCAGGCCTTCGGAGGACTTTTCGACGACTTGCATGGTCGGGGTTCTGACGCTCTGTGGCGGCGCCAATGAGGCCGGCGCGCGCGGTGTGGGATAAAGCAGAAGGGCCGCCCTTTGGAGGCGGCGCCTTTGAAGCCCGCCCTTATGTCGATGACCGCCCCAAAGGTCAACGTGAGCCGGGGCGGTTTCGGTGGAGGCCCGGCGCGGCTATCTGTGCCGGATGAGCCAGTCCCCCTCCCCGATCGGCGTCGGCGTCGTTCCCGTCACCCCGCTGCAGCAGAACTGCACCATCGTCTGGTGCCGCAAGACGAAGAAGGCCGCGATCATCGATCCGGGCGCCTCCGTCGATGGCCTGCTGGCCGCCGTGAGACAGAACGGCCTGACCCTGGAGGCCATCTGGATCACCCACGGCCACCTCGACCACGCCGGCGGCGCCGCCGAGATGCAGGAGAAGACCGGGCTGGACATCATCGGCCCGCACGAGGCCGATCAGTTCTGGATCGACCAGATCCCGGCCAACGGCCTGATGTACGGCATTCCCGATGCGCGCAGCTTCACCCCGACCCGCTGGCTGGGCGACGGCGACACGCTGACGCTCGGCGAGACGACGTGGGAGGTCTACCACTGCCCCGGGCACACCCCCGGCCATGTCGTCTTCTTCAACCGCGAGGCCCGGTTCGCCCAGGTCGGCGATGTGCTGTTCCAGGGCTCCATCGGCCGCACCGACTTCCCACGCAGCGATCACGGCGCCCTGCTGGACGCCATCGTGACCAAGCTCTGGCCTCTCGGCGACGACGTGACCTTCGTCCCCGGACACGGCTCTTCCTCGACCTTCGGGGCCGAGCGGCGGAGCAATCCCTTCGTCTCGGACGAAGCCCTGAAGCGCGCGCCGATCGCCCGCCCGGCCAGCGGTCCCTCTTAGCGGGCGGCCAGCAGGCCGATCAGCAGGCCGATGCCCAGCGCATAGAGCGAATAGCGGATCGGCTCGTCCTCGACCGTGTGACGCAGGCGGCCGGCGCGGGCCCTGCCCCAGTCGCTCACCAGACGCGCGTCTTCCTTCAGGGCCTGCCGCAGCGGCCGGACGCCCAGCCGGCGCATCTCGTCCCGCTCAAGGATCTCCGCCGCCTCGCGGTCCAGGCGTGACGATGGCGTCTCCGGATCGTCGATGTCGTCGGCATAGGTCTCGGTCATGGGCGGGCTCCGGTTCCAGGAGGGCGTCAGGCCTTTTCAATCCGCCGCCCCCGAGGACGGTTCCGCGCACGCATCGTGATGAAACAGCCCCCGCGCGGCGGCGTTGGTTCAGGCGAAAGGAACCGCCATGACCCATGTAGAGCCCGAGAGCCCGGACATCGATCCTGGGGCCACGCCGCCCGAGACGCCCGCCCCCTCGCCGGACCTGGAACCGGAGATTCTTCCGCCCGATACGCCGGAGCCGGATATCGACCCCGGCGCCCTCCCCGAAGAAGCGCCCCAGCGGGATGTCGCCGCCCCCGCGCGTCGATTTGCCTGACCGGGGAGAAGGCCCGATCGGCAAGCCCCTTTGATTCGTTCGCATTTCCGTGACCGAAAGGCCGGAACCGGACGGGAGTCAGGGGGTTCTTTTTGCAACCGCCACCGTCGCCACGAAAGGAACTCCAGATGGCTCAAGGTCAGCCCACCCGAGCCTCCGGCGTGTCCAAGCGGGGCTTCGCCTCGATGGACCCGGAACGCCAGCGCGAGATCGCCCGCAAGGGCGGCGCCAGCGTGCCCAGCGAAAAACGCAGCTTCTCCCAAGACCGCAGCCTCGCCGCCCAGGCCGGCCGCAAGGGGGGCGAAGCGTCCCACGGGTCTCGGACGACGCGCACGCCCGACGCCGAATAGGCGTCTCTCCCGATAGATCTTCACAGGGGCGGCGCCGAACGCGCCGCCCTTTGTCGTTCCGGCGGCCGGTTCAGGCCTCCAGCAGGGCCAGAGCCACCGACGGCGCCGGGCCTTCGCGGAACTCGGCCACACGCCAGCCCGACGAGGCGGCGATGTCGCGCACCGAGGCTTCAGTGAATTTGCGCGAGTTCTCGGTGTGGACGGTCTCGCCGCGGGCGAAGACGACGCGCCGCCCGCCGATGTGGATCGCCATGTGCCGCGTCGCCTGCAGGTGCATTTCCATGCGCGAGGCCTCGGCGTTCCAGACGGCGCGGTGAGCGAAGGCGTCGACGTCGAAATCCGCGCCCAGTTCGCGATTGGCGCGGACGAGCAGGTTGCGGTTGAAGGCGGCGGTTACCCCCTGCGCATCGTCATAGGCAGCGACCAGCGTCGCCGGGTCCTTGACCAGATCCACCCCCAGCACGAACAGGGCGTCGTCCCCCAGCAGGCGCCGCGCGCCCTTCAGGAAGGCCACGGCCTCATCCGGCGTCAGATTGCCGATGGTCGATCCCGGGAAGAAGCCGACCTTGCGCCCCTGTCCCAGCCCCGCCGGCAGTTCGCCCAGGGCCAGGAAGTCGCCGACCACCGGAATGACCTCCAGCTTGGGATAGGCCTCGCGAATGCGGTCGGCGGCGGCGTCCAGCGCGTCGGGGCTGATGTCGATGGGCACATAGGCGGACAGCTCCGGAGCGGCGTCCAGCACGATGCGGGTCTTCTCGCTGGCGCCCGAGCCGAACTCGACCAGCACCGCGCCCGCGCCGAACCGGGGGGCCCAGTCCGGGGCGACAGTGCGCAACAGGCCCGCCTCCTGCCGCGTCGGATAGTATTCCGGCAGCCGGGTGATCTCTTCGAACAGGTCCGAACCCGCCCCGTCATAGAACCATTTCGGCGAGGTCCGTTTCGGCGAGGACGACAGGCCCGCGATCAGGTCGTCGCGGAAGGCCGCGTTCTCGTCATCCGACATCCGCGGTCCATCGTTGCGCGCATCCGACGCCAGCCGCAGGCCCGCGAAGGCCCAGCGCTGGTGCGGATAGAAGAAGTTTCGGTAGGTGACCCGGGCATGCCCGTCCGGCGTCGCGAAGCTGGATCCCCGCAGCACCGCCTGGTTGATCATGAACTTGCCGTTGTACTCGGACGCCGTTCCCTCGGTCGGCATGAAGCCCGGATAGGGAGAATAGGCGGACGCCGTCCACTGCCAGACCTCGCCGAAGGCGTTGGACAGCAGGTCCGGACGGGTTTCCACCGCATGTTCCCACTCCGCCTCGGTCGGCAGGCGGCGGCCGGACCAGCGCGCGAAGGCGTCGGCCTCGTACAGGCTGACATGACGGACAGGCGCGGCCGGATCGACCGCCTTGCGCCCCGTCAGCCCCATCATCGACCAGCCGTCCTCGCCCGGCGACCAGTACAGCGGAGCCGTCCAGCCCTCGGCCTTCACCGTGGCCCAGCCGTCCGCCAGCCACAGCTCCGGCCGCGCATAGCCGCCATCATCGATGAAGCGTATCCAGTCGCCGTTGGTCACCAGGTCGTTGGCCAGCGCATAGGGCTCCAGCCAGACGCGGTGCCGCGGCCCCTCGTTGTCGAAGGCGAAGTCATCGTCGTCGTGGCCGATCTCGACCAGGCCGCCGGCGAAGACCGTCTCCCCGCCCCGCGACGGCTCGACCGGGCCCGAGCGCGGCTCCTTGCCATAGGCGGCGGGCGCCAGGGGCGAATGGGACAGCAGGTTCAGCATATCCATCAGGAACAGCTCCTGATGCTGCTGGTCGTGATGCAGGCCCAGGGTGAACAGATAGCGGGACCGCGCGTCGGCCTCCTTCTGCCCCAGCCAGTCGACCATCCGACGGTCGATCTCGCGCCGGTAGGCCATCACCTCGTCCAGCGACGGGCGGGTCATCAACCCGCGCTCGGGCCGCGCCACCCGCTCGCCCAGCGCCTCGTAATAGCTGTTGAACAGGATTTGCCAGCGGTCGTCGACGGGCCGGTAGCCGGGCGTCTGCGCCAGGATCATCGCCTCGAAGAACCAGCTGGTGTGCGCCAGATGCCATTTGCCGGGGCTGCAGTCGGCCATCGACTGGGCGGACAGGTCCTCCGCCGACAGGCCCCGGGCCAATTCGGGCATCGCCGCCCGAACCGTCAGGAACAGGTCGACGTCGTCGTCAAGGTTCGGCCGGATCGGCGAATGCACGTTCATGCGGACTGGGCTCCCCCGCCGTGGACCCCGAACATGGGGCTGAGTCAGCCTAACTGCCAGCCCGCCGGAACCGTTCCTGTCAGCAGGCCGGCGTCAAAGCCCGCGCATGGCCTCGAGCAGCTCGTCGACCACCTCTTCCCGCGTCGCCCAGGAGCAGACGAAGCGCACCGAGCCGTCGTCGAAGCGGTAGCAGGCCCAGCCCAGGTCGTTCAGCCGCTGGTGCGCCTTGGGCGACATGCGCACGAAGACCGCATTGGCCTCGACCGGATGGGCCAGGGCGAAGCTGGTGTTTGACGAAACCCCGGCGGCCAGGCGCTCGGCCATCAGATTGGCGTGGGCGCCGCCGTCCTCCCAGGCCTTGCTCTCCAGCAGGCCGAGGAAGGGCCCGGCCAGGAAGCGGCCCTTGGAGGCCGTCTGTCCCGCCTGTTTCAGCCGATTGTCGATCCGCCGCGCCAGCGACTTGTCGAACATGACGATGGCTTCAGTGCAGTTGGCGCCCGCCTTCGCCCCGCCGAACACCAGGATGTCCACGCCCAGCCGGGCGATCTGGGTCAGGTCGAAACCCGCCGCCGCCGCATTGGCCAGCCGCGCCCCGTCCATGTGTACGCCATAGCCCTTGGCCTTCACCGGCTCGATCAGGTGGCGTAGTTCTTCCTCAGTGTAGACCGTGCCGTATTCGGTCGACTGGGTCAGGCTCAGCGCCGCGGCGGGCTGGCGGTGGCTGACCTCGGGCTCGTCCAGCGCCGCCTGCAGCGCCGCCAGCTCGATCTTGCCGGAAAAGCCCGGCAGGCCGACCAGGCCCACGCCCTGGCCGAAGAAGCCCGGCGCCCCGGTCTCATCCGTGCAGATATGGGCCGCATGGTGGGCCAGCACCGCCTCGTGCGGCCAGGCCAGCATCGACAGGGCGATGGAATTGGCGGCCGTGCCCGAGAAGACGAAGCGCACCTCGGCGTCCGCATCCAGCCTTTGCCGGATCTGGTCCGCGGCGCGGGCGGTGACGTCGTCCGCCCCATAGGCGCGGGCATAGCCCTCATTGGCCGCGATCAGCCCCTGCAGGGCCGCGGGCGCCATGCCGGCGGTGTTGTCCGAACCGAAGTCGTAACGCACGCCCTACCCCTCGCTGCCGTGGTCCGTGGCCGGCTGGCCCGGCGCCGGATCGCTGCTCTTGCCCCTGCGGACCCTCGGTGCGGGCGGCGCTTCGGGCTCGTCCTCGTCGCCATACGGCACAGCCACCTGATGGGGGAAGGGAATCTCGATGTTTGCGGCGTCCAGCGCCTCTTTCGCGGCCTGCAGCACGTCGGCCTTGGCCTGCCAGTAGTCGCCCGACTTGGTCCAGGCCTGCAGCGTCATCTCGACCGAACTGTCCCGCAGGGCTGTCACCCCCGCCCACGGCGCGGGATCGGCCAGCACATGCTCATGCGCCGCCGCCGCCCCGACCAGCGCCTCGCGGGCGGTGTTCAGGTTGTCGCCGTAGCCGACGCCGATCTTCAGCTCCATCCTCCGCGTCCGCTGGCCGGACAGGTTCAGGATGGTGTCGCCGAAGACCTTGGAGTTGGGCACCACGATCTTGACGTTGTTGGCGTCCGACATCTGGGTCAGGAACAGGTCCAGCCGCTGCACCGTGCCGACCCGCCCGCCCACGTCGATCAGGTCTCCGACGCGATAGGGCCGCAGGATCAGCAGCATGACGCCCGCCGCCACATTGGACAGCGTCCCTTGCAGCGCCAGGCCGACCGCCAGCGAGGCGGCGCCCAGCACGGCGATGATCGAGGTCGTCTGCACGCCCAGCCGCTGCAGCACGGCGATAAAGCCGATCAGGAAGACGATGACCCGCACCACCTGGACGGCGAAGCTGAGCACCGTCGGATCCTGGCGGAAGCCGCGCACCCGCCCCAGCCCCCTGCGCGTCATGCTCGACGCCCAACGCGAGGCGAAGATGGTGACGATGAAGATCAGGATGGCGATGGACAGGTTGATCGCGAAGTCGCCGGCCATGTCGGTCAGCTTGGCGATCATGGCGGCGTCGACCGCGGCGGCCTTCTGGCCCGCGGCCACCGCCTCGTTCAGGGGAGCGACGAGGTTGGTCATGGGCCGGGTCTAACGCCTGACCCGGCGATTGGAACCCTCCTCCGCGATTTTCAACCGCCGCAGGCGGCCAGAAGCAGCCCGCCGATCAGCGCGATATTGCCGGTGAAGGCGTTCTGCGAGGTCTGGCGCATCTCCGGGGGCTGACGCCAGAAATCCAGCAGGGTCAGGTTGGCCACCACGGTGAAGACGATCAGCGCCGCCGCCGCGAACGGGATCAGCACCCCGACGATCAGCAGGCCGCCCCCCGCGATCTGAAGCAGCGACCCCAGCGTCAGTAGAGTCGCCGGGAACGGCCAGCGCCGGCTGGCCAGCCATCCGGTCAGATGGCGGAAGTGGAAGAAGTGCTGGATCCCGGCCCAGGCGAACACGCCGCCCATCAGGATCAGGCCGAGGTGGGGATGGGGTTGGAAGTCGAACATGGGACCGTCTCCGTGTCTGAGGCTTGCCCGGCTCCGCCGGATGTGGCTCTCTGTCTTCGATATCTAATCGATAGATATCTAATCATTCGATGTCTACAAGTAATTTCATGTCGCCTGAAGACTCTCCGATCGGTCTCGTTCTGGCCAAGGCCGCCAAGGGCTGCGGACGCGCGTTCGAGGACGCCCTGGCCGCCGCCGGCGGCTCCACCCCGGTCTGGCTGATCCTGCTGGCGCTGGTGCAGGGGCCGCACAGGACCCAGACCGAAGTGGCTGCGGCCGTGGGGATCCAGGGCCCTACCCTGACCCATCATCTGAACAACATGGAGCGGGACGGCCTGATCGAACGCACCCGCCTGCCCGAGAACCGCCGGGTGCATCAGGTGTCGCTCACCTCCTCCGGCCGGGACCTGTTCAACCGGCTGCGTCAGGCGGCCATGACCCACGACGCCCGCGTCCGGGAGGGGTTCACGCCGGAGGAGCTGACCGTTCTTCGCGGCCTGCTGCTCCGACTCTCGGCCAACGTCCCGGACGTGCAGCTGCTCTAGGTCAGAATCGAAAACGCCCCGGAAGTCTCCTCCCGGGGCGTTTCAGTCAGCTCAGATCGTCAGGCTTTAGTTGAACAGGCCCGCGATGACGGCGGTGATCAGGCCGGTGGCGACGGCGGTCAGGACCACGTCATTGCCGCTGCGGACATACTGGTAGCCCGAAGGCGGCTGGCGCAGGCCGTAGCGGTTGTAGTCGCGGACCACATAGGCGCTGCCGCGATAGTTGGCGGGCATCCGCTGGCCATAGGCCCAGGCGCGGGTCTGATAGCCGCGCGGCGGGGTGTAGCGGCCCGCGCTGTAGCGGCGTTGCGACTGCTGCCAGCGGGCATAGGCGCGTTGGTCCTGACGGGCCTCGCGACGGTCGTCCCGGCGATCAGCCCGGTCATCGCGGCGGTCCTGGCGCTGTTCGTAGCGATCCTGGCCGCGCGACTGCGCTTCGGCGGCGGAGGCCATCCCGACCGAGCCCAGAGCCAGGGTGGCGGCGATTGCGGCGGTGAGAACCTTTTTCATGGTCGTGTCTCCAGTTGCGGCCGAAGGATTTCGACTTGCCCGCAATCTGGACCCCGGCCCTTGAGCCGGGTCTGAACAGCCGTGCTCACCCGAGGTTCAGCGGGCGGGCGGCTTTTGAACGCCAGTGTTTCAGCGCTGTTACGCGGCCGCCTTACGCGGCCTGGGCCTCTTGCACGGTCGACAGCGCCCGCACACCAGCACGCCCCGCGCTGACGCGGTTCATGACCATGGCCAGGGCGGCGAAGTCGATCGGCTTGTTCAGATAGGCGTCGGCGCCCGCGTCCAGGCCCGCCTGGTGATCCTCGGTGCGGGCCGAGGCCGACAGCACCACCACCGGCGTGTCGCAGTTCGGGCCGGTCCCGGCGCGGATGGCGCGGGTGGCGGTCAGACCGTCCATCACCGGCATGTTCACGTCCATGATGACCAGGTCGAAGCGCTGCTCGCCCGCGGCCTCGATGGCGATCTGGCCGTTCTCGGCGGTGGCCGAGGTATGGCCCGCCGACGACATCCAGGCCTCCAGGATCATCCGGTTCACCGGGTGATCCTCGACGATCAGCACGTTCAGGGCCTGGCCGCCCTCGATCTCGGCGACGATGGCCTCGGCCGCGTCTTCCTCGATCCAGCGAACCACTTCGGCCTCGACGCTGAAGGTGAAGGTCGAGCCCTCGCCCACGGTCGATTCCACGGTGATGTCGCCGCCCATGATGTTGGCCATGCGGCGCGAGATGGTCAGGCCCAGCCCGGTGCCGCCGAAGCGGCGCGTGGACGAGGCGTCGACCTGGGTGAAGGGCTGGAACAGGCGCTCCAGATCTTCCGGCGCGATGCCCGAGCCCGAGTCGCGGATCATGAAGTCGAAGCGCACGGCCTGGTCGCTCAGCCGTTCGCCGCGCACCGTATAGGTGATCGTCCCGGCGTCGGTGAACTTCACCGCATTGGACAGCAGGTTGTGGATCACCTGGCAGACGCGCAGCGGATCGCCGCGCACCACGGCCGGGACCTCGCCCTCGCGCACGGCCACGAAGTCCAGGCCCTTGGCTTCCGCCTGCGCCTGGAACGGACCGGTGACGCGCTTGTCCAGATCCTCGACGTTCACGTCGACGACCTCGAAGGTCATCTTGCCGGCCTCGATCTTGGTCATGTCGAGGATGTCGTTCAGCAGGCTCAGCAGGTTGTCGCCCGAGTTGCGGATGATCGACAGATATTCGCGCTGCGTCGGCTCCAGGCGGGTCGCCGCCAGCAGTTGGGCCGCGCCCAGCACCCCGTTCATCGGCGTGCGCAGCTCGTGCGAGATCACGCCCAGGAAGTTGGACTTGGCGTCATTGGCGGCGTTGGCCTTGTCGCGCGCCGATTCCAGCTCCTCGATCAGGTGAGCCTGATGCTCCTGGAAGGCGCGGATGCGCTCTTCCCGCAGCATGGTCATGGTGACCAGCACGAACAGGCCGGCCGCGGTGAACGGGATCACGGCCAGGAACTGCCAGAACTCGGGCGTGCCCCACAGGCTGCCGGCGATGATCAGCGCGGCGGCGCCGTAGGGCGAGGAAATCACGATGGCCTGACGCGGCGAGCTGCGAAGCTGCGCGAACACCAGCACATAGCCGGCGACCAGAAGGGTCATGCCCAGCGAGGGGCCGAAGGTGGCGCCCGAGAACCAGGCCAGCAGCGGCGCGGCGGCCCAGGCAGCGGTCGTGGCGGTGGCGACCGCCGGGAAGACCAGCCCCCAGCCGGCGCCGACGCGCTGGCTGATGCGCTTCTCGACCGCGCCGCGCAGGGCGCCGGCGGCCAGGGTGCCGACGAACCACAGGGTGGCGGCGGTCCAGCCGACCGTGGCCAGCAGGCCGATCGCCCAGCTGGCGATGATCAGGTAGCGCAGATACTGGGTTTGAAGGATGGCGCGCAGGGCCTGCGCGGCTTCCCCGGAGTCCGGATCGCTGCCGACGGGCTTCCCGATGCCGTCCGATTCAACCATTCCAGCCCCGCGATGCGATTGCACAACCCGGCGCGGACGCTACGGGGAACCCCCTAAGACGAAGTGAACGCTGACGCTTCTATGACAAACTCTGTTCGCTGATCTTAACCCTACGCGGCCTCGGCCGGCGTCAGGGCCTTGATCGAGAGCGCATGGACCGGACCGGCCAGCTCGTCGCGCAACAGGTCGTTCACCGCCCGCTGGCGCTGCACCCGTCCCTGCCCCTCGAAGGCCGCCGAGACCACCGTCAGATTGAAGTGGCTCTCGCCGCCGGGCTGCGCATCCATGCCGCCTTCGTGATGGTGACCGGCGTGCCGCCAGCTGTCGTCCTCGATCTCCAGACGCTCCGGAGACAGCCCGGCGGTCAGTTTCTGGCGGATAATCGTCGCGATCGGCCCTTCGGGCATCGTCAAGTCCTTGTTGCGGTCTAATTCAGCCCTACACTTCGGGCGATGTCGTCTGCCTTTCAATACACGCCGCGCTTCAAGGACATGCGCATCAAGCCGCCCAAGCCCGAAGAGGAGGCTGCGGAGGCTGATGTCCTGCATCTCAAGCCCGGCGAGAAGCCCTGCAACTGGCCGGACTGCCGCCAGGCCGCCACGGCCCGGGCGCCGAAGTCGCGCGAACGGCTGAACGATTTCTACGACTTCTGTCAGCGCCACGCGGGCGAGTACAACAAGGGCTGGAACTTCTATGCCGGCATGAGCGAGGGCGAGGTCCGCGCCGCTCAGGAAAATGAAGCCATGACGGGCGGCCGCCCGACCTGGGAGATGCAGGCCGGCAAGTTCACGCGCGAGGCCGCCGCCTTCGCCGCCAAGATGGGCACGTCCAACAACACCGGCGCCGGCTCATGGCGCGACAGCTTCGGCCTGTTCGGCCGCCGCACCAAGGAACAGGCAGGGCCCGAGGGCCAGGACGATCTGCGCCTCGGCAAGCTGGAACGGGCGGCCCTGTCCGACCTCGACCTGGACGCCCGCACCGACAAGAAGGCGGTCAAGGCGCGCTATCACGAGCTGCTGAAGCGCTTCCACCCCGACCTGAACCAGGGCGACCGCGGCGCCGAGGCCAAACTCCAGCGCGTGATCAAGGCCTACAAGACGCTGAAGAAGGCCGGGCTGGCCTAGGCTTGCCCGGCGCGCCGCCTTCCCCTGCGTGCGGGCTTCAGCGTTTAGTTATCGAGAAAAATGATTTCGCGACATCTTTCTGGCTGGACTCTCCACGCAGGCGCGCCTACCTAGTCGTTATCGCGATAACGAAGCCGCTCGCGACGGCCCTCACGATGGAGACCTGACATGCAAGTCCTCTACACCGCCCACGCCACCTCGACCGGAGGCGGCCGCGACGAAGGCCGCTCGACCACCGACGACGGCAAGATCGACGTCCTGCTGTCCCTGCCCGCCGAGATGGGCGGCAAGGGCGGCGCCGGGACCAATCCGGAACAGCTGTTCGCGGCCGGCTACGCCGCCTGCTACATGGGCGCCCTGCGCCTGGTCAGCGGCAAGGCGGGCACGCCGGTCGGACCGGACACCAAGATCAGCACCTCTGTCGGCATCGGTCCGAACACCCGCGGCGAAGGCTTCAACCTGGACATCGCCATCAAGGTCACCGACCACGGCCTCGACCAGGCCGTCATCGACGACCTGATCCAGAAGGCCCACCAGGTCTGCCCGTACTCGAACGCCACCCGCGGCAACGTCGACGTGGACCTGTCGGCGGCCTAATCGAGGGTGGTCCGGTAGCGCAGCATCGCCAGCGTCCCGACCACCATCACGAACAGCGTCAGGGCCAGCAGGCTGGGGCCTGCGTTCTCGATCCCGACGCCCTTCAGCAGCGATCCCCGCACCACCCGCAGGAAGTGGGTGACGGGGATCGCCTCGCCAATCGCCTGCGCCCAGCCCGGCATGCCCCGGAACGGGAACATGAAGCCCGACAGCAGGATCGACGGCAGCATGTAGAAGAAGCTCATCTGCATGGCCTGCAGCTGGGTCTTGGCCAGGGTCGAGATCAGGAAGCCCAGCGCCAGCGAGCCGACGATGAACAGGTTCAGCCCCAGGATCAGGGCGATCCAGCCGCCGCTCATCGGCACGGCGAACAGCACCCGCGCCATCACCAGGATCACCGCCGCCTGGATCAGTCCGACCAGGACATAGGGGCTCAGCTTGCCCACCATGACCTCGAGCGGCCGGACCGGCGTCGCCAGCAGGCTCTCCATCGTGCCCCGCTCGCGCTCCCGCGCCATGCCCAGCGAGGTCATCATCACCAGGGTCATCGACAGGATCACGCCCAGCAGGCCGGGCACGATGTTGAAGGCGGTGACGGCCTCGGGATTGTACCGGCGGTGCACCACCACCTCGAACGGCTGGGCGCCCGGCGCCCGGTCGGCCAGCGGCCCGGTCAGCTCGCGCGCCAGCGCCTGCTGCGGCAGGCTGGCGATCGCCGCCACCGCCCCGCTGGTCGCCGAGGGATCGGCGGCGTCGGCCTCGATCAGGATCTGGGCCCTGTCGCCCCGCACCACGCGCCGGGTGAAGTCGGCCGGGATCACCACCGCGAACTGCACCTCGCCCCGCGCCAGCGCCCGGTCCAGCTCGCTCTGGCTTCGCGCCTGCAGGGTGATCTCGAAATAGCCGCTGTTGTCCAGCGCGGTCAGGATCGAGCGCGAGAAGCCGCCGTTGTCCTGCACCAGCACCGCCGTCGGCAGGTTCCGGGGATCGTCATTGATCGCATAGCCGAACAGCAGCAGCTGCATGATCGGCAGGGCCAGGATCATGGCGTAGGTCAGCCGGTCCCGCGTCAGCTGGATGAACTCCTTGGCCATCACGGCCCAGGTGCGGGTCAGGGAGAACATCAAGCCGCCTCCCGCGCCTTCCCGGCCTCGATGTCGTGGATCATCTGGATGAAGACGTCCTCCAGCGTCGGCCGCGTCTCGGTCCATGTCAGCGGGGCCTTGCGCAGCGGCGCGATCGCCGCCTCAAGCGCCGCCCGGTCGCGGCCCGAGACATGCAGCACCGTGCCGAACGGCGCGACCATCTCCACCCCCGGCTTGCCCCGTAGCTCAGGCGCCAGGCGATCCGCGCCCGGCCCCTCGGCATGGAAGGTGATCAGGCCCGAGCCGTCGATCACCTCGTCCGCCGTCCCGCGCGCCAGGGTCCGGCCGCCCGCGATATAGGCGATCTCGTGACAGCGCTCGGCCTCGTCCATGTAGTGGGTCGAGACCAGCACCGTCATGCCGTCCGCCGCCAGGGCGTGGATCTCGTCCCAGAAGGTGCGCCGCGCCTCCGGATCGACCCCGGCCGTAGGCTCGTCCAGCAGCAGCAGGTCCGGCTGGTGCAGGGTCGCCGCCGCCAGCGCCAGCCGCTGCTTCCACCCGCCCGACAGCGTCCCGGCCAGCTGCGCCCGCCGCTCGACCAGCCCCAGCCGCTCCAGCGCCGCCTGCACCGTCGCCCGGCGGGTCTTCAGTTCGTGAATCCGGGCGGTGAAGGTCAGGTTCTGCTCGATCGACAGGTCTTCGTAGAGCGAGAATTTCTGGGTCATGTACCCGACCCGCGTCTTGATCTCGCGCGACTGCCGCATGACGTCGAAGCCCAGCACCGTCCCCTCGCCGCTGTCCGGGGTCAGCAGGCCGCACAGCATCCGCAGGGTCGTCGTCTTGCCCGCGCCGTTCGGCCCCAGGAAGCCGCAGATGCGCCCGCGCTCGACCGTGATGCCGAAGTCCCCCACCGCATGCAGTGACCCGAAGGACTTGTTCAGCCCCAGCACATCGATGACCGGGTCCTCGCCGCGTCGGGTCGAGAAGGCGGAGCCTTCTGAGCGCGGCGAAGAAATGGAGCTCATCAGTCCGCCTCCAGCGGCGTCACATCCACCGGCAGGCCAGGGTTCAGCGTCGCGGCGTTCGCCGGCAGGGCCTCCACCCGATAGACCAGCCGGTCGCGGCTGCCGCGGTTGTACAGGATCGGCGGGGTGAACTCGGGCCGAGCGCTGACCCAGGTGATCCGCGCCTGCCCTTCCCCGGCGCAGCCGTCGCAGCCGAAGCGCACGGTCCGCCCCGTGCGATAGCGGGCCATCTCGGCCTCCGGCACGAAGAAGACCAGCTTGACCTCCCGGTCCGGCAGCAGCGCCAGGATCGGCTGGTTGGCCGGGGCCCATTCGCCGGGACGGTAGAAGACCTGCTCGACCCGCGCCGCGGCGGGCGCGACCGGCGACAGCTGGCCCAGCCGGGCTTCGGCCTCGGCCAGGCCGCCCTCGGCCTGCACCGCCTGCTGGCGCGCCTGCGACACCGCGTCCTGGCGGGCGCCCAAGGTCGCCACCTCGCGCCGGCGACGGACGGCGGCGGTCTGGGCCCGGGCGGCGTCGCGGGCCGCCCGCACCTGATCCAGCCGCGCGGGCGCATAGATGCCCTGGCGCACCAGCGGCGCGATCCGGTTGTAGTCGGCGTCCGCCTGCCGCTCGCTGGCCAGGGCCGCCTGCAGCTCGGCGTCATAGACCGACAGCTCCTCGGCGCGCTGGCCCTTGCTCAGGTCCTCGACCCGCGCCTGCGCCGCGCCGACCCCGGCCGCCGCGCTGTCGGCCTGGGCCCGCTGCACCCGCGGGTCGATCAGGAAGGTTCGGCCGCCGGCTTCCACCCGCCCGCCCTCGCGGACATACAGCTGCCCCACCGCCCCCGAGACCGGGGCCGACAGGTACAGCCGCTCGCCCTCGACATAGCCGGTCAGGGTCCGCGCCGGCGCCGGGCGCAGGAACAGCTGCCAGCCCAGCGCCGCCAGGGCGACGAGGGCCAGGATGATCAGGACCGGGCGCAGACGCCTCATGGCCGCATTCCTCTCAGGATCGTGTCCAGGTGCTGGTCCGCCAGCTTGACCACATCGACCGGCGCCGCGCCGATCGGCTCGAAGGTCTCGCGCCAGACCATCGACAGGACCATCGGCCCCATCAGGCTGAAGGCGTACAGGCGCGGATCGCCAGGCCGGATTTCGCCGCGCTTCTGCGCCTCGACGATCAGGCCGCTCATCATCTGGATGCCCGGCTCGACCACCGTCTCGTGCCAGATGGTAGCCAGTTCGGGATGGTTGCGGCTCTCGGCGATGACCAGCTTGACCACGCCGGTGATGCGCCGGTCGGTGACCACGGTCCGGGCCAGCATGCCGATGCCCGTCCGGGCCGCCTGTTCGAAGCCGACCGCCCCGATCGCCATCGCCTTCACCCGCTCGATATTGGGCGAGATGGCGTCGCTGACCACGGCCCGGAAAAGGTCCGCCTTGGTCTCGAAATACAGGTACAGCGCGCCCTTCGACACGCCCGCGCGCTTCGCCACCTCCTCCAGCCGGGCGGAATGGAAGCCGCGCTCGGCGAACACCTCCAGCGCCGCGGCCAGGATCTCGGCCGGGCGGTCGGCGGGGCGGCGACGGAATTTGGGCTCGCCCAGAGGCAGCATGGCGACACCTTGGTAACTGACCGGTCAGTTATTAACTCCGCCGACACGGACTGTAAAGCATCGTTATTCCAACGCCTGCCCCGACGGACTGGACCATGCTGCGCGGGGCTTCTAAGGGTGGCGCATGACCTCCCCCCTCGACTCGACGCCCGATCCCCTGCTGACGCTGGAACCGCACCGCAACGCGACGGTCCGCGAGATCTTCGGCATCGACAGCGACATGTCCGTGCCGGTCTTCTCCGAGCGCGACAGCCACGTGCCCGAGATCGACGACGCCTACCGCTTCGATCCGCAGACGACCCTGGCCATCTGCGCCGGCTTCAGCTTCGACCGCCGCGTCATGGTCCAGGGCTACCACGGCACCGGCAAGTCGACGCACATCGAGCAGGTCGCCGCCCGCCTGAACTGGCCGCTGGTGCGCGTGAACCTGGACAGCCACGTCAGCCGCATCGACCTGGTCGGCAAGGACGCCATCGTCCTGAAGGACGGCAAGCAGATCACCGAGTTCCGCGAGGGCATGCTGCCCTGGGCCCTGCAGCGCCCCATCGCCCTGGTGTTCGACGAGTACGACGCCGGCCGCCCGGACGTGATGTTCGTCATCCAGCGCGTGCTGGAGGCCCAGGGCCGCCTGACCCTGCTGGACCAGAACCGCGTCATCCGCCCGAACCGCTGGTTCCGCCTGTTCTCGACCACCAACACCATCGGCCTGGGCGACACCTCGGGCCTGTACCACGGCACCCAGCAGATCAATCAGGGTCAGATGGACCGCTGGAACATCGTCACCACGCTCAACTACCTCGACCACGACGTCGAGACCGAGATCGTGGTCGCCAAGGCGCCCGAATACGCCACCGCCGAGGGCCGCCGCACCATCGCCGCCATGGTCCGCGTCGCCGACATGACCCGCAACGCCTTCATGAACGGCGACATCTCCACCGTCATGAGCCCCCGCACCGTCATCACCTGGGCCCAGAACACCGCCATCTTCAGCGGCGACATCGGCCTGGCCTTCCGCCTGACCTTCCTGAACAAGTGCGACGAGCTGGAACGCCCGACCATCGCCGAGTTCTACCAGCGGGCGTTCGGCGAGGACCTGCCGGAAGCGGCGACGCGGGTGAAGGTGGGGTAAGATACTAGTCTTTCCAGACCGTCTCTCGATAGACAATCCCATCAAGCGATGGTTTTGAAAGGCGCCCATTGACACTTAGAGTGCAAGACCAATTTACGTCAAAGTAATGAGAGCCATCTTTCGTGATTTCTTCCTGGTTTTCGATACTATCCAGCAATTCCGATAAAGACTTCTCACCAGCATTAACTTTGAAACGATTCGACAAAACATTTCCGGTTCCCGCCTGATCAGGATCCGAAACAACTCTTGTCGCAACTACAGCGCGATCCAGCTTAGAAGAGAAATGAAGTCTCTGACCGTCCTTGGACAAGAAAGTCGGAGGCTTTGTAATGTAGTTGTGAACTATCTTAGTCCTTGAGAATCCAGCAGGCTTGCTATTCATCTCACCAGAAAAATCTCTATCTATAGACCCAAGAACATCTTCGGTATAGTAAATACCAGACTTTGATTCTTTCACAAAAAACAGATCGTGCGCTTTAGGTAATATTTTCTCGAGATACTCCTCACTCAAGTGAGCAGCAATTGCGTTAAGTTGCGTCCTCACCTCATCTAGAGATTTCAGTACCAAAACGTTCTTAATTTTGGCGAATCTTTCTTCGCTAGCTTCGGCAAGGAGGCCGTCGGCTGTCAGAAAAAGAACGCGCTGAATAGATGGCGTTGAAGGCCGGGCAGCTACAGCTTGGGCAACAGCCTCTAGCACCACAGCATCTTTGAATCCCTTCTCCTTATCCGGCGAGAATGGCGGCAACTTATCGGCAGAACGCGTGACAATTGCCCCCCAATCGACCAAGCTTGCATCCAAGGTAGCAACTGTCGCCCCACAATCAGCAACCTGTCTGGCAACTGAAGCGTCTATGTGCATAGCGAGTACATCTGAGGTTAGACCCCAGTTCGCACCAGTAAGATTTTGAAGTTTGTCGACTTGAAGCGCAAGAGTCGATGCCTTGTTGATCATCTGCCGACGACGCTCCATCAAAACTATCTCAGGCACCAAAATCTCGTGCACGAGGCCGTACTTGGGAAGCTCTTCGGTCGCAAATAGACTGAAAGAATGATTGAAAAATCTATCGACATTCTCTGAATAGAGAACGTTCGCATCAACAACTATTGTCACCTTGGGCGAACGTGCGGGATTTGTTTTGGCCATGAGCTGTGCCTCCGTAAACGCAGCCTATATGATTCGCTCCATGGAGCTTCGCCGTAGGTGACAGGTAAAGGCGGCCGCTCTTTGCGATACCTTCATCCATTCCGCCACGCCCTTCGACCATCCCGTACACGCCCCCCGCACGTCCATCGGCCAGCTGTCCACCACCAGGCCGCACGCCATCCCAGTCACCTCCTCATCGGCGGGCTGAATCACTAGCCAATCCAAGCGCCGTGTGAACGGAAGCCTTGCCGTTCCGAACCTTCCGGGGGAACCTCGCGCGTCTCAGCCGTAGAGAGCGCCCCTTGTTCATCCGCGCCGCCATCGTCGCCGCCCTCCTCTGCGCCGCGCCCGCCGCCGCCGCGCAGACTCCCGACTACGCCCGGGTCCGCGCCGCCGAGGCCGCGCAGGCGGCGACGGCCCTCGCCGCCGCCACCCGGGACCTCTGCGGCCAGCGGATCGTGCTGCTGGGCGAGAACGGCTCCCACGGGGATGGCAAGACCGGCGCCTTCAAGGCCGATCTGGTGCGCAACCTGGTCGCCGAATGCGGCTTCGACGCGGTGGTGTTCGAGGCCAGCCTGTACGACTTCACCGCCCTGAACCGCGCCGTCCGCCGGGGCGACGCCACGCCCCGGATGCTGGCCTCGGCCATGGGCGGGCTGTGGAACCAGAACCGCGAGGTGCAGGACCTGATCGGCTTCCTGTTCGCCCAGGCCCGCGACGGCCGTGTCCTGCTGGCGGGCATGGACGACCAGCTGGGCTCGCGCGGGGCCTTCTACTCGCTGGAGACCATGCCACTGGAGCTGGCCGGCTTCCTGCCGCTGGGCCGCCGCGAGGACTGCGCCGTCCGTCTGAAGCAGCGCATCTGGTCCCGCTACACGGCGGCCGATCCCTATGACGACGCCAGCCGCGCGGCCCTGCGCGCCTGCCTGTCCGAGATCGACGCCGTGGTCGCCACCGCCCGTCTCGACGATCCCAAGGACCGGGCCGAGTACCGCGGCATGATCGCCGCGTTCGGCCGCACGCTGAACCACGACACCCTCGGCCAGACCCAGCGCATCCATGCCCGCGACCGCGACATGGCCCGCAATGTCGAGGCCCTGGTGGACGCCCTGCCCGCCGACGCGAAGGTCGTGGTCTGGACCGCCAACAGCCACGCCGCCCGCGACGCCAGTACTCATGAGCTGTTCGGCGACCAGTCCAACATGGGGCACCTGCTGGAGGTCCGGTTCGGGACCGACCTGTTCGCCGTCGGCGTCACGGCGGCGGGCGGCGCGTACCGCTACACCGTCCGGGAGGCCCGCCCGATCCCGGCCGCCGCGCCCGGCTCGCTGGAGGCTGCGGCGCTCGCCGGCTCATCGGCCGAGGTGGTCTGGATCGGGTCGGAGGCCCTGTCGGCCCTGTCGCCCATGGTGGGCTCGGCCTTCGACCACAACCGGCCGGTGACCGCGGAATGGGGCCGGGTCTTCGATGGCCTGGTGGTCTTCCGGACCGAGCGCCCGCCCTACCGCCTGGACGAGTAGGGCCTAGCGCCCCTCGCCGTTGCGCCAGCCGGCCTCGGCCATCCCCCGCACCGCCTCGCGCACATCCGCCGGCCAGCCCTCGACGGCGGCATCGAACGCCGTCCAGTCGCCCGCGAACAGCATGCGCGTGGCCTCCTCGTAGCCGGGCTTGTCGCCCGCCAGGGCGGTCATGAAGCGGTAGGTCGCGTCCTTGGCCCTGCGCGCCCGGTCCGGCCCCTCGGCCTCCTTCAGCGCCGCCTCGACCAGCTTGCGCAGGGCCACCGAAGCGCCGCCGGGCTGGGCCGCCAGCCAGTCCCAGTGGCGCGGCAGCAGGGTCACCTCGCGCGGGGTGACGCCCAGCCTGGGGCGGCCCGGGCCGCGCTTCTCAGGCTCCGGCGCAGGGCTCAGGCGGGCCAGGGCGTCGGCGGCCGAGCCGCGCAGGTCCAGGTCGATCACCCGGCCCGTGGCGGCGTCGAAGACCAGCACCGCCTCCCCCGCCCCGCTCGCCGCATGGATCGCCGCCAGCGCCTCGCCCAGCGGCCCGCGGGCGATCAGGGCGTCGCCGGCGAAGGCGAGGACCGGGGTGTCGGCGGGCAGGGTCATGGCGTCTCTTCTCAAGATGGTCTGATGGATTTACCCAGATCAAACTGGAAGATCAATATCATCCGGATATAATCATGAAGGACACGGCGCCGCACCCGCGTAATAAGGACGGCGCGCGGCGGAACCCCGCCCTCGTTTCCGCGCTGTTCCGGAACGCCTCCCCGGCTCCCGCATCACAGAGAAGATCCCCATGACCGACCAACGCATCGAAGGCGCCGCCACCGAGATCAAGGGCAAGGCCCAGTCCGGCCTCGGCCGCCTGACCGGCGACAGCAAGCTGCAGATCGACGGCGCCCTGAACGAGGCGAAGGGCAAGGCCCTGGACGCCTACGGCCGCGTCATCGACGGCCTGGACGGCCTCGTCGAAAAGGCCCCGACCCAGTACCAGGACAAGGCGCGCCAGGGCCTCGACTTCGCCCGCCGGAAACCCCTGCTGACCACCGGCATCGTCGCCGGCGTGCTGGTCCTGCTGGGCAGCCTGGGCGGCCGCCGCCGCTAAAGGTCTTTCCTCCCCCTAACCGTTGTCGGCCGCCTGTGCGAACAGGCGGCCGATGTCGTCATTGACCGCGCCGGGCCCGTCCAGCTCGACGACGGCGCTCAGGCGTTCGGACCAGCTCTCCCGGCGCACGGCCTCGCCCAGGCGCGGCGACAGAGCGGGATCGAGCTTGAGGCCCAGCAGGGCCTTGCCGCCCTTGATCGGACGGATGGCGGCGAACTGCACCGCGCGCGAGAAGCTGGTGTAGCCCTTGCGCTGGCCGGAGATGACGCCCTCGACCCCGGCGACCTTCCGCTCCAGCGCCTCGAGGATGGCCAGCGAGCGTGGCTCGGCCCACAGGGCGGCGCGCAGGGCTTCAGCGTCGTCCCAGCCCATCTGATCCGACGGACGGGCCGCACTGAGGATGTGGGCCGCGTGGTTGGCGCCGATCCCGTGGGTCGCCTTCAGCCAAGCCGCCTGGGCCTTGGGCCGGGTCTCGGGACAGCCCTTCAGGATGTCGACCCAGACCGCCACCGGACGGCCGGTCTGCGTCTCGAAATTGGCCTCGACCGTGGCGAACCACTTCTTCTGACGCTCGGTCAGCACCGCATCGCCCATCTCAGCCTCCTGACAGCCAGCCGGCGAGGTTCGTCATGTACTGGCGGGTCTGACGCGAGGCGTCGGGATCGCGGATCATGGCGTCGCCGGGCGCCTCGCTGACGAAGCTGGGACAGCCCAGGCGCGGGTCCCAGTTGTAGTCGGCGAAGTGGTGGAAGGTGCTCTGGGCCAGCCCCCTGCCCTTGCCGTTCCCGCCCTCGAACGCCACGGCGATGTTGAAGGGGCGGCCCGTGACCTTGCTGGCGCCCGTGGCGATCACCCGCGCCTCGGCCACGCCGTCGGGCGCGCCGACCCCGCCCTCGTGCGGGTGGGCCGGCAGCCGGTCCAGCACCCCGCCGCCAACGTCGCGCAGCAGCGGATGGACCTCGCCGACCGGGCGGATCGCCTGCCAGTCGCCGTTGGCGCCCGAGTGGTAGTTGGGGAAGTCGATATAGCCGGTCTCGACATCGTCGCGGGCGTTCCGCGCCGGATCGGGATCCAGACTGCTGGAGTGGAAATAGTGGGCGTCGCCGACCCCGCCCAGGGTGCAGACGCTGGAGCCCAGGTCCATGTGGTCGCGGGTGATCATCAGCCCGCCGCCCCGCGCCCGGAAGGCGGCGATGGCGGCGCACTCCTCGGCGTTCAGCCCATCGCCGACATCCACCGCGAACAGCCACAGCTGGTCATAGTCGCTGTCGGCCAGCCCGCCGATGACGGGGTCGGTCTGGCCGCCCGGCGCGGCGCGATCCCGGGCCGTCACCTCCACGCCCTCCAGCGAGGCGAGATGATCCGCCAACCGTGAGAACCGGCCGACGTGCCAGTCGTCCTCGACATTCTGGATCGTGGTCTGGAGCAGGATTCTGGGCATGGCGTTGTCTCCCCTTCTTCCAGTGAACCGCCGGACGGCGGTCTACGCAATCGCCTGACGGACGAAGGGCCGCCGGTCCTGCGACCGACGGCCCTCCCTATTCAGTCCGCGACGGACCTCAGTCCGCCGCTTCGTCTTCCTTCACCTTGGCCGCGGCGCCGGTGGCGGGCGTCACGTCGAAGACGATCTTGCCGTCCTTCAGCTCGACCTTCACATGCCCGCCGCGGGTCAGGCGGCCGAACAGGATGTCGTCGGCCAGCGGCTTCTTGATGTGCTCCTGGATCGTCCGGGCCAGGGGCCGGGCGCCGTAGAGTTCGTCGAAGCCGTTCTTGGCCAGCCAGTCGGCGGCTTCGTCGGTCAGCTCGATGGTGATGTTCCGATCGCCCAGCTGGTGTTCCAGCTGCATGATGAATTTGGACACCACCGACTTGATCGTCTCGGAGTCCAGCGCCTTGAACGCCACGATGGCGTCCAGACGGTTGCGGAACTCCGGCGCGAACAGGCGCTGGATGGCCTTTTCGTCCTCGCCCTCGACCTTGCCCCGGCCGAAGCCGATGGAGGCGCGGGCGTTGTCGGCGGCCCCGGCGTTGGTGGTCATGATCAGGATGGTGTTCCTGAAGTCGACCTTCTTGCCGACCGCGTCGGTCAGCATGCCGTTGTCCATCACCTGCAGCAGGATGTTGTAGACGTCCGGGTGGGCCTTCTCGATCTCGTCCAGCAGGACCACCGAGTGCGGATGCTGATCGACGGCGTCGGTCAGCAGGCCGCCCTGGTCATGGCCGACATAGCCCGGAGGGGCGCCGATCAGCCGCGAGACGGTGTGCCGCTCCATGTATTCGGACATGTCGAAGCGCTGCATCTCGATACCCAGGGTGGAGGCGAGCTGCTTGGCGACCTCGGTCTTGCCGACGCCGGTGGGGCCGGAGAACAGGAAGGCGCCGATGGGCTTTTGCGGATCGCGCAGACCCGCGCGGGCCAGCTTCATGGCCGCCGAGACCTGTTCGATCGCCGCTTCCTGGCCGAAGACCACGCGGTTCAGGTCGGTCTGAAGCTCACGCAGGCTCTCGGTGTCGGACTTGGACACCGACTTGGCCGGGATGCGCGCCATCTTGGCGATGACGGCCTCGACCTCCTTCTGGCCGATGACCTTCTTCCGCTTCGACTCGGGCAGCAGCATCTGCGACGCCCCCGCCTCGTCGATCACGTCGATGGCTTTGTCCGGCAGCTTGCGGTCGGTCATGTAGCGGGCCGACAGCTCCACCGCCGTCCGGATGGCGGCGTCGGTGTAGCGCAGCTTGTGGTGGCCTTCGTAGGAGGTCTTCAGCCCCTTCAGGATCTTGATCGTGTCGTCGATGGTGGGTTCGTTGACGTCGATCTTCTGGAAGCGGCGGGCCAGCGCCCGGTCCTTCTCGAAATGCTGGCGGTACTCCTTGTAGGTGGTCGAGCCCATGCAGCGCAGGCTGCCCGAGGCGAGCGCCGGCTTCAGCAGGTTGGACGCATCCATCGCCCCGCCGCTGGTCGCGCCGGCGCCGATGACGGTGTGGATCTCGTCAATGAAGAGCACGGCGTTGTCGTGCGTCTCCAGCTCCTTGACCACCTGCTTCAGGCGTTCCTCGAAGTCGCCGCGGTAGCGGGTGCCGGCAAGCAGCGCGCCCATGTCGAGCGAGTAGATGGTGGCGCCCTCCAGGACGTCGGGGACCTCATGGTTGACGATCTTGCGGGCCAGACCTTCGGCGATGGCGGTCTTGCCGACGCCGGGATCGCCGACCAGCAGCGGGTTGTTCTTGGTCCGTCGGCACAGGATCTGGATCGCGCGATCAACCTCGGCGTGGCGGCCGATCAGGGGATCGATCTTGCCCTTGCGGGCCTTCTCGTTGAGATCGACGCAATAGGCCTCCAGCGCCTCTCCGCCGGTCTTGGCGGCGGCGGCGTCCTCGGCGTCCTCGGGGCTGGCGCCGCCGGTCTTGGCCGGACGGGTTTCACCCGCGCCCGCCTTCTTGGCGATGCCGTGGGCGATGAAGTTGACCGCGTCGTACCGCGTCATGTCCTGCTCCTGCAGGAAGTAGGCGGCGTGGCTTTCGCGCTCGCTGAAGATGGCCACCAGCACGTTCGCGCCGGTGACTTCCTCGCGGCCCGAGGACTGGACATGGATCACCGCGCGCTGGATCACGCGCTGGAAGCCGGCGGTCGGCTTGGCGTCGTCGCCGTCCGAGGTCGCCAGGGCGGCCAGGTCGGTGTCGACGTACAGGGTCAGGGCGGTCTTCAGCGCCGTCAGATCGACGTTGCAGGCCGTCATCACATTGGCCGCGTCGGGATCATCCACGAGGGCCAGCAGGAGATGCTCGAGCGTGGCGTATTCATGCCGGCGCTCGTTGGCGTAGTGCACCGCGCGGTGCAGGGTCTCTTCGAGAGGACGGGAAAACGAAGGCATGGAGGTTCCTCTCAGTCCTTTTCCATCGTGCATTGAAGCGGGTGCTGGTGGCGGCGGGCGGTCTCGATCACCTGGGCGACCTTGGTTTCGGCCACCTCATAGGTGAAGACACCGCAGACCCCGACGCCATGCTGGTGCACATGCAGCATGATGCGGGTCGCGTCCTCGCGGCTCTTCTGGAAGAACCGCTCCAGCACGTAGATAACGAACTCCATCGGCGTGTAGTCGTCGTTCAGGATCAGCACCCGATAGAGCGAGGGCTTCTGAAGTTTCGGCCTTGTTTCGGTGATCGTCGCGGAGCCGGAGCCCTCGCCCTGATCGCCGATCTTGCGTGACGGCGGCATTCGTTGTCCGGTTTTGGGGGAGTCGGAAGGACAGATAGGAAGTGTCCGCCGCTTTTGTAGATGCGGCAAGTCACAGCTTACGTGAGAGAGGCGCCGAACCGCTCACCTCTCCATTCGCGAAGGCGGATGGGGAGGACGGGTCGGCGCGTCAGCGGCGACTTGGTGGGGGCGACTCAGTCGGGGCGACGGCGGCCACTCCCCTACCCCCCTGCGCCGCCCCCTCCTGATCGCCGGCGCGATCTGTCCTGCCCATCGCCTTGAAGGGGCGATGGGCAGGTGAGCGGTGCGCCAATTTCAGCCTTCGGAGCCGCTTCATCGTCGCCTTCGCCCCTCGCGGAAGGTCCGGCGGCGGTCGGGATCGGGCGCGGCGGTCGGGACGACCGGCTCCGAAACTTTTTCCGGCGGTCCAGAAAAAATCGAGTGCGAAGAGTGCGGATCGTCGCGCAACCGTCCGGCCTTCAGGCGGGCGGCAAAACGCAGGGCGCGCAGGGCTTTGGTGACGACGCGGCCCCAGTCGCGGGCGGCGCGGGGGCGGCCCTGACGACGGGCTGCCGCCGCCTGGACCACGGCGAAGCGATGGATCGCCGGCATGTCCGCAGAGCCGTCATCGAGGAGAAACGCGCCGATCATGCCCGACAGGATGACACGGCCATGCGTCAGGATCGGACGTAGGGGCGAATGACCGAAGATTCACGGGACCTTGCGGCCCGTGCGCGCGATGCTCCCCCTCGGCCGGATGCGCCGTCGCGGAGGTTCCATGTCCCCACTCATCGCCCTGGCCATCGCGGCCCTGCTGCAGACGCCGCCGCCGGTGGAGATCCCGCAGGGCCCAGCCCTGACCGAGGCCGTGACGGCCAGCGACGCGGCCTTCTTCGAACTGTTCTTCGAGGGCTGCGATCCGGACCGGCTGGCGGCCATGGTGACCGACGATTTCGAGTTCTTCGACGACCGCGGCGGGCTGATGGTCACGACCGGCGCGGCCTTCGTGGACCAGTACCGCACCCGATGCGAGGCCCGGCGCGCGCCCGGCGGCTGGAGGACCCGCCGCGAGGTCGTACCGGGCACGCTGCATATCTACCGGATGAACGCCTACGGCGCCGTCGAGACGGGCGAGCACCTGTTCTACGAGGCCCAGGGCGACAACCCCGAGGTGCTCGCCGGACGCGCCAAATTCAGCCAGATCTGGAAGCTGGAGGACGGCCGCTGGAAACTGGCCCGGGTGTTCAGCTACGACCACGGCCCAGCGTCGGAATAGGCGCGCGCCGCCTGCCCTGCTGACGTGAACGGGGCCGCGCCCGTGGGATAGTTTCGGCGAACCCGAACGCAGGAGCGGCGAATGGACAAACTCGACCTGAAGAAGGCCCGGAAGGACCTGTTCAGCGCCCCGCTCAATCGTTTCACGCTCATCGAGGCGCCTCCGGTCGCCTATCTCATGGTGGACGGCCACGGCGATCCGAATGCGGCGCCGGAGTACAGGCGCGCGGTCGAGAGCCTGTACGCGACGGCCTATGCGGCCAAGTTCATGTGCAAGGCCGAGGGGCGCGACTTCGTCGTGCCGCCGCTCGAGGGTCTCTGGTCCGCGCCGAGCCCCGAAAGCTTCACGGCGCGGCGCAAGCATGAGTGGAACTGGACGATGATGATCATGGTCCCCGACGACCTCGATCAGTCGATGTTTCAGCAGGCCGCCGCCCGCAGCAGGCACAAGGGGATCGAGCTTGCCGCCACGCTGCGGCTCGAGACGCTGTGCGAGGGCCTCTGCCTCCAGGCCCTGCATGTCGGGAGCTACGATGATGAAGGCGCGCTGCTGGCCAGGCTGCACGACGAGATCATGCCCCAAGGCGGCTACGAGTTCGCCGGACGGCATCACGAGGTCTATCTCAGCGACCCGCGAAAGACCCCGGCGGCGAAGCTCAGGACGCTGCTGCGTCAGCCGGTGCGAAAGGCTTGAGGGTCGGCTCGAACGGACGCGAAAAAGGCCCCGGCGTTTCCACCGGGGCCTTCCGTACGCTTACTTAAAAAGCAGAGCGCCTTAGCGGGCGGCCTGGAACTTTTCGACCGAGGCGGTGACGCGCTCGTTGATCGGCTTGAAGCTGTCCTTGACCGAGGCGGTCAGCACGTCCGTCGCCTTGGTGACTTCAGCCAGGTAGGCTTCGGTCGCCGTCTTGGCCCAGGCGGTCTGCAGCTCGAGCAGTTCCTGGATCGAACGGGCGGCGGTCAGCGACTGGGCGGCGGCGACGCCGTCTTCCCAGGACTTCTTGCCGTAGGCCAGCGAGGCGGCCGACAGGGTCTCGGCGCCCTTCTGGGCGGCGGTGGCCGAGGCGACGATGGCTTCGAGGTTCTTCTTGCCTTCGGCGTTCAGCTCGGCGAGGCCCGCGGCCGACTTGTCGGCGGCTTCGCGGAAGGCCTTGGCGCCGGCGGCCTGGATCTTCTCGGCTTGAGCCGTCGCGGTCTGGGCCGAAGCCTTGACGTTGGCGGTGGCGGTTTCAACGGTCTTCTTCACGGTTTCGGCGCTGTCGGCCATGGAAGTCTCTCCTGAACCTTGGGCGGCGGGGGCCGCTGATTATTTTTCTCGCGTCGGGGGAGCCGTCGCGACGAGGCTCATATGGTGCAAGTGCGAAGAAGGGTCAAGGGAGATTGTGCACTGCACAAAACTTTCATGAACCGGCGTTCCCGCTACGGTTCACAAAGTTGTTGACGGCCTGTTTACCCTCATGAAACCCCCCGCGCCCATGTTAGCCTCATGTCAGCGTCACGCCGGGGGGCCGTCGTCGCGCTACACTAGTGAGGCTTGCCGCTTGCCGTTGACTGCATTGCTCCGCCGGGGATGGCTCTCGCTGATGCTGGTCGTCGCGATCGCGATGACGCCCGCCGCCACGCCCCTCGTCGCCCAATCCGCCGACAATGCGCGCTACGCCGCCATCGTGGTGGACGCCCAGTCGGGCGAGGTGCTGTTCGCGCGCCATGCCGACAGCCGCCGCTACCCGGCCTCCATCACCAAGGTGATGACCCTGTATCTGACGTTCGAGGCGCTGGCCGAGGGCCGGGTCAAGCCGGACGACGTCCTGACCGTTTCGCCCCACGCCGCCAGCCAGCCGCCGTCCAAGCTGGGCCTCGCCGCCGGCCAGACCATCACCCTGGACGACGCCATGAAGGCCACGGCGGTGCGCAGCGCCAACGACATGGCCGTGGCCATCGCCGAGCATATCGGCGGCTCGGAAGCCCGCTTCACCGCCCAGATGACCCTGAAGGCGCAGGAGCTGGGCATGACCCAGACGCGCTATGTCAACGCCAACGGCCTGCCGGACGCGCGCCAGCTGACCTCGGCCCGCGACCTGGCCATCCTGGCCCGCGCCATCATGCGCGACTATCCGCAGTACTATCGGTATTTCGGCCTGCACGACTGGGCCTATAACGGGCGCGACTACCGCAACACCAACGGCCTGCTCCATTCCGGCAACGGCTATGACGGCATGAAGACCGGCTACACCAACGCCTCGGGCTACAACCTGGCGGCCTCGTCGGTGCGCGACGGCCGCCGGCTGATCACCGTCGTCCTGGGCGGCCGCTCGACGGCCAGCCGCAACGCCCACGTCGCGGCCCTGATGGACACCGGCTTCGAGGTCGAGCGCGCCCGCTCGAACGGCCAGGTCATCCAGGTGGCCCAGACCTTCTTCGAACAGCGCGGCTTCGGCGTCGGGCCCGAGGCCACGGGCCCGGTCCAGTACGCCTCGGTCGGCGCCTCGGAGGACGGCGAGGACAGCGGGGTCGCCTACACCGCCCTGGCCGCCGCGCCGCCGCAGCCGACCCGCGTCACCCCCGCCCCGTCCGAGCGCACGCCGGAACGCGCGCCCGCGCCCATTCAGCGCGCCGAGGCCCGTCCGGCCGATGTGACCACCATCCTGAACGGCGGCGTGCCCGTCGCCTCCCCGCCCGCGCGCACCCCGCCCCGCGCCCCGGCCCGCCCGGCGCGCGAACCGGCCCGCGAGCCCGCCGGCCGCTGGGCCGTGCAGGTCGGCGCCTTCCGTGACGAGGCCGTGGCCCGCGACTGGCTGACCGAGGTCAACCGCCGCTTCCGCGCCCAGTTCACCAGCGCCGAACGCACGGTGCAGAACGCCTCGGGCTGGTACCGGTCGCGCTTCACCGGCATGACCGAAACGGGCGCCCAGGCCGCCTGCGCCGCCCTGGCCGAACGCCGGGTCACCTGCATGGTCGTCCGCCCGGACTAAAGGGCCCCGGCGTTTACCATCCGTGTAAGGCGCGGATTAAGCCGCCGGCGCGATCCTTCTCCCGAGGGGGAGTTGGAGGCGTGATGTTTCCGTCCTGGGTTCCCCATGGACTGTTCCGGTTGTTCCGCCGGTCCGACGCGGCCCACAACGACCTGCGCAGCCTCGTCGAGAACAGCCGCGACGTCCTGTGCCGACTCGGCCCCGACCTGCGCATCCGCTACTGCTCTCCGTCCTGCGAAACCGTGCTGGGCTGGACCCCCAAGGCGCTGATCGGCCAGCTGCCCTCGACCTTCGTGATGACGGAGGACCGCGCCGTCATCGCCGACGCCGTCGTCAGGGTGGAGCGCGGCGAGGAGCCGGAGCCGACCACGGTCCGCGTGCTGCGCCCCGACGGCGACATGGTCTGGGTCGAGACCACCACCCGCACCCTGCGCGGCGCCGACGGCCGGCCCACCGAATTCATCCTGGTCATGCGCGACGTCACCGAGCGCCAGGCCCTTCGCCTGCGGCTGGAGCAGGAGGCGGTGACCGATCCGCTCACCGGACTGGCCAACCGCCGGGCCTTCGACAGCGCGGTCGAGCGCGAATGGGCGCGGGCGGTCCGCGACGAGTCCGAGATGTCGCTGATCCTGCTGGACGTCGACTGCTTCAAGGCCTTCAACGACCGCTACGGCCATGCCGCGGGCGACGACGCCCTGCGCCGGGTCGCCGCCGCCATGCAGGGCGTGGTCCGCCGCCCGGGCGACCTAGCCGTGCGCTACGGCGGCGAGGAGATGGCGGTCATCCTGCCCCGCACCCCGGCCGCGGGCGCGGCCCGCGTCGCCCGCACCCTGCGCGAGGCCATCGAGGCGCTGGGCGTGCCGCATGCGGACAGCGCGTTCGGCGTCCTGACCGCCAGCGTCGGGGCGGCCACGGCCGAGGCGGCGGTGGGGCGGACCATCTCCATGCCCGAGGGCCTGCTGATCGGCGCCGACGGCGCGCTGTACAGGGCCAAGGCCAACGGGCGGAACCGGGTCGAGACGGTGGTCCTGCTGGCCCCCAAGGGCGATCGCCGGGCCGCGTGAGCCGCACCGCCTTGCCGCACCGCCGCTTTTCCCCTATACGCCCCGCCTTTCCAGGACCTCGGTCCCGGTGCGGAATTCCAAAGGGTTCGGGAAGTCATCCCGGCCGCCGCCTCGGGAACCATCGTGGAACGGACTTACCCGGTCCGCTCGCGCCGATGTCCACAAGGGAGACTAACCGCATGGCTCTTTACGAGCACACGGTCATGACGCGCCAGGATATCTCGGCGCAGCAGGCCGAAGCGCTGAACGACACCATCAAGGCTCTGATCGAGGAAAACGGCGGTTCCGTCGCCAAGATCGAGTACTGGGGTCTGCGCAACCTGACCTACCGCGTGAAGAAGAACCGCAAGGCTCACTACTCGCTGCTCGCCGTCGACGCCCCTCCGGCCGCCATGGCCGAAGTCGAGCGTCAGCTGTCGATCAACGAAGACGTGCTGCGCTGGCTGACCGTCCGCGTCGAGGAACTCGACCTGGAACTGTCGCCGCTGCTGGCCCGTCGTGAACGTGAGCGTGAACGCGAACGTGAGCGTGGTCCCCGCGACGACGCCCCCGCCGCCGAAGCGACCTTCTAAGGAGTTCGGAACATGACCGACACCACCGCCCCCTCCCCGGGCGCGCCGGCCGGCTCCGGCCCGGCCCGTCGCCCGTTCTTCCGCCGCCGCAAGGTGTGCCCGTTCTCCGGCCCGAACGCGCCGAAGATCGACTACAAGGACGTCAAGCTGCTGCAACGCTACATCAGCGAACGCGGCAAGATCGTCCCGTCGCGCATTACGGCCGTTTCCCAGAAGAAGCAACGCGAGCTGGCCAAGGCCATCAAGCGCGCGCGCTACCTGGCCCTCCTGCCCTACGTGGTGAAGTAAGATGAAGGTCGTTCTGCTGGAACGCGTCGATAACCTCGGCGCCATCGGCGACGTCGTCACTGTCAAGGACGGCTTCGCCCGCAACTTCCTTCTGCCGCGCGACAAGGCCCGCCGGGCCACCGCCGCGAACCTGAAGGCGTTCGAACTCGACCGCGCCGCCATCGAGGCCCGCAACGAGAAGAACAAGACCGACGCACAGAAGGTCGCCGACAAGATCGACGGCCAGACCTACGTCATGATCCGTCAGGCCGGCGAAACCGGTCAGTTGTACGGATCGGTCGCCGGTCGCGACGTCGTCGAAGCCGTTCAGGCTGAAGGCGGCAAGATCGAGCGCTCGCAAGTCGTGCTGAACGTTCCGATCAAGACGCTGGGCGTCCACGAAGTGCTGGTTCGCCTGCACGCCGAGGTCCAGGCCACCGTCAAGATCAACATCGCCCGTTCGGCCGACGAAGCCGAGCGTCAAGCCAAGGGCGAGGACGTGATCAAGTCGGCCTACGACGAAGACCGTGAAGCCGCAGCCGAACAGGCCGCGGACATGGTCGCCGGCGGCGCCGGCCAACAGGACGGTCTCGGCTCCGAAGCCTGAGTTCAGTCCTGATACTGAAAAGACACGGCGGCGCAGGAGCGATCCTGCGCCGCCGAACTTTTTTCGGGCGGGAGACGACGCGGGCGCAGTTGCAGGCCAGGGCGCGCTTCCCCCGTTCCGGACGATCCCTCTGCGGGGTCAGCGCGACCGGGGCTCTTCCCGCATCATCGCCGTGTAGAGCTTCAATGCGGCCCTGTCGCCGCGCTTCGCCCCCTGGAAGAGGATCTTGTAGGCCGCCGTCATGGCCGCGGTCAGGCCGCCCGTCGCGATGGCGGTCAAGGGCGCCGGATCCACCAGGGCTGACGAGGCGCCGCTCAGAACGAACGCCAGCGAGGGGTCTGTGAGGTTGGACAGGAAGGAAGACTTCCGGACCCTTTCCCGAAGCCCCGCGGCGCTCGCGCGCAACTCCTCCCGCACGATCGTCTGGGCCGCCGCGTCCGAGAGAACCTGGTCGCGACCCGCCAGCCGGACCGCACGAAGCGCGCGCGAAAGATCATCGCGCCAGATCGCGAAGGCCTCTTCTTCAGCGTGTATGCGCGCCAGGTCCTGATCGTCGATGCGCGAGACATCCATCAGGTAGTCGTTGAACAGGGTTCCAACCCACTGATGGGTCACGTCGAGCGTCTTCGCGCTTTGCCGGAACTTCAGAGCCAGATAGTCGACCATGGCGGGGTGGGTGCAGACCAGCTCCGTCCCGGCTTCCCCGGCGATGCAGAGGTCGATGTTCACGTTGTTGATCGGGAAATAGTACCGGAAGTCCTCGACGGCGTTCTCGTTCATATCGAGAAGCCCGATACCGAGGGGTCTCTTGGCGAATGGATCATACCTTTGGACGGTGTCTATGAGGTCCTGATCGTACCAATCTTTCCCTGTCTGAGTGTCTTCGAATCCATCCTGATGCGGATAGTAGGCGAAGGCGAAGGCATCGCCGTCAAACGCGTAACCGGCGGATAATTCCAGAGCCTTCGAATAGGGAATTACATTGATCAGATCAGCGTCGAACAAGGGTTGCATGCCCAAAAGCTGGCGCAGCTCCCAGTCCAGGCCGGAATAGTTGTGCTCATCTTCCCGATGTTGGTTCGGATCGTAGGTCCGGATCGTGACGTCCACTGTCTTGTGGTACAGCAGCAGCCTTCTGATGAAGGTCGGATCCAGCTTGTCGTAGTCCGCGTAGGACTGATATTCGCCGGAGAAGGTGCGCGACGCTTCGAGAAAGCCGGCGCCCGGTTCGCCGCCACGGGGCGCCCAGGCGCGATCGACCTCCAGCAGTTCATAACCCAGCTCGCGACGCTGCTCTTTCGGCAAGGCCTCGAGCGCCGCGATCATCGCCTCGGGACGATCCTCGCGAAGGAAGTTCCGGTAGGCGATGAGGCGATCCATGGCGATGAGCCCCGGGCGGGTGAGAGCGCCGAGGGTCGCCAAGTCTCCGGACAAACGCAACTCTCGGTGGTCGCGGCCGGCGTCAGAAAAACCCGGAAACAGAGGAAGCGCGGCCTCGAGTGCCAAAAAGACACGGCGGCGTAGGGGAAACTCTGTGTCGCCGAACTTTTTTCCGGCCGCCGCTTGACGCATTTATGACGCATCGCAATATCGCAACTGCTCATCGAGACCGGCTGAGGGATAGGCCCTTTGACGTCGGGGCAACCTGCGGACCTCCGTAAGGTGCCAACTCCTTCGGGACCCCTCCCCGGGTCACGGCAGATGAGAGCCCGGCCACAGCCGGACTCCCTCCATCTGTCACCGCAGGCGTTCCCGACAGAGCAGGAGACGATCATGCGCGCCTTCCAGGCTCACCTCCCGACCGTCCACGCCCCCGGCCTCGTTGCGCCGCGCGACCTCATGCGCTGCGCGGGTCCGATGCGATGTCGCCGTTCGCTGTAATCGGCTGACCACCCGGTTTCACACCGGATCTGAACACCCAGAACGCAAGCCCGGCCCCCCGGCGATCGCTGCGCGCGACGCCGACCGGAGACCTGCGCCTCATCGAGAAGAGAGCCTCCCATGACCCCCTCCCCCCGTTTCCGCCTGACCCTGTTCGCCGCCGCCTCGGCCACCGCCCTGCTGGCGGGCGCCGCCCAAGCCCAGACTGCTTCCCAGACCGCTCCCCAGAGTTCACCGCCGCAGACCGAAGCCACCCAGATCGACGATGTCGTCGTCACCGGCACCCGGGTGGTCGGCCGCTCGCGCCTGGACACCGTCGCGCCGGTGGACGTCGTCACCGCCGAGACCCTGCAGCAGCGCGGCTCGACCGAGCTGGCGACCCAGCTGTCGGCCAGCGTCCCGGCGCTGAACTTCCCCCGCCCGTCCGCCACGGACGGCACCGACTCCATCCGGCCCGCCACCCTGCGGGGCCAGGGGCCGGACCAGACCCTGGTGCTGGTCAACGGCGTCCGGCGGCACGCCACCGCCCTGGTCAACACCAACGGCTCGGTGGGCCGGGGTTCGGCCGCCGTCGACCTGAACGCCATCCCCAGTTCCGCCATCGAGCGGATCGAGGTGCTGCGCGACGGCGCCGCGGCCCAGTATGGATCCGACGCCATCGCCGGGGTCCTGAACCTGCGTCTGCGGGAAGCCTCCAGCGGCGGCGGCGCGACCGTCACCTACGGAAGCTATCTGACCGACTACAGCGGCTACTACGGCCGGAACGACGACATCTCGGACGGCGAGAGCCTGACCGTTTCGGGCTGGCAAGGGTTCGGGCTGGGCTCGGACGGCTTCATCACCGCCTCGATCGAGTATCGCGACCGCGAACGCACCAACCGCAGCGACATCGACCCGCGCTACGCCCCGGCCCGCGTTCGCGGCGGCCAGGGCGATCCGGAGTCCGAGGACCTGGCCATCTATCTGAACGCCGGCAAGCCGCTGGCGGCGGGCTGGGAGGCCTACGGCTGGGCGGGCTACCAGACGCGCGACGCCTCGGCCGCCGCCTTCTACCGCACGCCCGACGACAACGCCCAGAACCCCGCCTATCCGGGGCCGGGCCGGATCTATCCGGACGGCTACCTGCCCTACATCCTGACCGACAGCACCGACTGGACCGCCGCCGCCGGCGTGCGCGGCCAGGCCGGCGGCTTCGACGTGGACATCAACGTGGGCTACGGCCGCAACGAGATCGAGTTCGGGGTCGAGAACACCCTGAACCCGTCGCTGGGGCCGACCTCGCCCACGAGCTTCGACGCGGGCTCCCTGACCTATGACCAGCTGGTGCTCGGCATCGACGCCGCGCGCCAGTACGAGGTGGGGCTATACGGCCCGCTGAACGTCGCCTTCGGCCTGGAGGCGCGTCAGGAAAGCTATCAGATCGGCGCGGGCGAGCCGGGCTCCTACCAGCGTGGGACCTTCCTCAACGTCGGCGGCACGGACCTGAGCTGGGGCTCGCGCGGCTTCACCGGCTTCACCCCCGCCAATGAGGTGGACGAGGACCGGCACAACGTCGGCGTCTACATCGACCTGGAAGGCGAGGTGTTCGAGAACTTCACCGTCTCGGCGGCCGCCCGTTACGAGGACTATTCCGACTTCGGCGACAACGTCTCGGGCAAGCTGGCGGCGCGCTACGACTTCACGCCCAGCTTCGCCGTCCGCGGCGCGGTCTCGACCGGCTTCCGGGCGCCCAGCCTGCAGCAGCAGTACTTCACCCAGACGGCCATCCTCTACATCTCCAACGTCCCGTACGAGACCGGCACCTTCCCATCGGTGAGCCCGGTGGGACTGGCGCTGGGCGGCACGCCGCTGGAGGCCGAGACCTCGACCAACTATTCGCTGGGCGTCGTCTACCGGAAGGGCGCGTTCGAACTGACGGCCGACGCCTACCGCATCGACGTGGATGACCGCATCGTCCTGTCGGAGACCCTGACCGGCAGCGCCACGGCGGCGGTCGGCACCAACGCCCGGGCCATCTTCGACCTGCTGCAGCCCTACGGCGCCTCCGCCGCCCGCTTCTTCATCAACGGGGTGAACACCGAGACGACCGGCCTGGACGTGGTCGCGCGCTACCGGATCGACGAGGGCTTCGGCCGGCTGGACTTCACGCTGGCGGCCAACGTCAACGACTTCAAGGTGACCAAGACCCCGACCACGGCCTCGGGCATCCTGCCCACGCCCGTCTCCCTGTTCGCGCGCCAGGCCACCCTGCGGTTCGAGGAAGGCACGCCGCCGTGGAAGGTCGTGGCCCAGACCGACTGGAGCAAGGACAAGTTCGGCGGGACGATCCGCGTCACCGGCTTCGGCGACGTGCTGGCCCCCGGCGCGACGGCGGCGACCGACCTGCAGCTGGGCGAATCCCTCGTCGTCGATCTGGAGGCCCGTTACAGCCTGACCGACCGGGTCACCCTGGCCGTCGGCGCCGACAACGCCTTCGATGAGTACGCCGAACAAATCCTGCCGGCGAACAACACCTCGGGGGCCTTCCCCTTCTCCAACTTCTCGCCGTTCGGCTTCAACGGGCGCTTCGTCTACGCCCGCGTCGCCCTGAACTGGTGACGGCGGCGGCGCGGACGGTTCGCCGTCCGCGCCATCGACCGTTGTTTGGCCGCAAATTCCACGGCAAGCTAGACCGTTCGGAGGGAGCGGTTCATGCGGGCATTCGTCGTCGCGGCCTTGGCCGCCTGTCTGGTCGTCGGTTCGGCCTCGGCCCAGGCCGCCATGACGCTGGACTCCTTCGTCACCCGCGCCAATCGCATCCCGCTGAATGCAACGGCCGCGCTGCACCCCGACGCCTACCGGCTGAGGAGCGAGGGCGAGCGGGCGCTTCGCGCGGTGTTGAACGAGATCGTGTCCGCCCGGGCCGACAGCCGCACGCCGCCCGCCTGTCCGCCCTCGCGGATCAACGTCGACGTCAGTGAGGTGCTCGCCTATCTGAACGGCATCCCCCAGGCTCGCCGTCAGCGCATGAGCGTCACGGACGGCGTCCGGTCCTGGATGGGGTCGCGCTATCCCTGCCCGGGCTAGAGCGAAATCGGTTGAGTTGGACGCCGTCCAACTCGGCTCAGATTTCGCTCCAGCATAATTCTGGAGCCGGATTCACGGCGTCGGTGAAATCGCGAAGCGATTCCACCTCAACCGATCAGGCTCCAAGCCGTTAACTGATCCGGTTACGGAATTCCGGACTGCCCACAGCGCCCCGGAATTTGTCCCCCGCCAAGGGTACGTCCAAGCATGACGCATCGCCCTGGTAAGGGCATGAGCATGACGATGAACGCCTTCGCTCCCGCCGCCTTTCCGTCCATGGATCACGGCTCCATCACCGCCCTGCCGCACAACCTTGAGGCGGAGCAGGCGCTGCTCGGCTCCCTGATGTTCGACAACGGGGTGTTCGAGCGGCTGAGCGACCGGCTGCGCGGCAGCCATTTCTACGAGCCCTTCCACCAGCGGCTCTACGAGGCGATCGAGGACCACATCCGTCAGGGCATGCTGGCCGAGCCCACCATCCTGATGGAGCGGTTCAAGCAGGACCCGGCCTTCCAGGAGTTCGGCGGCCTGCGCTACCTGGCCGATCTGGTCGACCGCGCCCCGCCCGGCGCCAACGCCCCCGACTACGCCCGCGTGGTCTACGACCTGGCCCTGCGCCGCGACCTGATCCGCATCGGCGGCGAGATCATCAAGGAGGCGCCCAACCCCGAGACGCCCGCCGACGAGCAGATCGAACAGGCCGAACAGACCCTCTATTCGCTGGCCGAGACGGGCAAGCCGTCCTCCGGCTTCGTCAGCTTCTCCCACGCCCTGTCCGGCGCCGTGCAGATGGCCGCCGAGGCCTATCAGCGCGACGGCAAGCTGGCCGGTCTGGCGACCCACCTGGACGACCTGGACTCCAAGCTGGGCGGGCTGCACCCGTCCGATCTGCTGATCCTCGCGGGCCGTCCGTCGATGGGCAAGACGGCGCTGGCCACCAACATCGCCTTCAACGTGGCGCGCTCGTATCGCTGGGAGCCGACGCCCGAGGGCCGCAAGACGGTCAACGGCGGGGTGGTCGCCTTCTACTCGCTGGAAATGAGCGCCGAGCAGCTGGCCATGCGTATCCTCGCCGACGCCTCGGGCGTGTCGTCCGACAAGCTGCGCAAGGGCGAGATCGACGCCTCGGACTTCGGCAAGATCCGCGACGCGGCGGTCGAGATCGGCGAGAGCCCGCTCTACATCGACGCCACCGGCGGCCTGTCCATCTCCAAGCTGGCCGCCCGCGCGCGGCGGCTGAAGCGGATGGAGCACGGGCTGGACCTGATCATCGTCGACTACCTGCAGCTCATCACCACCGGCGAGAACAGCCAGAAGAACCGGGTGCAGGAAGTGTCCGAGATCACCGGCGGTCTGAAGGCCCTGGCCAAGGAATTGTCGGTGCCGATCATCGCCCTGTCGCAGCTGTCGCGTCAGGTCGAGCAGCGCGAGGACAAGCGGCCCCAGCTGTCCGACCTGCGGGAATCGGGCTCGATCGAGCAGGACGCCGACTGCGTGATGTTCGTATACCGCGAAAGCTACTACTTGGGCCGGGCCGAGCCCAAGGAGGGCACCGAGGAACACCTGCAGTGGCAGCAGGACATGGACCGGCTGGAGCACCAGGCCGAGGTCGTCATCGGCAAGCAGCGCCACGGCCCCATCGGCATCGTCAAGCTGAGCTTCGACGCCGACACCACCAAGTTCGGCAACCTGGCCCACGGCCAGGGCTACAGCAGCAACTACGAGTGATCGGGCGGACGCGGTTGCCATAGGGATCGTGGGGAGCGCGTCCGCACGCCGCACGCGCCGCGGTTGACTCACTCCCGCCCGAAGATAGGCTAACCCGCGTGTCGTCTGGGGAGACGACTTGGGGGGTATCATGCGAAATCTTGTCGTCAGCGCGCTTGTCGCGTCGTCTCTGGCCGCCTGCGCGACAGCGCCGGTGCCGAACATGCGTCCGCTGAACGCGGAGCAGGCCGCGGCGATGGGGCCGACCCCCATCGTGGTGGTCGAGGACAACCACGGCGTCGCCAAGACCTGGTTCGCCCAGGACAGCTCCGCCGCCGGCGCAGGCTACGGCCTGATCGGCGCCCTGGTCACCGCGACCATGGATGCGATCATGAACTCCTTCCCGGCCCGGCGCGCCGGCAAGGTCTCCGACGAGATCGCCGAGGTCATGCCGGTTGATGAGATCAACGCCTCGCTGGCCGAGCAATTCCGCCGGCAGATGGCCGCGGCGTCGGGCGGGACCGGCGTCGTCTTCTCGGAGGTGAGCACCGTCCAGAAGCTCACCGCGCCCGAGCCGCTCAACGACACGGTCGAGATCGACGCCGACTACCGCCTGTCCGAGGACGCCAGCACGCTGCAGGTGATCGTGACGATCAGCTATCTGAATCCGGCGATCCCGTATGTGACCCCCTATACCTTCGAAGGGTCGCCGCCGAAGTCCGAACTGTCGGGCCCGACCTATCGGAACACCTTCACCTACAACTCGCGCCAGCTGCCGATCCCGGTCCTGACGCCGGACCTGCGCGAGCGTCTGATCGCCTCCATCCACGAGAGCGCCCGCGACGAGAACGGCGCCATGCCGGTGGAAGGCACCGACGCCTTCAAGGCCATGAACAAGGAGCTGGAGCAGGCCCGCGACGACGAGCTGACCAAGGGGGAGATCGGCATCTTCCTGGCCCGCGAATGGATCAAGGACAACGGCGCCCTGCTGCGCGCCGAGATCGAGAACGCGCACGTCTTCATCGCCCGCTATACGCTGCTGGACCTGAACCGGACGGCGGTGCCCAGCCTGATCGGCCAGGATGAACTGGTCGAGACCCTGCCCGACGGCCGCACCGTGCGCCGCATCGGCGCCGGGACCATCACCGGCTCCTATGTCTCGTCGCCGGCGGAGGTCGTGGGCTTCACCACCTACGGCAACACCATGAGCATCGCGCGCGTGCACCAGGACCGCATGACCGCGATCCGCGAGGCCGCCCGCCCGTCGCGCCGCTCGCGATGAGCCGCGTCGCCCGGACGGCGGCCCTCATCACCCTGGCGGGCCTGGGCGCCGGCGGGTGCATGACCGATCATGGCTACGTCATGATCGGCGGCCCCGAGAAGGCCTATTACGGCTATCTGGACACCCCGACGGCGGACGGCGGCCATACCGTCCGCGTCATCCGGCCCGATCCCGACACCGCCATGGCCTACTGGGAACGGCGGGCGCAGGAGCTGTGCGGCGGCAAGGTGAAGCGCAAGATCATCCACACCGCGGTGCGCCCGACGGTGCTGTACGAGCACTACGGCGGCCGGCCCGGCGACTTCAACGTCGAGGGGATGGTCTACTGCGAGGGCGAGGCCGCTCCGGCTGCCGAGCCCGTCGTCGAGGCCCCGCCCGCCGCCTCCTGATCAGCGCAGCTCCACCCGGCGCGCGCCGGCGGGGATCTTCAGCTCCCCGTCGGCGAAGGCCGCCGCGCGGCCGTCGATCCGCACGGCGGCTGGCGGCGTCTGGCCCTTCGGCCACGGGATGACGAACCCGCCCGGCGGCGTCACGCCCGGCTCCAGCGTCAGCACAAAGCCGCGTCCGTCCCGGCGCAGACGATAGGTCAGCGCCCCGTAGGGGGTGCGGACCGCGCGAACCCCGACGCCCTCGCCCTCCAGCCAGGCGGTCGGCACGCCGGCGGCCAGCACCAGGGCGTGGTCGCTGTCGCGCTCATAGACCAGCAGGTCCAGGGCCGAGCGGATGTAGTCCGAGCTGATCCAGGCGTGCGGCATGTCGCCGATGAAGCGCGGCTCGCGTTCGTCGCGGCCCACCACCTCGGCCCAGCCGTTCCAGGCCCGGGGACGCATGTCGGCGAAGTAGAAGTCCAGCGCCCGCAGCGCCTCATCCCGTCGTCCCAGACGCACCATGGCCCCGACATTGCGCAGTTCGTAGGGCGTGTAGTCCTTCCACCCCTGGCGGTTCTCCTGCCGGGCGGTGAAGTTCTCCCACCACTTGTCGAAGGTGCCGGTCAGCAGGTCCTGCGGCAGGTCGTCGACCAACCCGCCCGGCGACAGGGCGATGGTGGTGGAGGTGGCGTCGAAATCGCCCCGGTCGGCGGCGCCGGCGATCCAGTCGATGCCGTGCGCCCGCGCCGTCGCGGTGATCGAGGCCATGATGTCGGCCTTGAACTGGGCCTCCGAGGCCCGGAAGCGGGCGGCGGCCTCCGCGTCCCCCAGGGTCTCGGCGATGAAGACCGCGTCGCCGTAGCCGCGCAGCCCCCAGAAGTCGTCCCAATAGCTGTAGGCCGGACGGTCCGAATAGCCCTCGTGGCTGATGGTCGGGGGCAGCAGGCCGTAGAGGTGGCGCTTGTCCGCCGCCTCGAACTCGGCGGTGCGGGTCGAGGCGCGCAGCTCGTCCATGTAGCGGATGGCGCCCTGCACCTGCGGCCAGACCGAGCGCAGCAGCGCCGCGTCGCCGGTGTAGCGATAGGCCTCGGCGGCCAGGAAGACGAACTCGCCATGGCTGTCGTTCTCGGGCACCGGATCGGCGCCCCGGCTGTCGGCGCAGCACGGCACCTTGCCGTTGTCGAACACCAGCGGCGCGAACCAGCGCAGATAGTCGGCCGACAGGTCCGCGTGGCCCAGCCGGTTCAGCCCCTCGGCCATCATGGCCCCGTCGCGGATCCAGCTGCGGTTATAGCTGCGCGTCCCCGGCTGCAGGATCGGCCCCTGCCGCGACATCAGCATATGGGCCAGCGAGGCCTTCATCACCGCCTCCACCGGCCCGGCGGCCGGCGGCAGGGTGATGTCGAACCGGTCCAGCTTTTCGCGCCATTGGGCGGCGGTCTCGGCCTGCCGCGCCGAGAAGAAGGCGGCGGGGTCGTCCGCGCCTTGGGTGTCGTAGGCATACAGATGGCTTCTGGTCAGCGGCGACATGAAGCCGAAGGTTCGCGTCTCGCCCGGCGCCAGCGTCACCTCATAGACGAATGCGCCGGAGGCCAGGCCGGTAGGGTCCACCACGGTCCGGCCACTGGTGCGGCCCGAGGCCAGAAGACTCTGCGGGTCCGATCCCGCGTCGAAGGTCGAGGCGACATAGCGATCCGGCGCGACGATGGGCCGGACGGCGGCGCCGCCGACCAGCGGCAAGACGCCGTGCGTCTGCCAGGTCATGCCTTCGATAGGGGCCACGCCGCCGGGCGTGGTCAGGAACTGGCTCGGCCCGTTGACCTGGAACGGGCGCGCGGCCAGCGCCAGCGTCAGGGTGCGCGGGCGATCCGAGATGTTGGTCAGGTCATAGCGGCCATAGATCGACGGCGGACGCCGCCCGCCCTCCGCGAAGGCTGTGGTCTTGAGGGTCCAGCCGTCGCCTTCCCACGTCACGGAGGGGATCGGCAGGTCGCCGCCCGCGAGGCTCTGGGTGATGTTCACATCGGCCCAGGTCACCAGCCGACCGTTGTCGAGCACGAACGGCTCGACGGTCTGCCCACCCCTGCGCAGCTCAATCGCGCCGTCCTCGCCCATCAGGCCGCTCTCGCCGCCGCCGTCGACGCCGACCAGGGTCCAGTAGGGCTGCTCGCCCGCGAAGCCGCGCGGATAGAGGCCGCGGCGGCTCTCCCCGGCCACGGCCAGCATGAAGGTCGTCGGGGTCTCGCCGAACGACAGCGGCTCGATCTCGAGGCTGTTCAGCGCATAGGCGTCGGCCGCCGCCTGGCCCAGGCGCTGCCCCGCGCCCGCCTGACCGACGACGCCGCTCTCGTCGCGGGGCGCCTCCAGGTCGAGGCGCAGCCAGCGGGCCGAGGCCTCGGGCGTGCGCAGCCAGTCGACGCCGCCGTCACCGCCGTTCACCGCCGCCAGCTCGCGCCAGTCGCGCCCGTCCGACGACGCCATCAGCCGATAGCGCGACGCCGCCATCCGCTCGGCCCAGCGCAGGGTCAGTCCCCCGAACTCCCGTTCATAGCCGAGGTCCAGGGTCAGGCTCTGCGCCCCCGCCCCCGTGGTGCGCCAGAAGGTCAGCGGATCGTCATCGACCGCGCGGGCGGCCAGGTTGACGCCGTCCTCGCTGGACGCGCTCACCACCGGACGCGGGGCGACCGACGGCTCGGGCGGCAGGTCGCGCAGCTCCAGCTGGTCGATCTCCAGCCAGCCTTTTCCGCCCTGCCCCGCCGTGACCACGAACTCGATCCGCGCGGCGCCGCGGAAGGTGCGGTCGGGGTTCGGCCCCCAGGCCCAGATGATCTGGCGCTTCTTGATCGTGTAGCGGGTCCAGCCGTTCGCGGCCTGGAAGGCCCGCACCTGGCGCCAGTGGACGTTCTCGCCCGAGGCGTCGGTGAATTTGATCTCGAGCGTATTGGGCAGCATCTCGCCGCGCGCCCAGAAGCTGATCTCGTAGTTGTCGGGGATCGCCAGATCGAGCGTCCGCGCCGCGAAGGCGTAGCCGGACCGGCCGTTGAAGTCGTAGTCCAGCCGCATCGCCCGGCCGTCGTGGCCGTCGACGGCCGAGATCGCCGAGGACACGTCGGTGGAGGCGTCAGCCTTCCACGGGGTCAGGGTCTCGAACGTGTCGAGCGCGCGGGGGGTCTGGGCGTGAGCCGGGAGCGCGAGGGCCAGGGCGAAGGCGGCGGCGATGAGAAACGGGCGCATACAAACTCTCCGCTCATCCCGGCGAAAGCCGGGACCCAGTCCTGTCCAGCGTGACGCCGGCGTTCAGGGGATCAGCGACGGTGTGATCCCGGTTCCGCTCCTTCGCCCAAAAATACTGGGTCCCGGCTCTCACCGGGATGAGCGGACGATTTGGTTCAGCCTTTCACGCTGCCCGCGAGCATGCCGCGGATGTAGTAGCGTTGCAGGGCGAGGAAGAGGATCAGCACCGGGGCGACGGTGATGACGGCGCTGGCCATCATCAGCTCGACGTCCTGCACATGCTCGCGCGACAGCGCCGCCAGCGCCACCGGCAGGGTGTAGTTGGACTGGTCCGTCAGGATGATCAGCGGCCACAGGAAGTCGTTCCAGCTGCCCAGGAAGACGAACAGCGCCAGGGTCACCACGATCGGCTGCAGCGTAGGCAGCACCACCCGGCGGAAGATCTGCCCCTCGCTGGCCCCGTCGATGCGGGCGGCCTCCAGCATCTCGTCGGGAATGCTGAGCGCGTACTGGCGCACCAGGAACAGGCCGAAGATCGAGGCGAGCCACGGCACCAGCGCCCCGGCGTAGGTGTTCACCAGCCCCATCGACTTCAGCATCAGGAACAGCGGCAGGGTGCCGATCTGGGCCGGCACCACCAGCGCCCCGACCAGGATCTGGAAGATCCGCTCCCGTCCCCGGAACCGCAGCTTGGCGAAGGCGTAGCCGGCCGGCACTGTGAACAGGAGGGCCAGCACGGTGCCCAGCGTCGCCAGGGCGAAGCTGTTCCACAGATAGCGGCCCATGCCCTGGCTCACGAACAGGTCGCGATAGTGCTCCAGCGTCCAGACCTTGGGCAGCAGCGGCGGCGGGAAGGCCGAGGCTTCGCCGGTCGACATGAAGCTGACCGACAGCATCCAGGCCAGCGGGAACAGCACCAGCAGGGCGATCGCGGCGACGGCGACATTGAGCAGGATCGGGCGCAGCTTCATTCGTACGCCCCCACCCGCCTGGCCACCGCCAGCTGCACCAGGGTCACCGCCAGGATGCAGAGGAACAGGACGAAGGCCACGGCGCTGGCGGAGCCCAGGTTCCACCATTTGAAGCCCTCTTCGTACATGAAGTAGAGCACCGTCACGGTCGATTGGGCGGGCCCGCCCTGGGTCATCACATAGGGTTCGGCGAACAGCTGGAAGAAGCCCGCCACCGAGATGATCGAGACCAGCAGCAGGGTCGGGGCGATGGCCGGCAGGGTCACATGCCGGAACTGCTTCCACGGCCCGGCCCCGTCGATGCGCGCGGCCTCATACAGGTCGTCGGGTACGGTCTGGAGAACCGCCAGGAAGATCAGCATGTTGTAGCCGAAAATCTTCCACACCACGAACATCAGGATGGCCGGGATGGAGGTCGATGGATCGCCCAGCCAGTCCACCGGCTGAAGGCCCACGCTGGAGATGGCCCAGTTGATGACGCCGTAACGGGTGTGCAGCAGGTAGTTCCACAGCACCGCCGTGGCGACCAGGGTGGTCACATAGGGGGCGAAGAACATCACCCGCCACAGCGGCCGCCACTTCACCACCCGCGCGTTCAGGATCACGGCGGCGCCCAGCGAGGTGGCGATGGACAGCGGCACGCCCAGCACGGCGAACAGGCCAGTGTTCTTCATCGCGCCCCAGAACAGCGGATTGGTGAACAGCCGCTCGTAGTTCTGCAGGCCGACAAAGCGCATGTTGCCGATGTCGGCCAGCGCATAGATGTCGAAATCGGTCAGGCTGAGCAGCAGGGCCGCGAACACCGGAATGGCGAAGAAGACGCCGATGGCGATCAGCGCCGGGGCGACGAAGCCCCAGGCCGCGCGCTCGCGCTTGCGGGTCATGGGCGCGCCGCCCGCGTGCGGTACGGGCTGGGCGGTCATTCGGCCCTCCCCTGTTCGATCATCCAGCGGCGTTTCTCCAGCAGCCGGTCGGCGCGGCGGTCGATCTCGGCCGCGGCGGTCGCGGGCGTGTATTCGCCGCGCACCATGCGTTCGGCCACGATCTGCATCTCGGTCACGATCCGCTCCCACTCCGGCACCTTGGGCACCGCCTTCGCCCGCGACAGCTGGCCCTTGAAGGCGGCGATGTAGGGATCATTCGCCACCGTCGGCGCGGCCCAGGCGCTTTCGCGGGCCGGCAGGTTGCCGGTGATGCCGTTGAAGATCGCCTGCACGCGCGGCTCGGACAGGTAGCGGACCAGCTTCCACGCCGCCTCCTGATGCGGCGACGAGCGGTAGACGACCAGCGACGACCCGCCGGGCGCCGAGGCCCCCGGCCCAGTCGGCCCCGGCACGCCCGAAGTCATCCAGCGGGTGCCCGGCGCCAGCCGCGTCTTGAAGTCGCCGATGGTCCACGGGCCGGAGAAGTAGAAGCTGAACCAGCCGCGCTCGAACTCGGTCCAGACGTTGGAGATCTGCGCCGCCGAGGCCAGCGGGGCCAGCTTCTCGTCGAACAGGCTCTTGTAGAAGGCCAGGGCCGCGATGAAGGACGGGTTGGCGAAATTGCCGCGCGTGTCCCGGTCGCGCAGCAGGGCCTCGTCGCCCTGCAGGCCGAAGGTGAGCAGCTGCTCGAACTCGTTGACCGGCAGCAGCACGGCGTACTTGTCCGGCCCGACCACGCGCTTGACCGCGTGCATCGACTGTTTCCACTCGGCCCAGGTCTGGGGCACGGCGTCATAGCCGGCGCGCTCGAGAATGTCGGAGCGGTAGAAGATCAGCCGCGTGTCCACATACCAGGGCGTCGCCATCGGGCGGCCGTTGATGCGGTTGGTGTCCAGCACCGCCGGGAACTGGTCGGTCAGCAGGTCGGCGGCGAAGTCCGGCGTCGGGCTGATCGCGCCGATGGCGGTCATCTCGGACACCCAGGTGTTGCCCACCTGGCTGACGTCCGGCAGCGAGGCGCCGGCATAGGCGGTCAGCAGCTTGGAGTGGGCCGCCGTCCACGGCAGGGCCTGGACCTCGACCCGGATGCCGGGGTTCAGCCGCTCGAACTCCGGCAGGATCTGGCCGACGTTGGTCGCCTCATTGCCCATGGCCCAGAAGCGCAGGTGGATCCGGCCGTCATTGCGAGGGCCGCAGGCCGTCAGGCCGGACGCGGCCGCCCCGGCCAGAAGGCCGAGCGCCGTCCGCCGATCCGGCCGGGTCAGGCTCATGCGTCCAGCCAGCCGCCGGTGAAGCCGGCCTTCTGCAGGCCGCGCGTCAGGTTGGGCTCGCCGCGCATATGCTTCCACACCAGGTCCGAACGATGGTTCTCGATCTGGATGACGATGGGGCCCTGGTCGATGCCCAGGTAGTCGTCGGCGACCCAGCCGATGCCCGGCAGGATCTTGCCGTGGCGCAGTTCGGATCCGCTCTCGGTCAGGGTCGGGTTGAACGAGTCCAGGAAGCCGTAGCGGGTGTAGATTCCCGCGCCGTAGCGGGCCTTCATCGCCTTCAGGCAGGCGGTGACGTGGTCGGGCGCGAAGGGGATGGAGGCCATGGCCGCCGTCGGCGCGATCGTGCCGTCGTCACGCTCGCCCGGGCCGCGCGCCGAATAGCTGAAGAACTCGCGCTCCCGCCCGTCGATCACCTGGCGGAAGTCGCCCGGCCCGTCGCAGGCGGTCAGGCCCCAGACGTTCTCCGAATAGCCGGCCCAGCCCTGCGGGTTGTCGATGGCGTATTTGCGCTGGGCCTCGACCGCGCGGACGCTGTTCTGGAAATAGTCGAAGCCCGGCATCTCGGCCTGCTGCTGACGCAGCCACGGATCCTGGATGCCGCGGAAGTCGACGTACATGTGGCTGAACTCGTGCCCGAACAGGGGCGCGAAATGCAGGTGCTTGGGGCCCCAGCGGTCGGTCCAGCTGTGGTCGTAGACACTGCACCACTCATCCCAGACGGTGGTCGGCACGGGATGGGTCGAACTGCCGATGGCCAGCAGCAGGACCAGCATGCCCTCGTTGTAGACGTTCCAGTCGGCCGGGATGTAGCCGCTCTCCGGGTGCCAACCCATGGTGATGCGGTTCGGACGGACCACGGCCCAGTCCCACTCGACCCGGTCGTAGACGGCCTGGGCCAGACGCCGGATCTCGGCCTCGGCGGGGTGCTCCCCGTCGAACCAGCGGGCGGCGAACAGCATGCCCGCGACCAGGAAGGTGGTGTCGACCGTCGACAGCTCGGTGCGGCCGAAGCGGTGGCCGGTCTTCATGTCGAGGAAGTGGTAGAAGAAGCCCTTGTACCCGCCCACGCCGGCGGCCTCCGGCCCCTGCGGCAGGTCGTGGAAGAAGCGGATGGTGGTCAGGGTGCGCTCGCGCGCCTCCTCGCGGCTCATCCAGCCGCGTTCGACGCCGACGGGCCAGCAGGTCAGGGCGAAGCCCACGGCGGCGACGGAGCTGAAGGACGGCGTCGGCCAGCGGTCGGGCGTCAGGCCGGTCGAGCGGTCGGTGACGTGGACGAACCAGTCGAAGGTCCGGCGTTGCAGGTCATGGACGGCGGGATCGACGCGGGTCCGGATCGGCGAGACGGCAGGCTGAGCCATGGTCGTGCACCCCGCCGCCGCGAGGGCCGCGCCGGCGACGGCGGAGCCCATCAGAAACCGTCTGCGATCCATGGGGTCCATCCTTACTCGAAAATACACTCAGTCAAAAAATCGGCCGCCCCCGGGGTTGGCCCCAGGGGCGGCCGTCAGGCTCAGGAGACGATTACCAGCGGTAGCGCAGGCCGACCTGGAAGCTGCGCGTCGGCAGGAACTGGGCGGTCGGATTGCCGAACGTCGGGTTCAGAGCGGAATCCGGCGTGTTGTTGTTGATCCGGTAGGTCTGGTTGAAGCTGCTGAAGTTCTTGAAATCCAGAACGTTGATCGCGTCGAAGGTCAGTTCGACGAAGTCGCCGTTCGGGAGTTCGATCTCCTTGGCGATCCGCAGATCGACCTGACGGTAGGCCCAGGCGTTCGGGATGATGAAGTCCTTCTTGTCCGGATAGGCCTCGAACCAGCCGGGCTTGGCCCCGCTGCCCGGGTTGAACTTCGTGAACGGCAGGCCCGAGCCCAGGGTGATCAGGGTCGACAGGCGGAAGTCGTACGGCAGCTGCACCGTGCCTGACATGACCAGGCGGTGACGCTCGGCGCCCGGCGAGTTGAACTCGGGGGTGTACGAGGTCCACGGATAGTCGAAGTCGAAGTTGCCGGTGCCCTGGTCGCGGCTGCCGTTCTGGGTGGCTTCCGTGAAGGTGTAGGCCAGGTTGAAGCCCCAGCCGCTGTCCCGGGTGAACGGCTTGTCGGCGGTGATGAAGATCGCCTGATAGTCGCGCTCACGGTCGTGGTTCGAGACGAAGACGCCGTCATTGAAGTTGAACGGCAGGCCGGTCACCGGATCGATCAGCGCCGACGGACGGACGGCCGCCGGAACCTGATTGTTCGTCGGGTCGATGTTGGCGCGGTACCAGCCGAACTCGTTCTTCGTCTTGGCCCAGGAGAAGGTCACGGCCGTCTGCCAGTCGCCGAACTTCTGGCGGACGCCGATGTTGAACTGGTCCGTCAGCGGCGGCGGGGCGTCGTCCTTGATCAGGAAGATTTCGCCGCGGCCGACCGTGCCCTGCAGCAGGGTGTCGAGACCCGCCGGGGTGGCGTAGATCGGGTTCCACGCCACGGTGTCCGTGCGGCCGCCATACGACCCGCCGGCCGGCGAGAAGTAGATGGTCTTGTTCAACTGGTAGGGCTTGAAACGCTCGTCGAAGGCGAAGTTGAACGCGATCCGGTCATAGTACCGGCCGGCGCCGCCGAAGATCACCGTACGCTCGTCGCCGAACACGTCGTAGCTGAAGCCGATGCGCGGCTGCCAGGCGTCCTTGAAGGCGTCGCGTTTGCCGTCCGAAATGTAGTCGTTGATGTCGAGGTAGGACGGGAAATCGAAGCCGGCGACGCCGTCGATGGCCGTCAGCAGGCGGCGGACCACGTCCGGCGTACGCCAGTCGTTGTTGACCGCGTTGTCCTCATAGTCCCAGCGCAGGCCGAGATTGACCTCGAGCTTGTCGGTGATCTGCCAGTCGTCCTGGATGTAGGCGCCGAAGACGTTGTTCTCGGCGTCGACCGGATCCACCGGCAGGTTCAGCGACACCTGGGTCGGGATAGTCCGCGTGCCGTTGACCTCAGGACGCGCATCGACGTCGTAGGTGAAGAACGGGTTCCGGTTGAACTGCTTGTAAACATACAGGGTCTGCATCGAGTACTTCACGCCCATCTTCAGGGTGTGAGTGCCCATCCAGTCGATGTCGCTGAACGTCAGGTCGTCACGGAAGGTCAGGACCTCCTGCGTCAGGTCCTGGTTGTTCGTTCCGCCGCCGTTGGTGAAGATCGTCGAGGCGATGGTGCCGTAGCCGAACTGGAAGCCCGGAAGGCCGCCGACGCCGGTGCTGGCGTCGCCGTACTCCACGAAGCGGGCGCCGCTCTGGTTGAAGTTCAGGGCCTGCGGATTGTACTGCGACTCCAGATAGTCGACCGAGACTTCGTTCAGGAAGCCGTCGCCCTGGAACTGGTGGCGCAGGTTCAGCGAGCGGTACTCGACGTTGATCGCCTGGGCGCGGGCGTAGGCGGTGGCGCCGTTGCCGAAGTCGCGGATGTCCTGCTCGGTCCGGTAGGTCGCGCTCAGGTCCAGGCGCTGGCGGTCGTCGATCGACCACGACAGCTTGCCGAAGAACAGATCCTGTTCGAACGGCGCCTCGAAGGTGCCCAGCTCGCTCGCGAACAGCGGGTTGTATTCCGTGCGGTTCAGGAAGACCGAACGCTCGCGCGTCTCGTCCTTGCGCTCGTAGGTGAAGAAGAAGTGCAGCTTGTCTTCGATGATCGGACCGCCGATCGAACCACCGTACTGCATGCGATCCAGGCGCGGGCGAGCGCTGCTGCTCGGCAGGAACACGTTCCGCCCGACCCAGTTCGACGGCTGGTAGGTGACGAAGAAGTCACCGGCGAACTCGTTGGTGCCCGAACGGGTCACCGAGGTGATGATCGCCGACGAGGCCTGCTCATACTCGGCCTTGAAGTTCTGGGTCAGGACCCGGAACTCCTGCACGGCGGCCTGCGGGAACGGGTTGCCGCGGCTGTCGTCCTGGCCGGCGATGCCGCCGTCGTTGATCAGCGACTTCTGGTTCTGGCCGTCGATGAAGACGTTGACCGCCATCGACGGCTGGCCGCCGGCCGAGATGGTGCGCTCGGTGTCGCCTTCCTGCACGCGCACGCCCGGAGCCAGGGCGGCGAAGTTCAGGAAGTTGCGGCTGATCTGCGGCAGGTCGTTGATCTGCTGCTGGCTGACGTTGGTGGCCACTTCCGAGGTGCGGACCTCGAAGATGCGGCGGCCGGTCACGACGACGTCGCCCAGCTCGGTCGCGCCGGCGTCCGTGGAACCGGTTACAACAGGGGCCACATCGAGGTCCAGGGTGGCGACCTGACCCAGAACGATCGTGACTGTGTCCTCGGCCGTTTGGCCGTCGGCGGTGGTCACGAGGACGCGGTAGGTGCCCGGACGCAGGCCCGGCAGGACGTAGCCGCCGTCAGCGGCGATCCGGCCGCGGCTGACGTAGCCGGTGGCGACTTCGGTCGCGACGACCGTGCCGCCCGTCTCGGCGCTGGGCCCCTCATAGACGGTGCCGCGCAGCGTCGCGGTCGACACCTGCGCCGCGGCGCCCCCGGCCGCGGCCATCGAGATCGCCAGAGCGAGGACGGAGGCCGCCCCCAGATACTTTCCGGTCTTGCTCGTCATCAAAGTTTCTCCCCTTCAAGTGACATTGTCTGAACGTCGGTATGCGCCGCACCGGACAGCCCGGGCGGCGGCGTCAACGGATTACTGGAAGCCCTCACCACCAGCTCCGGGCGCACAACCTCGCAGGCGGTGTCGGCGGCGGATCCGATGAGTCTCACGAGCCGTTCGAGCGCATTGCGGCCCGTCTCGGCGATGTTGATCTTCAGCGTGGTCAGGGCGGGGCGGACCAGCCCGGCCAGCGGAATGTCGTCGAACCCGACCATGGCCACGTCCTCGGGCACGCGCAGCCCGGCGTCCTGGAAGGCCAGCAGCGCCCCGACCGCCATGTTGTCGTTGGCGGCGAAGACGGCGTCGGGGCGATCCGCCCGCGCGGCCAGCTTCTCGCCCGCTTCCTGGCCCGAGGCCTTGGTGAAGGCCCCGTCCACGACCATCGTCGGCAGGCCCGCGGCGGCCATGGCTTCGAGATAGCCCGCCATCCGGGCCTCGGCCTCGAGGTTGCCGGCGGGACCGGCGATATGGGCGATCCGGCGACGCCCCAGGGCCACCAGATGCTCGACCGCGGCGACGGCGCCGCCGTGATTGTCGATGATGATCGAAGGACGGCCTGTGTCCACGCCCCCGCCGTTCATCAGCAGCACCGGCATGCGCCCCGCCAGGCCCGAGGCCAGGTTGGCGGCGCCCAGATGGGGCGACAGGACGATCAGGCCGTCGACCCGGCCGCGCATCGAGCGGATGGCCGAGGACGCCTCGTCGGCGTCATCGTGCGAGGACGAAACGATGAGGTGGTAGCCCAGGGCCCGGGCCGCGACGTCCATGCCGCGGATCAGCTCCGAGAAGAATTCGCCGTACAGGTCGGGAAGGATCACGCCGACGGTGTTGGTCCGGCTGGTCGACAGGCTGCGGGCGCCCGAGTGCGGCACGTACTCCAGGGCCTCGACCGCTGCCAGCACCCGCTGGCGGGTCGCCTCGGTCACCGGGCCGGCGCCGTTCAGGACGCGCGAAACCGATGCGACGGACACGTCCGCGCGTTCGGCGACGTCGCGAATGGTGGCCGGCTTCAAGCCCGACCGCCCGCGCCGTCAGGCTGCGTCATCGAATGGAACAAGGTGGATCTCCCAGACCGGTCGCAGGTTCCAGCCCGCTTCCCGCGGGTCCGTCCGTTTACCGTGTAACCGATTACATGACACAGGAGTCATGCGGCCCGCAAGGCCCCGATTTGGCCACATCCGGGTTGTGGCCAGGGGGTCACAGACGAACCTGACGGGCCCGTCCGGCGCCTATTCCTCCGAACCCGGCCGTTTGAAGTCGCGCATCAAAGACCTCAGATTTTGAAGCCGAACCATTGATTTTAGTCGTCTTTTTATAGGGCTTGGCGACAGCGACCTATCAGGTCGTGACCTCTTCGATGGCCGGCGACGCGGAGGGAATCCACCGGGACAGATTCAGCCACACTCCGGGCATGAAGACGGCATGCGACCCCGGCGACAGGGCCCGCGACCACCACCTTCAGTGGCGCGAGGACCTCGACCTCATGACTCAGTTGAACCCGCCAAGCGCAGACCGCCAATGATTCGCAGCTGCGCCACGCGGCGTCCCTCCCCGCTTCGGAGGAGGGAAATCACATCAGTCAGCGCAGCCGCGCATAATAGGCCTCGATCAGGTTCAGCCGCTCGGCGAACGGGATCGGCTTGGCTGCAGGTCCGTCGTTGGTGAACTCCAGCAGTTGCTCGGGCTGCGCCCCGAACTCGGGCCAGTGCGGGCGCTCGCCGCCGTTCGGATCGCCGACCGTGGCGAACCGGGTCCAGTAGTCGGCCATGGCGGTGGCGGCGCGGGCGTCCCGCTCGCCCAACGGCCGCCCGACGGTGTGCAGGTTGTCGAAGACATAGGGGCGCTCGGACGCATGGGTCGCCCCGCCGCTGGGTTCAGGATTGGAGTCCGGCACCACGTCGAAGCGGTACAGGTACATCGGATGCCCTGCCCGCGCGTGCAGCCGCGCCAGCTGCCGGGCGGGCTCGTTGAAGATCAGATCGCTGACCACGTGGGCGTCATAGCCCGCGGCGCCGCCATAGGCTTTCAGCAGCGCGTCGTGCTGGGCGTCCGTCAGGGCGTCGTCGATCCGTCCATAGGCGCCGGCGTCGGTCGGCCGGATCCACCAGAACTCGGCGCTGTTGGTTCCCAGCACCATCGGCACGGGCGCCTGCCGCCCGGCTTCGAAGGCCTCGACCACGTCCTCGGTCAGGACCTGGCCGTCGACGATCAGGTTGTCGCTGTAGAAGGCCGGCATGGGGCTGAGCAGCAGTTCGGGCGGCGCCGCCCGCAGGTCCGCTGCGGAGACGTCGATCGGCATTCCCGCGCCGCGCGCCCAGCGCACCCCGAGCGACTGCGCCGACGGGCGGCCGGGCCGGTCCAGCGCCAGCTCGGCGGACCGCTGGCGGCCCAGGCCGGACTGCACGACCGCCTTGTGGAACAGGCCGCGCGCGGCGGGCGCGATCATCAGCTGGGTCACCGCCACGGCGCCCGCCGACTCGCCGAAGACGGTCACATTGCCCGCATCGCCCCCGAAGGCGCCGATGTTGTCGCGCACCCACTCCAGGGCGGCGATCTGATCCATGACGCCGTAGTTGCCGGCGCGCTCGCCCGGCAGGCGGTCGGCGGCCAGCGCGGGGTGGTCGAAGAAGCCCAGCCGCCCGAGGCGGTAGTTGATCGTGACCACCACCGCGCCGCGCTCGGCCAGACGGGTCCCGTCATACAGGTCGGCGGTGCCCGAGCCGTTGTTGTACCCGCCGCCGTGGATCCAGACCATCACCGGCAGGGGACCGGTCCGCGCCCGGGGCGTCCAGACGTTCAGGGTCAGGCAGTCCTCGCTCATCGGCAGGGGGCCGACGCCCGGGTCGCCGTTGGGCGGCGGCTGGATGCAGATCGCCCCCACCTGCCCCGCATCCAGCGCATCGGTCCACGTCGGGGCCGGCTGGGGCGGACGCCAGCGCAGGGCCTCCACCGGCGGCGCGGCGTAGGGAATGGCCCTGAAGCTGTCGACGCCGTCGGTCTCCCGGCCGATCAGATTCCCCTGGGCGATCGCCACCGTCGGACGGGCCTGCGAAGCATCGGTGGGAGTCGCCATCAGGGCCGCCGCCGCGAAAAGTGAAGCTAACATCCGCCCACACTAGCGTCCGCCTGCCCGAAGGCTCAAATGACGTTTGTATTTCTTGCTAAGGTTTGAGGAACCGGTGCGAGGTCAAGGTGTTACAGTAACCGGAGTGTGGGGATCGGCTTGAGGGAATTGTCGAAAACAGGCGGCCTGCCGGTCGATCTGGCGAGTGCGTTCGACGCCTCGCCCAATCCCTATGTGCTGGTCACCCCGGACCTGCGCATCGCGGGTCTCAACCAGGCTTATCTCGACGTCACCAGCAGCACGCGGGAAACGACCATCGGCCGTCCGCTGTTCGCCGCCTTCGACTCCGGTCCCGGCGCGGAGGCGCCCGAGAACGTCCGCCAGGTCCGGGCCTCGCTGGAGAAGGCCCGCGACACGCGCCAGCCCGACCATCTGGCCGTGGTCAAATTCGCCATCTCCCGCCCCGGTCCCAACGGCGACGCCCTGTTCGAGGATCGGTTCTGGAGCGCCACCCACACCCCCATCCTCGACGAGGCGGGCGAGGTGGTCTTCCTGCTGCAGCACACCACCGACATCACCGAGCTTCAGCGCCTGCGCGCGATGACCGCCGGCATGGAAGGCGCCAATGCGGTGGACCTCCTGGGCGGCGCGGTGCTGGGCCGGGCGCAGGCGGTGCAGGAGGATAACCAGCGCCTCCAGACCGAGCGCAACCAGCTGGTCGAGATGTTCATGCAGGCCCCGGGATTCGTCACGATCCTGAGCGGGCCGCAGCACGTGTTCCAGATGCACAACCCGGCCTACGCCCAGCTGATCGGCCACCGCGTCATCGCCGGCAAGCCGATCCGCGAGGCCCTGCCCGAGCTGACCGGCCAGGGCTTCTACGAGCTTCTGGACACCGTCTACGAGACCGGCGAACCCCACGAGGGCCGGGCCAGCCGGGTGCAGCTGCAGCGCTCGCCCAAGGGGCCGCTGGAGACCGTCTATCTGAACTTCATCTACCAGCCGATCCGGAACGCCTCGGGCAAGGTCGCCGGCATCTTCGTGCAGGGCCACGACGTCACGGACACCATCGTCGCCGCCGAGCGGCAGAAGCTGATGATCGACGAGCTGAACCACCGGGTGAAGAACACCCTGGCCACGGTCCAGTCGATCGCCATGCAGACGGCGCGGTCCCACGCCGACCCGAAGACCTTCGCCGAGGGGTTCCAGGCCCGGCTGCTGGCCCTGTCGCACACCCACGACCTGCTGACCCGCAGCCACTGGGAGGGCGCCGACCTGCGCGCCATCCTGCAGCACGAGACCGAGGCCCACGGGCCGCAGCGGATCAGCCTGAACGGCCAGCCCGTCGCCCTGGGCGCCGCGGCGGCCCTGTCGCTGGGCATGATCCTGCACGAACTGGCCACCAACGCCGCCAAATACGGCGCCCTGTCGGGGCCCGAAGGCCGGGTGCTGATCGATTGGGCGGTCGCGGACCAGACGAATCCCGTCATGCACCTGACCTGGCGCGAGATCGACGGCCCGCCCGTCGTCGAACCGACGCGCCGGGGCTTCGGCAGCCGACTGATCGAACGCAACGTCCGCCACGACCTGGCGGGCGAGGTGAAGCTTGAATACGCAACCTCCGGCTTCACCGCGGAGTTTATGGTCCCGCTGGACCGGGAGAAGAGTGAATGACCGCACCGCTTTCGGGCCGACGCGTCTTGATCGTCGAGGACGAATCCCTCGTCGCCATGCTGCTGGAGACCATTCTGGAGGACATGGGCTGCACGCCCGTGGGGCCGGCCGCCAACATCGACGACGGCCTGAGGCTGGCCGTGGAGGAGACGCCGCTCGACGCCGCCCTGCTGGACGTCAATGTGGCGGGCCGCCAGGTCTTCCCGGTCGCCGAGGCGCTGAAGGCGCGCGGCGTGCCCTTCATCTTCTCGACCGGCTACGGCGAAAGCGGCCTGCCCGATGTCTGGCGGGGCCAGCCTACCATCCAGAAGCCGTTCACCGAGGCGGCCGTGCGCGATGCTCTGATGGCGGCGATGGGGGTTTCGAGGGGCTAGGGATTAGGGGCTAGGGGCTAGGGTTCAGGTCGTCCGCCGACCTGCCTTCTTCCACTTAACCCCTAGCCCCTAGTCCCTCACTTCAGATCCTTCAGCACCGCCCGCGCCGCATTGTGCCCCGGCGCGCCCGTGACGCCGCCGCCGGGATGGGCGCCGGAGCCGCAGAGGTAGAGCCCCGGCACGGGCATCCGGTGATCGGCGTGGCCCAGCACCGGGCGGGCGCTGAACAGCTGGTCCAGCGTCAGCCGCCCGTGGAAGATGTCGCCACCCACGAGGCCGAAACGGCGCTCCAGATCGCGCGGCCCCAGCGCCAGCCGGCCGACCACCGAGGCCTTGAAGCCCGGCGCGTGCCGGTCGACGGTCTCGATCATCAGGTCCGCCACCGTGTCGCGGTGCGCGTCCGCCAGATCGGGCGCGACGTGCTGGCAGAACAGGCTGGCCACATGCTGTCCCGGCGGGGCCAGGCCGTCGTCCAGCGTCGAGGGGATCAGCATTTCCACGATCGGCTCGCTCGACCAGCCGTTCAGCCGCGCGCTCGCATGGGCCCGGTCCATGTAGTCCAGCGTCGGCGCGATGATGATGCCCGCCGTCAGGTGATCGCCCTGCCCCGGCAGGACCGTGAAGTTCGGCAGTTCCGACAGGGCCACGTTCATGCGGAAGGTGCCCGAGCCCGACTGGTAGCTCCCGATCCGCTCGCGGAAGTCCGCCGGCACGACCGCATCGTCCACCAGCCGTTCGAACAGCAGCCGGGGGTGCAGGTTGGACACGACGGCCCGCGCCCGCACCTTATCGCCGCCCTCGGTCACCGCGCCGACGGCCCGCCCCTTCTCGGTCAGCACCTCGGCCACGGCGGTGTCCAGCCGCACCTCGACGCCCAGCTCCGCGCAGGCCTTCGCCATCGCCTGGGTGATCGCCCCCATGCCGCCCAGGGCGTGGCCCCAGACGCCCTTGCGACCGTTCACCTCGCCGAACACGTGGTGCAGCAGCACATAGGCCGAGCCCGGCGTGTAGGGGCTGGCGTAGTTGCCGACCACGCTGTCGAAGCCGAACAGGGCCTTGATCGGATCGCTCTCGAACCAGCCGTCCAGCCAGTCGCCCGCCGACTTGGCGAACAGGTCCAGCAGGTCGCGCCGCCCCTGCACGTCCAGCCCCGCCGCCTGCTTGCCCAGCGACGCCCCCTTCAGCAGTTCCGGCAGTATGGCGGTCCAGCCGCCTTCCACCACATTGGGCGGGCTCTTCAGGATCCAGTCGCGCAGGATGGCGGCCACGACCTCCAGCCGCCGCTCGTACTCGGGCAGGCGCGCCGCGTCCCTGGCCGAGAATTTGGCCACCTCGCCCTGGGTGCGCCCCTCCCCCGCCAGCAGGTAGCGGCCGTCGTCGAAGGGCAGGAAGTTGGAGACCTTGCGCTCAACCACGGTCAGCCCGTGCCGGGCCAGGTCCATGTCGGCGATGACCTTCGGGTTCAGCAGGCTGACGGTGTAGCTGGCGGTCGAGTTGTGGAAACCGGGATGGAATTCCTCGGTCACCGCCGCCCCGCCGACCACATGGCGCCGCTCCAGCACCGTCACCTTCAGCCCGGCCTTCGCCAGATAGAAGGCGCAGACGAGGCCGTTGTGCCCTCCGCCCAGGATGACGACGTCGGTCGTGGTGGTGGTCATGGTCCCTCCCTCATGCCGCTCTAGCATGTCCGGCGAACCGGTCACCCCGCCTCAGGCCGGCCGGGTCCATTCCATCAGCATGAACCAGGGCGCCCGGACATAGCGGGCTCCGCGCAGCGGATCGCCTCCCACCGGCGCGGGCTCCTCGAACCGGGTGAGCGTCAGCCCCTGCTCCAGCAGCAGGGTCATGTAGGTACTCAGCGGGCGGTGCCAGTTCACGATCCGGATGCCCCGCCATTCAGCCCAAGCGGCCCGCTCCTCCAGATAGCCGTCCATCGCGAAGCCCGGTCGTCCATCGGCCAGCTTGGTCCAGCCCATGTCATGGGCCGCCCCGGCGGTGTTGAACCCGGTCAGGTTGGCGATCAGCAGCGTTCCGCCGGGCTTCAGCACCCGCGCCATCTCCGCGATCGCGGCGGCGATATCGGGAATGTCGATCAGCGACAGATAGCTGACCACCAGGTCGAACCGGTCGTCCTCGAACTCCAGCGCCTCGGCGCGGCCCAGGCGGTATTCACCCTTGTCGTCCAGCTCCCGGGCCCGCGCGATCAGCTCGGGCGTCGGATCGATCCCGACCGTCCGGACGCCCTCGTGCTGGAGCATCCGGCAGAACCGCCCCTCGCCGCAGCCGACGTCCAGCGCCTCGGCGAAGGCGCCCGCGCGCACCCTGGCCAGCATCGGCGCATCCATGACGAACCGGCGGCCATAGTCGCCGTCCTCGCCCATGTCGGCGATCCAAGCCTGGGCGGATTCGCTCCATCCATCGCTCACACCGCCACCGCCAGCGATGGATCGGCCCTCAGCCGTTCCAGGTCGCGGCCCGGCGGGCGGCCGAACAGGCGGGCGTATTCGCGGCTGAACTGGGACGGGCTGTCGTAGCCGACGGTGAAGCCGATGCCGGCCACGTCCCGGCCCCGGCTGAGCAGCAGGTTGCGCGCCTCCTGCAGCCGGATCTGCTTCTGGTACTGCAGCGGGCTCATCGCGGTGACGGCCTTGAAGTGGCGGTGCAGCGAGGTCTCGCTCATGCCCGCCACCTCGGCCAGCCGCTCGATCCGCATCGGCTCGGCGTAGTGGACGCGCAGCCAGCGGATGGCGCGGCGCACCTGCGACAGCCGCCCGCCCTCGGCCCCGATCTGGCGCATCATGTCGGCGCGCTCGCCGGCCAGCAGCCGCCACATCAGCTCGCGCCGGATCAGCGGCGCCAGCACCGGCGCCTCCTGCGGGCGATCCAGCAGGCGGACCAGCCGGATCACCGCATCGGTCAGGTCGTCGTCCATGTCGCTGACCGCCAGCGCCCGCACCGGCGGCGCCTCCGGCAGGGCGTCGCCCGCCTCCATCATCAGGTCCGCGATCACCGCCGGGTCCAGCGGTATGCCCACCGCCAGATAGGGCGCCGCGATCACCTGCCCGCTGACCGGCAGGTCCGCCGACACCACCAGATACTGTCCCGCGCGGTAGGGGTGGGTCTCGGCCCCCAGGGTGGTGTTCTTGGCCCCGTCGAGGATCAGGCACAGCATCGGCTCATAGACCAGCTGCTGCGCCTCGGTGACGCCGCTGCTGGCGATGATCTGCAACCCCGGCAGGGTCACGGGACCCACGCCCTCGGGCGAGGTCTCCCCCAGATGGCGGCGCACCAGGTCGGCGAGTTCGTGCAATCGGCTCATGGCGCCATCCAAGCCCTGACAGACACGCAAGACAAGCGCGCGAGGCGCGGGTTGGCGGGATTGTGCAAGAGAGTGGCGTGATCCGTCTACGACCCGACCGGTCCCGGGGCCCATACCGGGGCTCCCAACAAGGAGACTTCCCATGACCTCCCCCATTCCCCAGATCGGGCCCCGCACCTGGTTCGTCACCGGCGCCTCGCGCGGCCTCGGCGCCGCCATCGTCCGCACGGTTCTGGACGCCGGCGACCGCGTCGTCGCCACGGCCCGCAACCGCGCGGCCCTGGTCGAGACCCTCGGCCCCGACAGCGACCGCCTGCTGTCGGTCTCGCTGGACGTGACCGACCCCGCCGCCGCCCGGGCCGCCGTCGACGCGGCGCTGGCCGCCTTCGGCCGCATCGACGTGCTGGTCAACAACGCCGGCTACGGTCACCTGTCGCTGTTCGAGGAGTCGACGGCCGACGACGCCCAGGCCCAGTACGACACCAATGTCTTCGGCCTGATGCACGTCACCCGCGCCGTCCTGCCGACCATGCGGGCCCAGCGCTCGGGCCGCATCTTCAACATCTCCTCGGTCGGCGGCATCGTCGGCGGCGCCAGCGGCAGCCTGTACTGCGCCTCGAAATTCGCGGTGGAGGGCTTCACCGAATCCCTCGCCGGCGAGGTGCGCGACTTCGGCATCCACGCCACCGTGGTCGAGCCGGGCTTCTTCCGCACCGACTTCCTGGAGCCGACCTCGGTTCGCCACGGCTCGCAGCCGATCGCCGACTACGCCGCCGTCTCGGAGGCGCTGAAGACCTTCTACGACAGCCGCAGCCGCAATCAGGCCGGCGACCCGGCCAAGCTGGGCCTGGCCCTGATCACCCTGGCCGACGCAGACCAGCCGCCGGTCCGCTGGGCCGCGGGCACGGACGCCGTCAGCATGATCGAGGCCAAGATCGCCGGCCTGCAGGCCGAGCTCGACGCCTGGCGCGCCCTGTCGCTGAGCACCGACGGCGATTTCGACTTCCGGGAAGAAGCGGGCGTGAGCGCCTGGGGCTGAGGTGAAGGGAGGCGGTAGGCGGATAGGCAATAGGCAGGAGGGCGACCCGCTCCCCCTCCTCTTCCCTACTGCCTACTGCCTACTGCCTACTGCCTGCCCTTCTTCCTCCGGCCGATGCACGATCGACACCAGCACCACCGAGATGATCATCAGCAGGAACCAGCTGCCCAGCTTCTCCAGCCCGACCATCTCCCAGCCGTCCTCCTGACCCGGATAGGCCCAGGCGCGGCCGAACGTGCCCAGGTTCTCGGCGAACCAGATGAACAGCGAGACGAGGAAGAAGCCCAGCAGCAGCGGCATCCGCCGCCGCCGCCGGTCCGTGGTGAACCAGAACCAGCCGCGCCCGAAGATCAGCACCGTCGCCGCGAACAGGACCAACCGCACGTCCGGCAGCCAGTGATGGGCGAAGAAGTTGACGTAGATCGCCGCCGCCAGCCCCCAGGTCGTCCACAGCGGCGGATAGCCCCGCACCGTGATGTGGAAGATGCGCTGCACCCGCGCGATGTAGCTGCCCACCGCCGCATACATGAAGCCCGAGAACAGCGGCACCGCCCCGATCCGCAGCAGCGAGTCCTCGGGATAGATCCACGAGCCGTGCGCGGTCTTGAACAGCTCCATCACCGTCCCGGCGATATGGAACAGCAGGATGACCCGCGCCTCCTCCCAGGTCTCCAGCTTCAGCGCCAGCATGCCCGCCTGGATGGCCACCGCCCCGACCACCAGGAAGTCGTAGCGCGACACCGGCGCGGCCTCGGGCCACAACAGGAAGGTGCCGAGGATCAGCGCCAGCATCAGCCCGCCGAACAGGCAGGCCCATCCCTGCTTCAGCCCGAACCACAGGAACTCATAGGCGCCCCGCCGCAGCGGCGACCGGTCGGCCCACGCCTCGGCCCGCGTCAGCCACAGGCGGCCACGGGTTTCGAGCGGAAGACGGGTCGAGGTCATGCGCCGGACGCTAGCCGCCTCCGGCCCCGCTGGCGCGTGGAGTTTTGATGCAGCCGCGCGACGATTGTGACGGACTGTGCAGATTGTGTGGAGATAAGGCGGAACCGGCCTTCCCGAGGCGCATGGCGGACGCGTCGATTACCGGCCCAACGGAGCCGGCTCCACCTTCGAGATCCGGTTGCCCATCGCCGCCGCGGCGGACTGACGGGCCGGGGGCCTCAGCCCCGCCCGCGATAGGTCGGCACGCCCTGGTCGGGCAGCCACAGGCCGTCCGGGGCCGGGCCGGTCTGCCAGAAGACGTCGATCGGAATGCCGCCGCGCGGATACCAGTAGCCGCCGATGCGCAGCCATTTCGGGTCCAGCAGCTCGGCCAGCTTCTTGCCGATGGCGACGGTGCAGTCCTCGTGGAAGGCCCCGTGGTTGCGGAAGCTGGTCAGGTAGAGCTTCAGCGACTTGGACTCCACCAGCCAAGGGCCGGGGGCGTAGTCGATGACGATGTGGGCGAAGTCCGGCTGGCCGGTGACCGGGCACAGGCTGGTGAACTCCGGCGCCGTGAAGCGGGCCAGATACAGGGTGTCCGCGTGCGGGTTCGGCACCCGCTCCAGCACGGCGGTCTCCGGGCTGGTCGGCGCGGCGGTCATTTGGCCCAGCTGGTGCAGGCCCGAGGTGTCAGTGGTCATGGCCTCGCTCTACCGATTTCGGTCCCTCTCGTCACGCCGCCAGCGGCGCGACGCCCCGGAACGGCTCGTCCAGGCTCGGCTGCGGCGGGGTGAACCAGTTCGCCCCCGCCTCGGTCATGTGGAAATGATCCTCCAGCCGGATGCCGAATTGACCGGGAACCACGATCATCGGCTCGTTGGAGAAGCACATGCCCACGTCCAGCAGGGTCTGGTCGCCGCGCACCAGATTGGGCGCCTCGTGGATGTCCAGGCCGATGCCGTGCCCGGTGCGGTGCGGCGTGCCCGGAACTTGATAGTCCGGTCCCAGGCCCTCGGCCTTCAGGAAGGCGCGCACGGCCGCGTCCACCGCCTCGCACGGCGCGCCCAGCCGCGCCGCCGCGAAGGCCGCCGCCTGCGCCGCATGCTCCAGATCCCAGATGCGCCGCACCTCCGGCGTCGGCTCGCCGAACACATAGGTCCGGGTGATGTCGGCGTTGTAGCCGTCCAGAGCGCAGCCGGTGTCGATCAGGACGACGTCGCCCTCGCGCAGTTCCGGATCGCCCTCCCCGCCGTGCGGCAGCGAGGTGTCGGCTCCGAACGAGACGATGCAGAAAGTGTTGCCGCCGTCGGCGCCCAGCGCCCGGTGCTGGCGGTCGATGAAGGCCGCGACCTCCGAGCCCCGCATCCCGGCCCGCAGGCTCCCGTGCGCCCGCCGCTGCGCCTCTAGCGTCAGCGCCTTGGCGCGCGTCATCAGGGCGATCTCGGCCTCCGACTTGCGCGCCCGCAGCGGCGTGATCAGCCGGTCGGCGCCGCGCAGCCGGTCCACGCCGAACACCTCGGCCAGCCCCAGCCAGGCGAACACCGGCGCCTGCTCGTCGACCGCCAGGATCCCGGTCGGGACCGCGTCGGCTACCAGCGCATAGGGGCTCTCATGCTCTTCCCAGGTCAGGAACTCGCCCGGCACGCCGATCGAGCCGCCGACCTTGTCCAGCTCAAAGGCCGGGCAGATGTAGGTCAGCGGCTTTCCGGGCCGCACCAGCGCGGCGATCATCCGCTCGGACCGCCGCCACACCAGGCCGGTGAAATAGCGCAGGCTGGTCGTCGCATCGATCAGCACCGCCGCCAGCCCTTGCGCCTCCATCGCGGCCTCCAGCCGGGCCAGCCGCTGACGGCGCTCCTGCAGGGTGATCGGCGGCGGATTCATGGGCGGTCTCGCGAAGGACGGAACGGCTTGCCTGTCCCCGGCGCGCCGGGGCATGAAGCAGGGAGGATCTGTCGGGGGAGATAGAGACATGGGCGGACGTTTTCAAAGGCGGTGGGGCCGATACGTCCTTTCCGTCGCGGCCCTGTCGCTGATCATCACCGGTCCCGCACCGGCGCAACAAACCGGACCGAAGCCCAAGCCTGGGGCGACGCAGACGGCCCCGCCCGTCATCGTTCCGGATCCGCCGCGGCCCGGACCACCGCCTGCGCGAGCGAACCCCTCGCTCATCACCAATCCATCCTGGGCGCGGCAGCCCGTGCCCGACTACCCGGCGACGGCCCTCGCCAACGGGATCATCGCCGGCCGCGTCACCCTGCGGTGCCTGGCGCTTCCCGACGGATCGCTCTCCGGCTGCGAGATCATCGAGGAGACGCCGGCGGGCCAGGGGTTCGCGGCATCCGTCATCGCGGCGGCCGCGCGGGCGCGTCTGTCGCCCCGCACCGTGGACGGCGCCGCCACGGGCGCCAGGGTGCAATTCACCACCCGCTTCGCCGCGCCGGTGGTGGTTGAGCCCGCGCCGTCTCCTCAGCCGCGCAGGGGGCGGCCATAACCCTCGCCCCCACGTCCGCTTCTGGCGTATCGCCCCGCTAGGATACGCGTTCGTCCCTCCGGACGCTTCGCACGGTTCGCACCCTGTTTTTCCGGTTTGCCTTACCCGGGGACAGCCCGCTATCCGTAGCGAAAGACAACTCGGGGAAACGCCATGGCCATTCCGGCTTCGCTGCAAAAGGGTCTCAAGCTGCCGGTGATCGCGGCGCCCATGTTCCTGGTCTCCGGACCGGATCTGGTGGTCGAGACCTGCAACGCCGGGGCGATCGGCACCTTCCCGTCGCTGAACCAGCGCACCACCGAGGGCTATCGGGAGTGGCTGCATGAGATCAAGGGCCGGTTGAATCCCGACGCGGCGGCCTTCGGCGTCAATCACATCGTCCACCCGACCAACCCCCGCCTGATGGCCGACATGATGGTCTCGGTGGAGGAGAAGGTGCCGCTGATCATCACCTCGCTGGGCGCCGTCCGCGACGTCGTCGACGCGGTGCACGGCTACGGCGGCCTGGTGTTCCACGACATCGCCAACGTCCGCCACGCCCGCAAGGCGGCGGAGGCGGGCGTCGACGGCCTGATCCTGGTCGCCAACGGCGCCGGCGGCCACGCGGGCATCGTCAACCCCTTCGCCCTGGTCGAGGAGGTCCGCGGCTTCTTCGACGGAACCATCATCCTGTCGGGCTGCCTCTCCACCGGGTCGGACGTCGCCGCCGCCCTGATGATGGGTGCCGACTTCGCCTACATGGGCACCCGCTTCATCAACACGACCGAAAGCTCGGCCCAGCAGCACTACAAGGACATGATCATCGACAGCGGCTCGGCGGACATCGTCCACACCCCGGCGGTGTCGGGCATCCCGGCCAATTTCATGATCAAGTCGCTGGTCGAGAACGGCATCGACCCCAAGACCCTGCCCGAGCACAAGCTGGACATGGCCGACGAGGCCAAGGCCTGGAAGACCGTCTGGTCGGCCGGTCAGGGCGCCGGCGCCATCCACGACATCCTGCCCGCCGGGGAACTGGTCGGGCGCCTGCGACAAGAATTCACTCAGGCCACTGAACGGTTCGCCAAGAAGACCGCATTCGTCTAGGAACCTCCCGCGCCTTCGCGCGTCAGGGAGTTCCATGATCCGTACAGCGACGTTCGCCGCCCTCGCCTTCCTCGTTCTCGCCGGGACGGCCCAAGCCCAGGCAACGCCCCAGAGCGCCCCCGAGAGCGCGTCTCAGGGCGCCGGAAGCTGGTCCTTCTCCTTCGGGGCGGCGACCGACAACCGGTCCAAGGACGCCTCCAAGTCGCGGGGCGACGCCTACGCCTGGGGCGCGGCCGAGTGGGAAAGCGCGTCCGGCCTGTTCTACGCGGGGCCCGGCTTCGAGACGGTCAAGAGCTCGACGGGTTCGGAGCTGGAGTTCGAGGCCGGCGCCGGCATGCGGCCCGAAATCGCGGGCTTCGACCTGGATCTCAACGCGACCTACAAATACCAGATCGACGCCGATCCGGGTGCGGACAATACCGCCTGGGAGCTGACCGCCGACATCAAGCGCTCCATCGGCCCGGCCAGCGCCCGCGTGCGCCTGCAGCACTCACCGGACGGCATGGGCTCGACCGAGGCCTGGACCTGGGTCGCGCTGCGCGGCGGCTGGGACTTCTCCGACAAGCTGACCGGCACCGCCGAGATCGGCCGCCGCGAGCAGGACGCCAGCATCGACTACACCGGCTGGAACGCGGGCTTCACCTACGCCCTGACGCGCAACATCGAGGCCGAGGTCCGGTACTATGACACCGACGCCGACCCGGCCAATCCGCAGTACGCCGACGCCCTCGTGGCCGGTCTGAGCTTCTCCTTCTAGGAATTCCGGCCCGCAGGCCCCATATCGGGTCATGAGCTCCCACCGACCGACGACCCTGGAACGCGCCTATGAACTGGCGCGGGAGGGGCGGTGCCGCACCGTCAGCGACATCAAGCAAGCCCTTTCCGCCGAAGGTTTCGACCGCATCCAGGACTCCCTGTACGGCCCCACCCTCAGCGCAGACCTGCGCAAGCTGTGCCAGGCGAACTACGTCGCGCCACCCGACGAGACCGCCGAAGGCTGACGCCCCCGCCTTGCTTTCGCCCTCCGTCCGGTTCAAAAGGGTGGACGTCGATCTCTCTGCGAAACGCCACCCTCTGCTTTCGCCCGAGGTCTAGCCGCTCCTTTCAGACCCGACAGGCCTCCAGGCGCTCTTGCCTGAGGCCAACGCCAAAAGGAGGTCTCAAATGGCTACCGGCACCGTTAAGTGGTTCAACCCGACCAAGGGCTACGGCTTCATCCAGCCGGACGACGGCGGCAAGGACGTCTTCGTCCACATCTCGGCCGTGGAAGCGGCCGGCCTGCGCGGCCTGGATGAAAACCAGAAGGTTTCCTACGAACTCGAGCGCGACCGTCGCTCGGGCAAGGAATCGGCTGGTCAGCTGAAGACCGAAGGCTGAGTTCCCGCGTCGGTTTCCGACGCGTGATTTCGAAGGCGGCGGCGGTCTTGGACCCCGCCGCCTTTTTCGTTTCCGACCCCGCTCACGGGCAAAAATCTTTCTCCGACCGTACCGCTGAGGAATAAATCCTTGCTCTTTCTCCTCAAAGCGCCCATCTAAGGCGGGTCGATCTCTCTGCGAAACGCTGCTGCCCTTTGCATCGCGCACCGAGGTCCCAAGCCGATCCAATCAGACCCGACAGGCCGATCCGGAAACTCTTCCGGCGGCGAACTGCTAGCGGAGGTCCTGAAAATGGCTACCGGCACTGTAAAATGGTACAACTCCACCAAGGGTTATGGTTTCATCGCTCCCGATGACGGCGGCAAGGACGTGTTCGTTCACGCCTCGGCGGTCGAGGTCTCGGACCTGGGCATCCTCAGCGAAAACCAGAAGATCTCCTACGAGATCGAGCGCGACCAGCGCTCGGGCAAGGAATCCGCCGGTCGCCTGAAGGCTGCCGAATAGGCTTTCAGACCTATCGGGGGGCCGGCTGCTGAAAGGCGCCGGCCCTTTTGCCTTTCAGAGCATCAGGAGAGTCCCATGACCCCGCTCGCCGACATGATCCCCGCCATGAGCGATCCCGACCTCAAGGCCCTGCGCGCCAACGCCGAACGCCTGTCCGCCAGCGGTTCGCCGGTCCAGGCCGCGACCGCCGCCGACATCCTGCCGCTGATCGACGCCGAGACGGCCCGCCGCGCCGCCCTGCCCTCCACCGCGGTCAAGAAGCCCCGCGCGCCGGCCAAGAAGAAGGCCCCGCCCGCCACCGGCCACCAGACCGCCCTTCCGTCCAAAGCCGCCTGAGCCTTTTTCCGGTCTCCAGCGTTGTGCGATGATGTCCCGCCGGAACCGGTCCGGCGGGTGACGTCCCAAGGATGAGATCATGCTGCTTATGGCCCTGCTGGCGCTGGCCGGCGCCCCCCAGGACGCAGGACCGCTGGAGCCCGGCCGTTCCGGCAAGCTGCAATGCTACGGCCCCAATGTCGCGGCCAAGACCTGCACCGCCATCGGCGCCTACCGCTTCGACCCCGACGGCACGATCTGGAACGACGCCCGCAACCAGATCAACGCCTCGCCCGCCGTGGTCCTGTTCGCCACCGGCAAGGTCTATGTGAAGGACGGCGCCGAGTGCGCCCGTCCTGAGAACCGCGCCGAGGAAATCACCGGCATCGAGGTCGACGGGACCCGTCTGGAAGGCGCCCAGTTCGAGGGCGCGCGCCAGCAGATCGCCGCCAACATCTCGGCCGTGCTGGGCGACGGCGAGTTCTGCAGCACCTATATCCCGAACGCCGACGGCACGCTGAAGGCGGCGGTCACCGTCAACGGCGTCGCCCGCCCCGAGTTCGAAAGCACCGTCCTGTGGATCGAGCCGAACGACGGCTGGACCCTGGCCCTGCCGGCGAACTGAGGGCTCACCCCAGCGCCTGATCCAGGTCGCCGATCAGGTCGTCCAGGTCCTCGACCCCGACCGACAGCCGGATCAGGTTGTCGGTCACCCCGCCCGCCTCGCGCACCTCTTTCGGCACGCTGGCGTGGGTCATGATGGCCGGGTGGTTCACCAGGCTTTCGACCCCGCCCAGCGACTCCGCCAGCGTGAACACCTGCACCCGCTCCAGCACCTGCTTGGTGCGCGACAGGTCGCCGTCGATGATCGCCGTGACCATGCCGCCGTAGCGGCCGTTCATCTGGCGTGACGCCAGGTCGTGCTGCGGATGGCTGATCAGGCCCGGGTAGATCACCTTGGCGATGCCTTTTCGGGCCTCCAGCCAGCGGGCGACGGCCAGGGCGTTCTCGTTGTGCGCCTTCATGCGCAGGCCCAGGGTCTTGAGCCCCCGGTTGGCCAGGAAGGCGTCGAACGGCCCCATGACTCCGCCCACGGAGTTCTGCAGGAACTTGATCTCCTTCGCGAGATCGGGATCGGCCGTCACCAGCGCCCCGCCGATGATGTCGGAGTGGCCGTTCAGGTATTTGGTCGCCGAGTGCATGACCACGTCGGCGCCCAGCTTCAGCGGCTGCTGGCTCCACGGCGTGGCGAAGGTGTTGTCGACCACCAGCAGCAGGCCGTGCGCCTTGGCGATCCTCGACAGGCCCGCGATGTCCGTCAGCTTCATCAGCGGATTGGTGGGCGTCTCGGCCCAGATCATCTTCGTCTTGGGCGTGATGGCCGCCTCGACCGCGTTCAGGTCGCTGAAGTCGACATAGCTGAAGTCCAGCCCCATCGACCGGCGCCGCACCCGCTCGAACAGCCGCCACGAGCCGCCGTACAGGTCGTCGCCGGTGACGATGTGCGATCCGGCGTCCAGCAGCTCCAGCGCGGTCGAGGTCGCGGCCATGCCCGAGGCGAAGCCGAAGCCCTGGATCCCGCCCTCCAGGTCCGCCAGGCAGGCCTCGAACGCCTCGCGCGTCGGGTTCTTGCCCCGGGCGTACTCATAGCCCTTGTTCACGCCCGGGCTTTCCTGGGCGTAGGTCGAGGTGGCGTAGATCGGCGTCATCACCGCCCCGGTCGTCGGGTCGGGGCGCTGCCCGGCGTGGATGGCGCGGGTCGAGAAACCCTGGCTGTTCTTAAGCGAACTCATGAAGCGTCCTGGTCGGTGCGGCCGATGTTGCCGCCGTAAAACGCCGCAGAACGCTCGAAGATCTCGAGCCACTGCGGGGGCGTGAACAGATGGTCCGCGCCCGGCAGTACTTCCTCGCGGACGCTGATGCCCTTGTCACGCAGGAAGGTGATCCACGACGCGGTGTTCTGGGGCAAGACATGGGTGTCGTTCTCGGCGCGGAGCATCATCACCGGGATCCGCCGCCGGGGCGTGCGCGGCGTGTAGACGTCCACGCCGCCCGCCAGCCCGATCGCCGCCGCGGCCCGGCTGTTCCCCAGCGCCCCGTCCACCGCGACGTAGGAGCCCAGCGAATAGCCGAACATCGCCGTGCGCCGGCGGTCGATCCCGCGGGCGATGAACCAGTCGATGGCGTCCTCGCCCACATGCCGCCAGGCGTTCATCATCCGCTCGGGCCGGATGCCGTCATCGGCGAAGGCGTCGGTGAACAGCGGGGTCAGGACCTGGTAGCCGTCGCCGGCGAACCTCATGGCCAGATGGTGCCACGGTCCCCGGTTGGTGATCCGCGCGCCCGACCCGTGCATCATCACGATCGCCGCCCGACGCCCCTCGCCCACCGGGCTGTAGTGGATGGCCCGGATCGGCTTGCCGTGGCTGTCGAAGGTCATGCCCTCATAGGCGGGCGTCGGCGCGGCGGGCTCGGGTGTGGGCGCGGGCGCCGCCTCCTGGGCCCGGACGGAGCCCGCGACGCCCAGGCCGGCGATCCCGGCCAGGAAACCGCGCCGCTTCATGTCCGCACTGTTCATCGTCGTTCCCGTAATGGCGTTTGACGAGATCAACTACCGGATCGCCCGATCTGTAAATCCGGGGCGTCGGGTCCTGAACGAATTTCCCTCCCCTGCGCGGCCGGCGCCCTACCGGTTCAGGCTCAGGTGGTTGATCAGGTCGGTGCGGGTGATCAGGCCGACGAAGGCTTCGCCGTCCAGCACGATGGCCACCCGGTCCCGGTCGAACAAGGGGATCAGGGCGTCCAGCGGCTCGGAGACCTGCACCGTGTCCAGGTCCCGCGTCATGGCCGACGACACCGGCTTGGCGAAGCGCTCCTTGCGGGTGATCTCGTCGGTGTTCATCACATGCACCAGGTCGCTCTCGTCCAGGATGCCGACCAGGCGGCCGTCCTGGATGATCGGCAGTTGCGAGACGTCGGCGCCCTTCATCCGCTTGAAGGCGGTGTCCAGGGTGTCGTCCGGCCCGGCCACGACCACGTCGCCGTTGGCGTATTTGCGCGAGATCAGGTCCGACAGGTCGCCGTGCAGCTCGCGCTCGCCCAGGCCCTGATCGGCCAGCCAGGCGTCGTTGTAGACCTTGGACAGGTATTTGGCGCCCGTGTCGCAGACGAAGGTCACCACCCGCTTCGGCTCGGTCTGCTCGCGGCACCAGCGCAGGGCGGCGGCGATCAGGGTGCCCGACGACGACCCGGCCAGCACGCCTTCCTTCAGCAGCAGCTCGCGCACGGTGGCGATCGCCTCGGCGTCGGGGATCGAATAGGCCTTGTCGATCAGGTCGATGTCGGCGGTGTCCGGCACGAAATTCTGGCCGATGCCCTCGACGGTGTAGCTGCCCTCCGGCCCCGGCACGCCCTCGTTGACGATCCCGGCCAGGGTCGAGCCGACCGGATCGGCCAGGATGATTTCGGCGTTCGAGCCGACGCTCTTCAGGAAGCGGGCCGTGCCGGTGATCGTGCCGCCCGAGCCGATGCCGGCCACGAAGGCGTCGATCTGGCCGTCCAGCTGCGCCCAGATCTCCGGACCCGTGGTCTTGAAGTGGGCCTCGGAGTTGGCGTCGTTGGCGAACTGGTTGACGTAGAATCCGCCCGGAATCTGCTGCGCCAGCCGCTCGGCCATGTCGGTGTAATATTCCGGATGCCCGTGCGGCACGTCCGATCGCGTCAGGCGAACATCCGCGCCCATCGCCCTCAGATGCTGGATTTTTTCCTTGGACATCTTGTCCGGGATGACCAGAAGCACCTTATATCCCTTGGCCTGCCCCACCAGGGTCAGCGCCAGACCCGTGTTGCCGGCCGTCGCTTCGACGATGACGCCGCCGGGTTTCAGGAACCCCTCCCGCTCGGCCGCGTCGATCATCGACAGGGCGATGCGGTCCTTGATCGATCCCCCAGGGTTCTGCGCCTCCAGCTTCAGGAACAGACGGCATTTGCCGGTATCGATCTTCGTCACCTCCACCATCGGCGTCTTGCCGATCAGGTCCAGCAACGAGCCGGTAGGACCGGACAGGACCGGGGTGGGGGCGAGAGACATCAGAAACTCCAGGGGACGTTCGCGCCAAGAACTAGGCGCGCCCCTCACTCATCACAAGCCGCGCAAGATTTCGCCTCTCGAAGAGCGCCGAAGCGCGGTATCAAAGGATTCAATGACAAACACTCCCAAGAGGCCGCCCGCCGGCCTCCCCGACAAACAGACCCTGCTCGCCTTCCTGCGTGACGCCGGATCGGCCGAGAAGACCGACATCGCCCGCCACTTCGGGCTGAAGGGCGGCGACCGCCGCGCCCTGCGCGAGATGATCCGCGAACTCGAAGCCGATGGCGCCTTGGGCAAGCGCGGCAGGAAGGGCTTCAGCCCCTCCGGCGCCCTGCCCCCCGTCGGCGTCGCCGACGTGGTCGAGCGCGACCTGGACGGCGAACTCTACGTCCGTCTGGTCGAGGCCTCCGACGACGCGCCCCGCGCCCTGCTGATGCCCGACAACTCGGGCCGCACCGGCCCCGCCCCCGGCATGGGCGACCGCCTGCTGGTCAAGTTCGCGCGCGGCGCGGAAGGCTGGGAAGCCCGCCTGGTCAAGAAGCTGGACAGCGAGCGCACCCGCGTCCTCGGCGTCATCCGCAAGTCCAACCGCGAGGTCCGGGTCGAGCCCGTCGACCGCCGCTCCAAGGACGTGCTGTTGGTCCCCCACGCCCAGGCCGAGGGCCTGAAGGACGGCGACCTGGTCCTGGCCGCCATCGAGAAGGGCGACCAGCGCTATGGGCCCAAGCGCGGCAAGATCCTGGAGACCATCGGCCGCGAGGACGACGCCCGCGCCGCCTCCCTGATCGCCATCCACAGCCACGGCGTCCCGACCGGCTTCTCCGAGGCCGTCGAGCAGGAGGCCGAGCATCAGGAACTGCCGTCGCTGAAGGGCCGCGAGGACCTGCGCGACCTGCCCCTGATCACCATCGACCCCGCCGACGCCCGCGACCATGACGACGCCGTCTACGCCATGCGCGACGACGATCCGAAGAACGCGGACGGCTGGATCGTCTGGGTCGCCATCGCCGACGTCGCCGCCTACGTCCGACCCGGGACCAACCTGGACCGCGAGGCCCGCGACAAGGGCAACTCGACCTACTTCCCCGACCGCGTCGAGCCGATGCTGCCCGAACGCCTGTCAAACGGCCTGTGCAGCCTGACCCAGGGCGACAACCGCGCCTGCATGGCCGTGCGCATGGTCTTCGACAAGGACGGCCGCAAGACCGGCCACAAGTTCGTCCGCGGCCTGATGCGCAGCCACGCCAAGCTCTCCTACGAGCAGGCCCAGGCCGCCATCGACGGCGCGCCCGACGACACCACCGGCCCGATCATGGAGGCCATCCTCTATCCCCTGTGGAACGCCTATCGCGCCATGCTGAAGGGACGGCTGAAGCGCGCGCCCCTGCAGATCGAGAGCGCCGAGCGCCGCATCCGCATGGACCCTGAGGGAAAGATTAGATCCATCGAGGCCCGCGTCTCCCTCGAAGCCCACCGGCTGATCGAGGAGATGATGATCCAGGCCAACGTCTGCGCCGCCGAGACGCTGGAGCAGAAGAAGACGCCCCTGCTGTACCGCGTCCACGACGCGCCCAGTCAGGAGAAGCTGTTCAACCTCGGCGACTTCCTGGGCACCATCGGCAAGCCGTGGACCAAGGGCGAACCGGCCACGACCAAACGCTTCAACAAGCTGCTGGACGAAACCCGCGAGACCGAGCACGCCGAGGTCGTCAACGAGGTGGTCCTGCGCACCCAGATGCAGGCCATCTATTCGGCCGAAAACGTCGGCCACTTCGGCCTGAACCTGGACCGCTACGCCCACTTCACCTCGCCGATCCGGCGCTACTCCGACCTGATCGTCCACCGCGGCCTGATCCGCGCCCTGGGCCTCGGCAAGGACGGGCTGACCGATCGCGAGATCGCCGAACTGCCGTCCATCGCCGAACACGTCGTGATGACCGAGCGCCGCTCCATGGCCGCCGAGCGCGACGCCATGGACCGCTACATCGCCGCCTATCTGGAGGACCGCGTCGGCGCCAGCTTCACCGGCCGCATCACCGGCGTCACCCGCTTCGGCCTGTTCATCCGGCTGGACGAGACCGGCGCCGACGGCCTGGTCCCCGTCTCGACGCTCGGCAACGAGTATTTCACCCACGACGACCGCAGCCACGCCCTGGTCGGCGAGCGCTCCGGCCTGCGCTGGGTCCTGGGTCGCAAGGTCGAGGTCAAGCTGAAGGAGGCGACCCCGGTCACCGGCGGCCTGCTGTTCGAAATGCTCAGCGAGCCCGGCCCGCGCGATCCCAACGCCCCCTCGGCGCGGCTGGGCATGCGCGCCCGGGGGGCCAAGGACGGCGGCTATCCCAAGCGCTCCGGCCCCGGCGGCAAGCCCCGCGACGGCAAGAAGCCCTCGGGCGGCCTGAAGGGCGTCCGCAAGGGCAAGCGGCGGTAGGCTGGTCTCTCGACCACGCCCTGTCATGGTTCCGCCATTCCTCAGCGGCTAAGGTCTCTTGGGGGAGTGACGATGATGATGCGCAAAACGGTCTTGGCGGCGCTGGCCGCCCTGTGTCTCGCCGCGCCGGCGACGGCCAATGACAGCGTCGCGTCCATGGGCGCGGGCGGCCTGATCCTGCAGCGCACCGACGGCATCGTCATGCGCTCCGAGGACCTGTTCGTCTCGGCGCGCGAAATCCGGGTGAAGTACCGGTTCTTCAACCGGACCGACCGCGACATCTCCACCATCGTCGCCTTCCCCCTGCCCGACATCGTCGGCGGCAATGAGGGCGACGTCGCCCTGTCCGACCCCGGCGCCCTGACCTTCGTCACCGCCGTCCAGGGACGGCGCGTGGCCACCAATGTCGAGCAGAAGGCCATGCTGGACGGCGTCGATCGCACCGGCCTGCTGCGCGGGCTGGAGCTGCCGCTGTCGCCCTACGATCCGGCCGTCCGCGCCGCCGTCGCCGCCCTGCCCCGTCCGCAGATCGACATGCTGATCGAGATGGGCCTGATCGAGGATCGCGGCTACGCCGACGGCGCCCGCCGGGTGGCCGACTTCGCGCCGCTGTGGACGCTGAAGACCACCCACTACTGGACCCAGGTCTTCCCCGCCGGGAAGGAGTTGGCCGTGGATCACCGCTATGCGCCCGCCGTCGGCGGATCGGCGGGCAGCGTCTTCGGCGATCCGGACGCGGCGAGCAGCGACTACGCCGCCGAACACGCGGCGCGATACTGCGCCGATGCCGCCTTCCAGGCCGGCGCCGCGCGGCTGCGCCGCCGGGGCCAGTATCTGACCGAGACCTGGGTCGACTACATCCTGACCACCGGCGCCAACTGGGCCGAACCGATCGGCGAGTTCCGGCTGGTCGTCGACAAGGGCTCGTCGCGCAATCTGGTCAGCTTCTGCGGCGAGGACGTGCGCCGGATCAGCTCGACCCGCTTCGAGATGCGGCGCACCAATTTCACCCCCACGCGCGACCTGTCGGTGGTAATCGTCTCGGGTGTCCGACCCGAGTGAACCCTTCGACGCCCGCCAGGATCTGGCCGACGCCCCGCGCACCGCGGCGACCGGCCGGCCCAGGGATGCGGCGACCCTGATCCTGACCCGTCCGGGCGTTTCCGGCGCCGAGGTGCTGATGGGCCGCCGCGCGCCCGGGCACGTCTTCATGGCCTCCAAATGGGTCTTCCCGGGCGGCAAGGTCGAGCGGTCGGACGCCGCCGCCGCCTTCGCCACCGACCTGAAGCCCGCCGACGCCGCGCGCCTGGCCCGCGAGGTCCCGGTTCGCCGCGCCCGCGCCCTGGCCCTGGCCGCCGTGCGCGAGACCTATGAGGAGACCGGCCTGCTGCTGGCGGAGCCCGCCCCGCCCGCCTCCGTCGCCGGCGGCTGGCGCGAGTTCCGCGCCGTCGGCGCCCTGCCCGACCTGGCCGCCCTGTCCTATGTGGCCCGCGCCATCACCCCGCCGGGCCGCACCCGCCGCTTCGACGCCCGCTTCTTCATGGCCGACGTCTCGGCCCTGCTGCATCCGGAGCCGACGGCCGGCTCCGGCGAGCTGGACGAGATCGCCTGGCTGCCCCTGGTCGAGGCCCGGGCGCTGGACCTGCCCGCCATCACCCGCTTCGTCCTGGGCGAGGTGGCCGAGCGGTTGGCGGCCCCGGACCGCCCCCTGCCCTTCGTCCGCATGGTGCGCGGACAGCATGTCGTGGATCATCAGGACTGACGATCCCTGACCGGCGGCGACCGACGGTTGCCTGTTTCCGTTGACTGCGGTTTCCTCGGCGCGGGAGGATTTCCATGCGCCGCCACATCGCCCTCATCGTCGCCCTGTGTCTGACCGCCGCGCCCGCCTTGGCGCAGGAGGCGCCCGACCGGATCGAGGTCGTCATGCGTCCGGACGTCCTGTTCTACAGCATCGAGGACGGCGGCCAGGGCCGCTTCCGGTCCGGCGACAGAGAGGACTGGACCTTCCCCGTCAGCCACGAGGACTATGTCGTCATCCGCGACCTGCTGGAGCCCTACCGCGCCGAGGGCCTCGCCTGCGACAACCCCAAAGCGGACGTCTATCGGGACGGCTACCTGCTCTGGCGGGACAGTCGGGGCGAGGTCCGGCGCCCGAACGACAGCTTCTGCTACACCGACACGTTCAGCCGCAGGTCCATCAACAGCAATCGGGCCTATCGGCAGATGAATGACTGGGCCCGCGCCCGCTTCGTCCCGCCGCCCGGCCTGCCCGCACCGACCACCATGACCCTGGTCTGGCGCTCGTGGGGCAACCGGCTGGTCGAGTGGACCCTGCCGCGCGGCGGTGAGGGGCGATACGTGAACCGCGACGCCGAGCCGGTGACCTTCCCGGTGTCGGAGGAACAGTTCGACCGCTTCCGCGCCCTGTTCGCTCCCTATGAGGGCGTCCGTTTCGAGTGCCGGCGCGTCATCACCGACGGGGCATACGGCAGCGTAATCTGGTCCCAGCCCGGCCACGCGGACCAGTCCCTGAATTTCGACGCCGGCTGCGTCAGCGGCGACGCCGCCGACGTCTTCCAGCGGCTTGAGCAGGCCGAGACGATGCTGGACACGTTCAAGGGTGCGCGCTGACGTGGCCGACACCCCGATCACCCTGCGCCTGACCATCGCCGACCCGGTCGCCGGCGTTCGCTACAGCCTGCAGAAGGACGACGCGCCGCACGAGCCGGTCACGGCGACCGACGCGCCCCTGTCGTTCGAGGTTCCGATCCGCCTGGCCGACGACAACCGCGTCCTGGGCCCCTTCGTACGCCGCGAGGGTCCGGCGCGCCGCTTCGTCTACATCCGGATCGGCCAATCGGCGGGCGACCATGCGACGGAATGGAACCGCCGGGTCAAGATCGACATCCACGACATCCCGCCCGCCCTGTTGGACAAGGCCCGCGCGGGCGCCGTGCTGGAGGTGGTCCTGCCCGGCAGGGGCAAGGACGGCTCGCCCGCCTGCGCCACCGTCCGGCCGGTGAAGGGCTGGACCGCCGCCTGACCGCGTCCGTCCGATTCTGACGCACGCGCATGCCAGACTGACGGCGGTCTTTCCCACCGTTCATCGCGTCCCATCGCCCCCGCGCGCGATATCGTATTTTACGGTCTGGCCGACTTTGAAAACGGAATTCGGCCGGAAACGATCAACCCTATCAATCCGCCAGCGGCCGGGTCAGGTCGAACTCGACGCGGAAGAAGCGCCCGCCCGGACGGCGCAGCTCATAGGCGAAGGTCTGGCCGGGATGCACCTCAACCGCCCAGACATTGGTGGTCGAGACCTGGGCCCCGCCGGCCACGAACTGGTCGATCGAGGCCTGATTGACTGGAAATTCCTGTCGCGAGGCCGTTCCCGCCTCGGCCGTATCGCCGCCGTACATGTGATAGCCGTGGATGACCCCCTCGGGGTCCCGGTGATCGTGCCTGAGCCACAGGCCTTCGTCCGTCCGCGTCACGATCCAGCGCCGCGACCGGTCCCCGCCCACGGCGAAGGGGATCCCGACCTCGTTCAGCGCGCAGTCGCGCACGTGCATGACCAGCCGCTTGCCCCGGAAGTCGGCGTCAGTGGCGTCGGTCGACACCACCCGCCCCTCGAACCGCTGGCCGCACAGGGCGTTGAGCCGGGCCAGGAAGGCGTCCTGCGGATCCGTCGCCTCCTGCGCGAAGGCGGGAGCGGACAGGGACAGGGCGGCCGCGGCGGCGGCGAGAAGAAGCGCTTTCATGCCCGCCACCGTGACCTTTGAACGGCCGATGCTCAATGCGGCGTCGCGCCCGTTGACTTCCGGGCGCGCCTGAGTATGTTCCGCGCCTCTCATTTAGCGGCTTTCGCCGTCCGCAAAGGTAATTGTCCGATGGCCAAGCCGGCTTCCATCAAGATCCGCCTGAACTCGACCGCCGACACCGGCTTCTTCTACGTCACCAAGAAGAACGCCCGTACGATGACCGAAAAGATGGTCGTCAAGAAGTACGACCCGGTCGTCAAGAAGCACGTCGAATTCAAGGAAGGCAAAATCAAGTAAGCATTTGATTTGCTAACGATTTTCGAAGCGCCCGGTCAGCGATGACCGGGCGTTTTTCGTTGTCCGCCCCTCATCCGCGGCAAGGCGTGCTAGGGTGCGGGATGAGCGATCCTGAAGACGGCCAGACCGACGCCCCGCCCGAGGGCGAGACCCCCGTCCAGAGGGCCCTGCGCCTGAAGCAGGCCAGGATCGCGGCCCAGCCGAAGCCCCCGCGTGGCGGCAAGTTCCAGCGTGAACAGGCCGCCCGGATCGCCACCGGCAAGTCCAAGCCCTGGATGAGTCGCTAGGCGGGGTGGCCGTCCAGCAGGGAGCGGATGCTCTGCAGGGCCTTCACATCCCGCCCGTCCGCGCGACCGCCGAGGGAGACCTCGGGGATGATCACATCCAGCATCGCCACGGCTTCGGCGGGCGTCTTGGGGACATGATCGAGAATGACGCGCTCTAGGTTCTCGACCGCCCTGTAGGCGGCGTCGTCCGCTGAGACGCTGAGGTTGGAAAACTGCACTATGGCTTGGGAGAAGGATGCCCGGCCCATTGCTGCCCCTTTCCGACGAAGCTGAGGCGGTGCAGGCCGGGTCGAGGGACCGCGGTCCTGACGGCTGTTCGTCTAAGGTGAAGCTGTCGCTATTCGCGATTTCTGTCCAGTATCAACGTGTTTCAGAAGTTACAGAACGACGATCGTCAGGCCGCCCGGGCGATCACCTGGTTGCGCCCGCGCGCCTTGGCCTCGTAGACGCCCTCGTCGGCGCGCTTGAGCAGGGCGTCGGGGGTGTCGGTCACGCCGTTGAAGGCGGCCACCCCGACCGAGACGGTGATGGTCAGGCTCTCGGCCCCGCCCATGATCGGGAACGGCAGGGAGCCCACGTCGCGGCGGATCCGGTCGGCCACGCGGGTGGCGTCCTCCAGCGAGGCGCCCGGCATGACCACCACGAACTCCTCGCCGCCCAGACGGCACGGCAGGTCGATGGCGCGGACATTGGTGGCCAGGCGCACCGCGAACTCGCGCAGCACCTCGTCGCCGGCGTCGTGGCCGAAGCCGTCGTTGACCGCCTTGAAGTGGTCGATGTCCAGGACCAGCACGGCCACGGTGTCGCCCCCCTGCCCGGCCCGGCTGAGCAGGGCCTGCAGCTGGCCGGCCATGTAGCGGCGGTTGTGCAGCCCGGTCAGCGCGTCGGTGACCGCCATCTCCAGGCTGTAGTCCAGCTTCTGCTTCAGGAAGTCGGCGTAGCGCTTGCGCTTGATCTGGCTGCGCGCGCGGGCGTCCAGCTCCTCGGCGTCCACCGGGCGGGGCAGGATGTCGTTGACGCCCAGCTCCAGCGCCTTGATCAGCCGGGGCCGGTCGGCCGGATCGACCACCGCCAGGATGGGCACCCGCCGGGACGCCTCGTTCGAGCGCGCCTGGGCCACGAAGCGCAGGCCGTCGAACTCGGACGCCGAGACGTTGACGATCATCAGATCGACCGGACCGCGCGCGGCGATCAGGGCCGCCGCCGGATCGGGCTCGTGCACCGGGCGGTGTTCGTCGGACAGCTGGGCCACGATCTTGCCGGCCTGCAGGGCGCTGTCGTCCACGACCAGGACGCGCCCGCCCGAGCCGCGCAGACGGCCCGCGCCGTCGGTGTCGACGCCGAAGCGGCGGCCGCTTTCCTCGCGCTCGCGCAGCTCGTCCATGACCGCCTTGAGCCGCACCAGCGACTTCACGCGGGCGAACAGGATGACGTCGTCGATGGGCTTGGTGACGAAGTCGTCGGCTCCGGCTTCCAGTCCCTTGATCTTGTCCTCGCGCCCGTCCAGCGCGGTCACCAGCACGACCGGGATGTGACGCGTCACCGGATCGGCCTTCAGCCGGCGGCAGGTCTCGAACCCGTCCATGCCGGGCATCATGACGTCCAGCAGGATGATGTCGGGCCGCTCGGCCGAAGCCACCTCGATGGCCGTGTGGCCGTCCATCGCCGTCAGCACCTCATAATATTCGAGGGTCAGCTTGGCCTCGAGCAGGCGGACGTTCGGTTCGACGTCGTCGACGACAAGGATGCGCGCCGTCATGCCGCCCTACCCCAGATGCTTCCGGACGACCTCGAGGAAATGCATCACCGAGATGGGCTTGGAGATATAGGCCTCGCAGCCGCCCTGCCGGATCCGCTCCTCGTCGCCCTTCATGGCGAAGGCGGTCACCGCCACCACCGGGATATGGTTCAGTTCCTCGTCGTCCTTGAGCCATTTGGTGACCTCCAGCCCCGAGATCTCGGGAAGCTGGATGTCCATCAGGATCAGGTCGGGCCGATACTGGCGCGCCAGGGCGAGCGCCTGCAGACCCTCGCGGGTCTGAAGGGTTTCGTAGCCCTGCGAGTCGAGCAGATCATGAAACAGCTTCATGTTCAGCTCGTTATCCTCGACGATGAGGACCTTCTTCGACATCACCACCCGGCCTGTTCACCCCTCTCAGACGCGATTGCGCGGGGGCTTGTGCTCTTCCGAGACAGTCTCACCACGGTTCTCTTAAGTTGACGTGAAGCGCCGGTTTTCCCGTCGCCTGTCCGGTCGTGAAGGCGAATGGAGAGGCGGGCAGGATAGCTTGTGATCGGCCGCTCAGGCACAATCTCCCCTTCATGAAGTCCATCTGCCGCGACTGCCTCTGGACCAGCGACCGCAAGGCCGAGCGCTGCGGCGCGTGCGGGTCGCGGCGGGTCGTGAGCCATGACGAGCTGGACGGCCTGACCATCGCCCATCTGGACTGCGACGCCTTCTACGCCTCGGTGGAGAAGCGCGACCGGCCCGAACTGCGCGACGTGCCGGTGATCGTCGGGGGCGGCAAGCGGGGCGTGGTCTCGACCTGCTGCTACATCGCGCGGATGTACGGGGTGCATTCGGCCATGCCGATGTTCAAGGCGCTGAAGGCCTGTCCCGAGGCCGTGGTGCTGAAGCCCGACTTCCGCAAATACGTGCCCGAGAGCGAACGCATCTTCGGCCTGGTCCGCGAGCTGACGCCCCTGGTCCAGACCCTGTCGCTGGACGAGGCGTGGATCGATCTGGCGGGAACGGAACGGCTGAATGGCGGGCCGCCCGCCTTCCAGCTGGTCCGCCTGCAGAAGCGGATCGAGGACGAGATCGGCCTCAGCGTCTCCATCGGCCTGGCCCCCAACCGCTTCCTGGCCAAGATCGCGTCGGAGCTGGACAAGCCGCGCGGCTTCTCGGTCATCGGGGCGGAGTCCAAGGCCCTGCTGGCCCCCAAGTCAGTGCGCATCCTGCCGGGCGTCGGCCCGGTGTTCGGCAAGACCCTGCAGAGCGACGGCTACGCCACCGTCGGCGACCTGGCCGCCGCCGAGGTGCGGGACCTGGTCAAGCGCTACGGCGAGACCGGCCTGCGCCTTCACGATCTGGCCCACGGCCGCGACGCCCGCGCCGTCCGGCCCGAGCATGACCGCAAGGGGATGAGCGCCGAGACCACCTTCAACGACGACCTGACCTCGGCCCAGGACCTGGAGAGCGAACTCTGGCCCCTGTGTGAGAAGCTGGCCTCCAAGGCGCGCCGCGACGGCGTGGCCAGCCGGGTCATCGTGCTGAAGCTGCGCCGGACCGACTTCAAGATCGTGACGCGGCGGATCAGCCTGCCCGAGCCGGTGCAGACGGCCCGCGCCCTGTTCGCCGCCGGGCGCGACCTGCTGACGCCTGAGCTGGGCCTGCCCTACCGCCTGATCGGCATCGGCATGGGCGAGGTGGTCGACGCCGTCGACGCCCCCGCCGCCCTGTTCGAGAGCACCGAGGCCCGGACGCTGAAGACCGAAAAGGCCATCGACGCGTTGCGGGACAAGTTCGGGAAGAGCGCCGTTGTGGCCGGGCGGGCGTTGAAGGGCTGAGCTGGGTTCTCCCTCGCCCCCTGGGGAGGGTGGACCGAGAAGCGGGACGGGTGGACGCCGAGTTCTCGGACACGAACCCCGCCCTGTCGTCGCTGACGCCCCGACATCCCTCCCCACAAGGGGGAAGGAGAAGGTGATGACGCCTCCTTCCGCACAGGCTAAACCGCCCCCAAATCCCTTCTGGAGCTTCCCATGACCGTCGCCGCCCGTCTCGCCGAACTCGGCATCAACCTGCCGGAACCCGCCAAGGCGGTCGCCAACTATGTGCCCTACGTCCAGACCGGCAACCTGCTCCACATCTCGGGCCAGCTGTCGAACGACGCCGCGGGCGGGCTGAAGGGCACCGTCGGCGCCGACGTGTCCCAGGACGACGCGGTCAAGGGCGCGCGCATGTGCGGCGTCAACCTGCTGGCCCAGATCTCGGCCGCGCTGGACGGCGATCTGGAGCGCGTCGTGCGCGTGGTGAAGCTGGGCGGTTTCGTCCAGGTCGCCGGCGATTTCGAAGCCATTCCGGCCGTGATCAACGGCTGCTCTGACCTGATGGTCGAGGTGTTCGGCGACAAGGGCCGCCACGCCCGTTCGGCCGTCGGCGTCTACAAGCTGCCCCTCGGCTTCGCGGTTGAAGTCGACGCGATCGTGGAAGTCCGCTGATCTCAAAAACGGCCCTCATGCTCCGCTCATCCCGGCGAAAGCCGGGACCCAGTCCTGTCCAGCCTGACGCAGGCGTTTCAGGACGGGCGATGATGCGCACCCGGCAAAAGCTGGTCACCCAAAGCACTGGGTCCCGGCTTTCGCCGGGATGAGCGGAATGGGGTACCAGATCAGGGTCCACAATGCCGTCGCCGAGATCGGCCGGGAGGCGTGGGACGCCTGCGCGGGCCCGTCCGGCGATCCGTTCGTCAGCTTTGACTTCCTGGACGCCTGCGAGGCCTCCGGCAGCGCGGTTCCGCGCGAGGGCTGGGCCGGGCGTCACCTGTCGCTGGAGGACGAAGACGGCCGCGTGATCGGCGTCATGCCGCTCTGGCTCAAGGGCCACAGCCAGGGCGAATACGTCTTCGACCACAGCTGGGCCGACGCCTATGAGCGGGCCGGCGGCCGCTACTATCCCAAGCTGCTGGGCGCCGTGCCCTTCACGCCCGTCACCGGCCCGCGTTTCCTGGCCCATCCGGCAGCCGACGCCGCCACGGTGCGCGAGGCCCTCATCCAGGGCGCGATGACCCTGACGCAGCGGCTGGGCGCCTCGTCCCTGCACGTGAACTTCCCGACCCGCGAGGACTGGGACGCGATGGGGCAGGCCGGGCTGCTGAAGCGGCAGGACATCCAGTACGTCTGGCGCAACGGCGGCTATCAGAGCTTCGACGACTTCCTGTCGGCCCTGTCGTCCAGCCGCCGCAAGACGGTGCGGCGCGAGCGGCGCGAGGCCCAGGCCGGGCTGGATATCCGCGTCCTGACCGGGGCGGAGATCATGGAGGCGCACTGGGACGCCTTCTTCGCCTTCTACCAGGACACGGGCGAGCGAAAGTGGGGACGCCCCTATCTGACGCGCGACTTCTTCAGCCGCCTGGGTGCGACCATGGCGGAGCGGATCGCGCTGGTGATCGCCTTCCGGGACGAGACGCCCATCGCGGGGGCGCTGAACCTGATCGGCCGCGACGCCCTGTACGGACGCCAGTGGGGGGCGCTGGAGGAGGTGCCCTTCCTCCATTTCGAGCTCTGCTATTATCAGGCCATCGACTTCGCCATCGCGCGTGGCTTGTCGCGGGTCGAGGCGGGCGCGCAGGGGGACCACAAGATCGCCCGCGGCTACCTGCCCTCGCCCGTCTACTCGGCCCACTTCATCGCCGACCCGGCGCTGCGCGGTCCGGTGGCCGACTATCTGGAGCGCGAGCGCCCGGCCGTGGAGGCCGAGATGCACGCCATGGCGGAGGAGCTCTCGCCCTTCCGCCGGGACCTGGGCTGAGGAGCACCGAGATGAAGTACACCAAGGGTCAGATCGCCATCGTCGTCCTCGGATTGGCGAGCGTCGCGGCGCTGCTGGTCTTCACCTTCAGATCGACGATCATCGCAAGCAACGGCGCCTTCGTCCTGAGGCCGAGCGACTGGCAGACGCTCGGCCTCATGGTGGTCTGGCTCGTGGGCGGCGGCTACCTCCTGCGGAGATTTCGACGCCGCCGATAGGGCCGGGGATGTCGACCGTCAGTCGGCGCGGCGCGCGTCCGGACCGCCGATGAACCAGCCGGCGATCCAGCTGACGATGCCGGTGACGATGGCCGCGCCGATGCCGGCCATCAGGCCGTCGACCGCGAAACCGCCCAGCAGATAGGCGACCAGGCCGATCACCGCCGCGTTCACCACCAGCAGGAACAGGCCGAAGGTGACGATGGTCAGCGGGAAGGTCAGCACCGTCAGGATCGGCCGCACGATGGCGTTGGCGATCCCCAGCAGGATGGCGGCCAGGATCAGCGAGCCGCTGTCGCTGAACGACACCCCCGGAACGATCCGCGCGGCCAGCCACAGGGCCAGGCAGGTGACGAGGAACTGGACGATAAAACGCAGCATGGCCGATCTCCGATAGGAACCTTGACCATAACACGTGAACGCCGATGGGGCTCCCCTGCCCGCGCACAGATTGCTAGCGTGCGCGCCGAGAGCCGGAGCCCCACATGACCCTTCACGCGCCTTACGACCCCGACAACATCTTCGCCAGGATCCTGAAGGGCCAGATTCCGTCGGTGAAGGTGTGGGAGGACGCCGACGTCCTGGTGTTCATGGACGTCTTCCCGCAGTCGGAAGGCCATGTGCTGGTGGTGTCCAAGACCTCGACCGCCCGCAACCTGCTGGAGATCGAGCCCGAAGCCCTCGCCAAGGTCATGGAGGCCACCCGGCGTACCGCCCGCGCGGTCGAGAAGGCGCTGAAGCCCGAGGGCTTCCAGATCCTGCAGTTCAACGGCGAGGCCGGGGGCCAGACCGTCTTCCACCTGCATTTCCACATCGTGCCGCGCTGGGCCGACCGCCCGATGAAGGGCCACGGCCACGCCCCCATGGCCGACACCGAGGCGCTGCGCGCGCTGGCGGACCGCATCGCCGCCGAACTTGAGTGAACGCCGTTCATTGACGCCGGGCGGCGCGAGCGTAGCCTTTCTTCCTCAGCGGACTCATCCGCGGCCTTGGGAGGGGCATCCAATGGGCAAGCTAAACTGGCCGGGCATCCTGGTGGCGACCGTCGTCGCCTTCTTCGTCGGCTTCCTCTGGTACGGCGTGATCTTCGAGGCGCAGTGGAAGACCCTGACCGGCGTCACCGGCGAGGGCGGCGATCCGATGTGGATGCTGGCCGGCCTGGTCCAGACCTTCATCACCATGATCGGCCTGGGCTGGTTCATCGCCCGCGAGGGGTCGGCGGGCTGGAAGGGCGGGCTGAAGATCGGACTGGTCGCCTGCGTCTGCTTCGCCCTGATGACCTCGGCCTACAACTTCATCTACCAGACCTCGGACATCCGCCTGATCCACATCGACTGGAGCCACCTGCTGGTCATCTACCTGCTGGGCGGGGCGATCATCGGCGGGCTGAAGATCGGCAAGAAGGCCTGACCTGAGGGTGGCCTAGAGCGGCCCGCGGAAGATGAACCACGCCCCGGCGATGATCAGGGCGAAGCCGACGGCGTGGTTCATCGTCAGTTTCTCGCCCAGGAAGGTCACCGAGAAGACGGCGAAGACGATCAGGGTGATGACCTCCTGCATCGTCTTCAGCTCGGCGGCCGAATAGACCTGATGGCCGATGCGGTTGGCCGGCACGGCGAGGCAGTATTCGAAGAAGGCGATGCCCCAGCTGACGATCACCACGATCCACAGCGGCTTGGACCCGAATTTCAGGTGGCCGTACCAGGCCAGCGTCATGAAGACGTTGGAGGCGACCAGCATGAGCACCGGCGCGATGTGAGGAAAGGATATCGGCACGTGTCGCCTCCGCTTGCGTCCCGCCCCATGCGCCAGCATAAGGGCCGCCGTCAAACGGTTGGCCGGCTTAGCTCAGTTGGTAGAGCGCCAGTTTTGTAAACTGGATGTCGCGGGTTCGATTCCTGCAGCCGGCACCATCCCCTGCCCCTTCAGAAGACCAGCCCGGTCCGCGCCTCATGCAGGCGGGCGAAGTGGCGGGCGGCGGCCTCGCCGAACAGCACCGGATCGGCCGAGTGCGCGTCCTCGATCACCGCCAGCACCGCGTCAATGGCGTTCTCGCGCGACGGCGGGCGGTCCTCGGCCAGCCGCTCCAGCAGGGTCAGCAGAGCGTCGCGGCGAAGCAGGGCCTGGGCCTTGAGCACCTTGTCGCCGGCGGCGGCCCGGCGCGGCGGCAACGGGTCGTTGAAGACCGGAATCTCGAGGAAGCCGTCCTCCGCGGGCAGGGCCATGGCGGGCGCGACGGCGGCGGCCTTTCCCTGGCCGCAATGGCGGCAGAGCTCGGCTTGATGGACGTCGGACCACAGGTAGTCGTGGCGGCACGGCGACGGGTTGTTTGACGACTGCATGATCCGACCCCCGGTTGAAAGGGAGATCGACCGCGCGCGGCCGCCTTGTCAACCGGAGTTCGGCGACGGACGCGCCGGGGCTCAGCCTCCGCCCAGCGCCACGGACAGATGGTAGGTCACGAAGGCGGCCAGATAGGCCAGGCCGAACATGTAGACGACCATCACCCACATCCATTTCCACGAGTTCAGCTCGCGCTTGACCACGCCCAGCGTCGCCACGCACTGCGGGGCGAAGATGTACCAGGCCAGGAAGGCCAGGCCTGTGGCCAGCGACCAGTGCGACGCCAGGGTCGCGCCCAGCAGGCTGGTGGCGCTCTCGGGATCGGCGACGGCGTAGACGGTGCCCAGGGCCGCCACCGCGACCTCGCGCGCCGCCATGCCCGGGATCAGGGCGATGACCATCTGCCAGTTGAAGCCGATGGGGGCGAAGATGGGCTCCAGCGCCCGCCCGATCATGCCGGCGAACGAATAGTCGATGGCCGGCTGGGTCGCGCCCTCGGGCGGATAGGGGAAGGTCGCAAGCGCCCAGACGATGACCATCAGCGGCAGGATGATCCGCCCGGCCCGCTCCAGGAAGATGCGGGCGCGGAGCCACAGGTTGAAGGCCACGCTCTTGGGATCGGGCAGCTTGTAGGCGGGCAGCTCCATCATAAAGGGCTCGACCGCGCCCCTCCAGAAGATCTTGCGGATGACGAAGGAGACGATCAGGGCGCTGACGATGCCGGCGGCGTAGAGGCCGAACATCACCAGCCCCTGCAGACTGAGCACGCCCCACACCTTCTCGTTCGGAATGAAGGCGCCGATGATCAGGACATAGACGGGAATGCGCGCCGAACAGGTCATCAGCGGCGCGACCATGATGGTAGTCAGCCGGTCGCGCTTGGAATCGATCACCCGCGCCGCCATCACGCCGGGAATGGCGCAGGCGAAGCTGGAGAGCAGCGGAATGAAGGCCCGGCCGTGCAGCCCCGCCCCGCCCATGACCCGGTCCATCAGGAAGGCGGCCCGGGCCATGTAGCCGAAGTCCTCCAGCAGGAGGATGAACAGGAACAGGATCAGGATCTGCGGCAGGAAGACCAGCACCCCGCCGACGCCCGCGATCAGGCCGTCGACGATCAGGCTCTGCCAGATGCCGTCCGGCATGACGGTGGCGATCCAGGCGCCGAAGCCGCCCAGGACGCCCTCGATGCCGTCCATCAGCGGCGTCGCCCAGGTGAAAACCGCCTGGAACATGACGAACAGCAGGGCGACCAGGATCAGCAGGCCCGCGACCGGGTGCAGCAGTACGCCGTCGATCTTGCCGGTCAGGGTGTCCGGACGCTCGGGCGGCTTGACGCAGGCCTTCATGATGCGCTCGGCCTCGCGGGCCTTGCCGCGCAGGGCGTCGGCGTCCGGGGAGATCCACTCGCTCTCGGCGGTGGCCGACAGGGTCCCGGCGGCGGCGTCGACGGCGGCGATCAGTTCGGCGACGCCCCGGCGGCGCGTGGCCGTGGTCGGGATCACCGGCACGCCCAGTTCAGCCTGAAGCCTCTCCAGATCGATGCGCAGCCCCTGACGCTGGGCGATGTCGTACATGTTGAGCGCCAGCACCATCGGACGCCCGACGGCCTTCAGCTCCAGCACCAGGCGCAGGACCAGGCGCAGGTTGGTGGCGTCGGCGACGGCCACGATCACGTCCGGCGGAACCTCTCCGGCCAGCTTGCCCAGGACGGCGTCGCGCGTGACCTCCTCGTCCGGGCTGCGGGCGCGCAGGGAGTAGGTGCCCGGCAGGTCGAGGACGGTCAGGGCGCGGCCCTCGCCGGTGCGGATGTGGCCTTCCTTCCGCTCGACGGTGACCCCGGCATAGTTGGCGACCTTCTGGTGAGCGCCCGTCAGGGCGTTGAACAGGGCGGTCTTGCCGCTGTTCGGGTTGCCGACCAGGGCGACGCGGGGCGTGCGAACCTGCATGTCCATCAGGCGGCGGTCCCGTCCAGGCGGATCGTAAGGCTGGCGGCCTCGTGACGGCGCAGGGCGACGCGCATGTCGTCGACCTTCATGGCGATGGGATCACGGCCGAACAGGCCCTCGTGCAGCAGCTCCACGCGCGCGCCCTCGACGAAGCCCAGTTCGATCAGGCGGCGCTCCAGTTCGACGGCGTCGCCCTTGTGGTGGCAGTGCTCGCCGACCTGAACGATGACGCCGCGGGCGCCCTTGCGGGCCTCGCTCAGTTTGAGGGTGTCAGACATGGAACTCGTGGAAACGCCGGCGCGAAAAAGGCGCGCCTTTCCTGACAGTGATTATCAGGAGCGACACCTCAGCGTCCACCCCGGCCAAGCGTCGCAGGGCGGTTGTCCGGGCCGGTGTTTGAGCTATCACTGCTCCCGGATTCCGGAGCCTCCTCATGACCCGCCTCGCCCTCGTCCCCGCGCTCTCCCTGGCCGCCCTGCTGGGCCTGTCCGCCTGTAGCGACGGCGGGACCGGATCGGCCGCGCCCGCCGCGCCGCCGAAGCCGGAGCTGACCCCGGCGCAGAAGGCCGTCCTGCTGGCCGCCCTGCCCGCCCCGTACAATCAGGGCGACCTGGACAACGGCCGCCGCGTCTTCGCCCGCTGCCGCTCGTGCCACACGGTGACCGAGGGCGGACCGAACATGACCGGACCGAACCTGTACGGCGTCTTCGGGCGTCAGGCGGGGACCGCGGCCAAGTACAACTATTCGAACGCGGTGAAGACCGCCGGCTTCGTCTGGGACGCCGAAAAGCTGGATCACTGGCTGGAGAACCCGCGTACCTTCCTGCCCGGCAACAAGATGACCTTCCCCGGCCTGCCGGACGCGACCGACCGCCGCGACGTCATCGCCTGGCTGAAGGTCGAGACCGGATACGTTCCGGCGGGGGCTCCGCCGGCGGCTCAATAAAAAGCTATCGTCGTCCCGGCCTTCGCTGGAATGACGATGGCAGACTGGCTGGTCCCTACTCCGCCGCCGCCAGGCCCTTGTCGTTGGCGGTGGTCTCCTGGGCTTCCCACTCCTCGATCTTGCGGGCGGTGTATTCCGGCGACTTGGTGAAGCGCGCCAGCACGCCGTAGATCACGGGCACCACGAACAGGGTCAGCAGGGTCGCGAACATGGCCCCGGCGAAGATCACCACGCCGATGGTCTGGCGGCTGCCCGCCCCCGCCCCGTGCCACAGCACCAGCGGCAGGGCGCCGAAGGCGGTGGCGATCGAGGTCATGATGATCGGACGCAGGCGCAGGGTCGACGACTCGATGATGGCGTCGCGGATCGACCGGCCCTGGTCGCGCAGCTGGTTGGCGAACTCGACGATCAGGATGCCGTTCTTGGCCGCCACACCGATCAGGATGATCAGGCCGATCTGGCTGTAGATGTTCAGGCTGGAGCCCGCCATGACCAGGCCGAACAGCCCGCCGGCGGCCGCCAGGGGCACCGTCAGCATGATCACCGCCGGGGTGATCCAGCTTTCGAACTGGGCCGCCAGCACCAGGAAGACCAGCAGCAGGGCCAGGCCGAAGGCCGCGGCGACGGCGCCGCCGGCCTCCTGCTGGTCGCGCGCCGCCCCGCCCCATTGGGTCGTGACCACGCCCTGCGGCTGCTGGGCGGCGGTCTGGGTCAGGAAGGCGGTGGCGTCGGCGATGGTGTAGCCGGGGTTCAGGTCCGCGCTGAGGGTGATGGCGCGCTGACGGTCCAGACGGCGACGGTCGGGCGTGTCGCCCGAGGTCTGGGTCGTGACCACCGCCGACAGCGGCACCAGCTGGCCGGAGCCCGTGTTGACGTACAGGGCCTCCAGATCGCTGACGTTGCGCCGGTTGTCGCGCTGGGTCTGCAGGATGACGTCGTACTCCTGCCCGCCCTTCAGATAGGTGGTGGCGCGGCGGGAGCCGAACATGGTCTCCAGCGTGCGGCCGATGGACTGGGCCGAGACGCCCAGGGCCGCGGCCTTCTCGGGGTCCACGTCGACCAGCAGGCGCGGGGCGTTCGGCTCATAGTTCAGGCGCGGCCGCGAGAAGCCGGGGTTCTCCAGCGAGGCCGCCAGCATGGGCTGCAGCCAGTTGTAGATGTCGCCGTACTCCGCCCCCGTGACGATCATCTCGACCGAGTTGGAGTTGCCGCCGCCGCGCTGGAAGGCGCCGGGGACCGAGGCGTTGACCTGGGCGTCCGTCTGGCCGCGCAGCTTGCCGTTCAGTTCCTGGGCGATCTCGTCGGCCGAGCGGTGGCGAAGCGACCAGTCGGCCAGGATCAGGCTGCCGTTGCCGGAGTTGTAGCTGCCGCCGCCGAAGCCGGGCGCCGAAACCAGATAGCTGTCCGCCTCGCCGCTGGCCTTGTACTCGGCCAGGATGGGCTCCAGGCCCAGGACGATCCGGCGGGTGTAGTCGAAGCCGGCGCCCTCTGGCCCCTGGACGCGGATCTGCACCCGGCCCCGGTCCTCCGGCGGCACCAGTTCGTCCGGCAGGGTCAGGAACATGACCGTCGCGCCGGCCCCGACCATCACGATCAGGCCGATCACGCCCACGACCGCGATCCGGGTGCCCAGCAGGGCGCGCAGGGAATTGCCGTAGGACTCGCGCAGCTTGTCCATGGCCCAGTCGACGCGCTTGGCGACGAAGCCGCCGCTGTGCGCCGGACGCAGGATCTTGGACGCCAGCATGGGCGACAGGCTGAGCGCCAGGAAGGCCGAGAAGGCCACGGCCGCGGCGATGGCCGCCGCCAGCTCGACGAACAGGCGGCCGACGTAGCCGGGCAGGAACAGCAGCGGCGCGAACACCGCCAGCAGCACCACGGTCGTGGCCACGACGGCGAAGAACACCTGGCGCGCGCCGCGCTCGGCGGCGACCAGGGGCGGTTCGCCGTGGTCGATGCGGCGCTGGATGTTCTCGGTCACCACGATGGCGTCGTCGACCACCAGACCGATGGCCAGCACCAGGGCCAGCAGGGTCAGCAGGTTCAGCGAGAAGCCCAGCGGGGCCAGGACGATGAAGGTGGCCAACAGGCAGATGGGCGCCACGATCGACGGGATCAGGGCGGCGCGCAGGGTGCCCAGGAAGATGAAGTTGACCAGGGCGACCAGCGCCATCGAGATGCCGATGGTGATCCACACCTCGTCGATGGCGTGGCTGGTGAAGACCGAGTTGTCGGACCCGACGACCAGCTCCGTGCCCGGCGGCAGGCTGGGGCGGATCTGCTCGATCATCTTGTGCACGCCGTCGGAGATGGCCAGGTCGTTGGACTGGGCCTGACGGGTGACGGCCAGGCCGATCTGGTCGACGCCGTTGCCGCGGAACAGGCGGCGGTCCTCGGCGGGGGCCTCCACGACGCGGGCGATGTCGCCCAGACGGGTGACATAGGCCGCCTGGCCCTGGATGGCGCCGGTGGCGCCGCTGGGCAGGGCGTTGCTGTTGGTGGCCAGGCCGCTGGTGTTGTTCGAGGCGGCGGCGTTGGAAGCCGAGCCGCGCGTGCCGATGGGCAATTGGCGGAAGTCCTCGGCGCGGGCGTAGGTGCGCGCGACGCGGACGGTGTAGTCCTTCTGGCCCGACTCCAGCGAACCGGCGGGCAGTTCGACGTTCTGGGCCGTCAGGGCGGTCTCGACGTCGGTGACGGTCAGTCCGCGCGCGGCCAGGGCGGCGGCGTCCAGCCAGATGCGCATGGCGTAGCGCTGCTCGCCGTAGATCTGCACCTGGGCGGCGCCCGGCACGGTGGCCAGGCGGTCGATCAGATAGCGGTCGGCGTAGTCCGTCAGCTCCAGCCGGTTCAGGCTGGTCGAGCGCAGGAACAGGATGATGATCGGCTGGCTGTCCGAGTCGGCCTTGGCCACCTCGGGCGGATCGGCCTGGTCCGGCAGCCGGCCGACCACGCGCGAGACACGGTCGCGCACGTCGTTGGCGGCGTCGTCGATGTTGCGGTCCAGCGAGAATTCGATGTTCACGCTCGACCGGCCGTCGCGGCTGGACGAGGTGATGCGCTCGACGCCCTGGATGCCGGCGATCTGCTGCTCGATGGGCTCGGTGATCCGGCTTTCGATGACCTCGGCGGAGGCCCCGGCGTAGCTGGTGTTCACCGACACGATCGGCGGATCGACGTCCGGCAGTTCGCGCACCGGCAGGAAGAAGAAGGCCGCGGCGCCGATCACGCACAGCACGATCGCCGCCACCGCCGCCATGACGGGGCGGCGGACGGAAACGTCGGAGAGCATCATCGGGCGGCGCCCTGGGCCGGAGCGGCGCGGCCGCCCTGCCCCCCGCCTTGACCGCCTCGCCCGCCCGCTCCGCCGACGCGCACAGGGGCGTTGGGCTGGATGCGGTTCAGGCCCGAGCCGACCACGCGGTCGCCGTTAGTCAGGCCGGACAGGATCTCGACGAAGCCGCCCTCGACCGCGCCGGTCTCGACCACGACCCGCTGGGCCGTGGAGCCGCGCTCGCCGTTGGCGATGCGATAGACGAAGGCGCCGTCGCCTTCGTACTGGACCGCGGCCTCGGGCACGGCGATGCCCTGGCGCAGGCCCTGCTGGACGGCGACGCGGACGGCCATGCCGGGCCGGATGCGGGCGCCGGGATTGGGGATTTCGGCGCGGGCGGTGACCGAGCGGGTCGACTCGTTCACCCGCGTGTCGATCAGGGCGATGCGGCCGGTGAAGACCTCGTCGCCATAGGCGTCGATAGTGGCGGTGATCGGCGTCCCCGCCCGCAGGACGGCCAGGTAGCGCTCGGGGATGGGGAAGTCGACGCGGACCACGTCGATGTCGTCCAGGGTGGTGATGACGGCGCCCGGATTGACCAGGGTGCCCGGGGTGACGGTGCTGAGGCCCAGCACGCCCGCGAACGGCGCACGGATGGTGCGGTCCCCGGCGCGGGCCTCGGACGCGGCCAGCGAGGCGCGGGCCGATTCCAGCTCGGTCTCGTACTGTTCGACCATGGCTGCCGAGGCGAAACCGCGGTCGTTCAGGGTCTTGTAGCGCTCGTACATGGTCTGGGCGCGGGCGACCTGGGCGCGGTTGTCGGCGATGTTGGCGTCTTCCTCGCGGGCCTGCAGCTGGACCAGGGGCGTGCCGGCGGCGACGCGCTGGCCGTCCGAGAACATCACGCGGGTGATCAGTTCGCTGGTTGAGGAGGTGATGTTGACCGAGCGCCGGCCACGGGCGACGCCCAGGACGCGGATGCGGTCGCTGAACTCGCGCGGCGCGGCGACGGCTTCCGACACGGCCTGGCCGCGTCCGCCGCCGGGTCCGCCCCGGCCCCCGCCCGGTCCGCCGGCCTTCTCATCGTCGGCGAACGCCATGCGCAGCACGAGGGCGCCGACCATCAGGGCCAGGAGGATCGCCGCGGCGACGAGGAAGAAGTGACGCTTGACCACGCGGCGGGCGCTCCGGGACTTTGGGGACGTGCCGACTTAGCGGCTCTCGCCGTCGACGCAACTTAAGTTCATGTAACGGGTGCTGTTCCGAATTCCGTCGCGGTCAGAAGCGACGCCATAGCCCGATGACCGGACCGCCCGAACGCGGCGTCTCCCGCCCGGCCACGGCCTCGCGCCATCCGGCCTGGACGCTCCAGGATCCGAAGCGCCGGACCAGGGAGGTCTCGACCGACAGCCAGCGCGGCCCGCCGTCGTCGGCCTGCCCGCCGTACGCCTGGTTCAGCAGCATCCACTTGTCGCCGAAATGCAGGCCGAGCGTGGCGTCGATGCGGGTCTCGTCCGGCAGTCCGCCCCGAATCCGCCGCGCCGCCTCCAGCGTGACGAAGCCGCCGGTCGCCGCGCGGGACATCCACCGGGCCCGCCCGAACGAGCGGCCGGCCGAGGCGCGGACTTCCCAGTCCTGGCCGCCGACGCCGGGCGGGGCATAGCCGGCGTTGCGCCCTTCCCCGCCGTCGGCCACGCCGCCGTACAGGGCCACCGCCGTGCGGTCGTCGCGCCAGACCTGCCAATTGACGCCGATCTCCAGCGGCCCGCGGCCCTCGTAGTCGACGAAGGCGTCCTTCCCCGACTGCCAGTCGCCCTTGAAACGGACGGTCAGGCGATCCGTCAGGCCGTATTCGGCGAAGACCGAGACCACGGTGTCGCGGCGATCGGCGGGCAGGTCGGCGAGGCGGCCGTCCGGGTCGAACCCTTCGCCGGCCCGCATGTCTTCGAACTTGACGATCACCTGCCCGTCGCCCTTCGGCAAGGTCCAGGGACCGGCCGCGGCCGGGGCGGCGGCCCCAAGGGCCGCCAGCGTCAGCAGCAGCCCCCCGGCCCGCCTCACACGTCGTAGCCGGGCGACTTCCTGTGGAGCATACGCAACGCGCCCGGCCAGGCGAGGGCCGAAATGAAACCGATCCCCTTGCCCTGCTCCCGCGTCTCGGCCTGGGCCGCGTCGGGGGCGAACAGGACGTGTTCCCGCCCGCCGGACAGGGCCGCGATCTGCTGGGCGCAGGCGCGCTCGAGGAAGAACATGCCGATCCAGGCCGCCGCCGCCGTCGGACCAACCGCCAGGGTGCCGTGGTTGCGCAGCAGCATCAGCGGCTTGTCGCCGAGGTCCGCCACCAGCCGCTCGCGCTCCTCGTGGTTCAGCGCCAGGCCTTCGTAGCCGTGATAGGCGACCTGATGCTGCAGCAGGCAGGCGTTCTGGCCGATCGGCAGCAGGCCCTCCTGCTGCGCCGCCACGCCGACGCCGGCCACGGTGTGCAGGTGGATGACGAAATGTGCGTCATCCCGGGCCCCGTGGATGGCCGAGTGGATGGTGAAGCCCGCCGGATTGATGAAGTTCTCGGTCTCCTGGACGATGTTGCCGTCCAGATCGACCTTCACAAGGGACGAGGCCGTCATCTCCTCGAAATACCAGCCGTACGGATTGATCAGGAAATGATGCTCGGGCCCCGGCACGCGGGCAGAGATGTGGGTGAAGATCATGTCGTCCCACCCGTGCAGCGCCACCAGGCGGTACAGGGCCGCCAGTTCGACGCGGGTGTTCCACTCCGCCTCGGACACCCGAGACTTCAGGGAAGTCATTGCACCGTCAGCCATGGCCGTCGTCCTCGCCTCGTTCTTATGGCGCGCACGCTCGCCCCGGGGCGGGGCCGCGTCAAGATTCAGGTTCCGTTAACCGCCTCTTAGGTTGCAAGCGGTACGGTAAATCCTGCCGTAACCCTAACGGTGCGCCGGAGGCGTGTGTGACCGTTCTCGTCCAGCTCAATCCGTCCCGGCCCCCCGAGCGCGCGCCGCGCGCCGAAGACCTGCTGGCGCTGGCCCGAAACAACAGTCCCGACGCCCGCCAGAGATTGCTTCTGGGCGTCATGGCCCTGTGCGACGCCAGCCCGCCGGACGGCCAGCTGTCCCCCATCCTGGGCGAGATCTTCCTGTTCCTGGCCCGCCAGGCCGAACGCGACATCCGCAAGGCCCTGGCCAGCCGCCTGGCCCACGCCGACTGGGCCCCGCCGGCCCTGGTCAATGTGCTGGCGCTGGACGAGATCGAGATCGCCGCCCCCATCCTGGCCGCCAGCCCCGTGCTGCAGGACGAGGATCTGCTGAGGATCCTGGTCGAGGCCTCGCTGGACCACCAGATCGCCGTGGCCCGCCGTCCAGAGATCAGCGGCCGCGTCGCTGACGCCGTCATCGAGCGCGGCGTCCCCGCCGTCCTGACCGCCCTGGCCACCAACCGCACCGCCCAGATCAGCGGCGAGGGCTTCCGCCGGCTGGTCGAGCATTCGCGCCGCATCGCCGCCCTGCGCGGACCGCTGTCGCGCCACCCGCGCCTGACCGAGGCCCTGGCCGAACAGATGTACCACTGGGTCGGCGCCGCCCTGCGCGAGTCGATCGGCGCCCGCTTCCAGGTCGACGAGCGCAAGTTCGGAAACGCCGTGTACGACGCCGTCGAGGGCGTCATGCGCAAGGACCGGCCCGACGACATCCCCGAGGACACGCCCGAGCGCGAGGAGATGGAGCGCCGGCTGGTCGCCAAGCTGCAGGCCGCCGGCCAGCTGAAGCCCGCCATGCTGATCCGCGCCGTGCGCGAGAAGCGCCTCAGCCTGCTGGTCCACGGCCTGGCCGCGCTGAGCGGCTTCACCGTCAACCAGATCCGTCAGGCCCTGCGCGCGTCCAAGCCCGAGGCCCTGTATTACGCCTGTTCCGTCGTCGGCATCGACCGCGCGGTCTTCCCGACCCTGCTGACCGAACTGCGCAAGCTGAACCACGGCCTGCCCGGCGACCTGGGCGATCCGGTGTGGCAGCGCGGCGCCCTGTCGGCGACCTCCGCGGCCCGCGCCTTCCGCGCCCTGGTCGATCCGGATCCGACCGAACAGCGCATCGCCGTTTGACTTCACAGGCCCGCTCGGCTTGCGTGCGACGGTGACCTCCTCCTCCGACCGCCCTCTTCGCATCGCCTTCGCCGCCTCCGATCGACCGGAGGCCCTGGAGGCCCGCGCGCGGCTGGCCGAGCGCTACGGCTCGGCGCCCGAGGAGCAGGCCGACGTGATCGTGGCCCTGGGCGGCGACGGCTTCATGCTGGAGACCCTGCACACGGTGATGGAGCGCCGCACCCCGGTGTTCGGCATGAACCGCGGCTCGGTCGGCTTCCTGATGAACGACTATGAGGAGGACGGCCTGCTGGAAAGGCTGTCCGGCGCCGGCCGCGCGGTCATCCACCCGCTGCAGATGGACGCCTGGACGGAGTCCGGACAGGTCCACAGCGGCCTGGCCATCAACGAGGTCTCCCTGCTGCGCCAGACGCGGCAGAGCGCCAAGTTGCGCATCAGCGTCGACGGCCGCGTGCGGCTGGAGGAACTGGCCTGCGACGGCTGCCTGGTGGCCACGGCGGCGGGCTCGACCGCCTACAACCTGTCGGCCCACGGCCCGATCATCCCGCTGGATTCGCGGGTCCTGGCCCTGACCCCGATCAGCGCCTTCCGCCCCCGCCGCTGGCGCGGCGCCCTGCTGCCCCACCAGGCCACGGTCTGTTTCGAGATTCTGGAAGCCGACAAGCGCCCGGTCAGCGCCACCGCCGACAATTTCGAGGTCCGGCGGGTCACCCGCGTCGATGTGCGCGAACGCCGCGACATCGCCCTGACCATGCTGTTCGACGAGGGCCGCTCGTTCGAGGAGCGGGTGCTGGCGGAACAGTTCGCGTCCTGAGGGCAAATTCCCCCGCGTGCACGGCTTCTTAAGGTCGTTTGTGCGACCAAAAGCGCCAGTCAATTTCGGGAGCGCCCGGTGAGCAACTCTGCCCAGGTCATTCGTCCGCCCAACACCCTTCGCATGAAGGTCGGTGGCGCCTTCGGCGGCATCGACGCCAATGCGATCGCCAAGGCCGAGGAAGCCCTCAAGGCCATGTCGGCCCAATTCGGCCAGTGGCTGCAGGACGAGATCACCAAGCTGGACCAGGCCCAGGCCGACATCCGCGCCCAGGGCTATAACGCCCAGACGGCCGAGGGCCTGTATTTCCGCGCCCACGACCTGAAGGGCCTGGGCTCGACCTACCAGTATCCGCTGGTCACCCGCCTGGCCGGTTCGCTGTGCAAGATGCTGGATGATCCGGCCAAGCGCATGGCCGCGCCGCTGGTGCTGATCGACGCCCACATCGACGCCATCCGGGCCGTCGTCCGCGACCAGATCCAGACCGACGACCATCCGACCGGCAAGGTGCTGGCCGAGACGCTGGAAGCCAAGGTGGCCCAGCACTTCGCCTGATCGAATACGATCGAGAGTTTCGCGAACGCCCGCCCTCACCGGCGGGCGTTTTGCTGTGTGAGCTTCAAGCAACCTACCGACGGTAGTGAGCCATTGACCTGAAGTTGCCGCATCGCTGACGATGAAGGTCCCTGTAAGCCCCGGACGGACAACCATGTCCTGGAACCACCATTACGCCGCCGGCCTAGCCGCCATCAGCGTACTATCCGCGCCAGCCGTAGCGCAGGCTCAGGCCCTTGCTGGCGACCGGGGAGGACCGCCCGCGGCGGCTGTCGTCGAGATGACCCGTGGTGACGCCGGCGAACGCAGCACCCTGACCTTCTACAAGGATCGCGCAGGCGGCGGCTCACCTGTTTCGTGGCGCGCCGTGCGGGTTGAAGCGAACGGCGCTGCGAGATCCGCCGCCGGGTCCTCATGCCCTGCGCTGATCGAGGCCGTGAGCCGCCTGGAGCGCATCACAATGCCGCGCATCGAGATCCAGCCGGTCGAAGCCGCGGTAGGCTCCCGGCCGACGCCGCCGAACCTGGGCTATCTCCATCAAGCCTATCGCCTCACGATCAGAGCGGTCGCGGCTGACGGCGCGCCTGTCGAACTGACCCTGGCGCACGGAGGCGCGGGCCCCGTCAGGGATTGGCTTGAAGCGTCGATGGGCGATCTGGAGCCGTGCTGGCGGTCCGAGAACTAGGCGGCGGCGCCGATCTCGCCGGGGCGGCCTAGGCCGCGACACCCGTGCGCGACGGGGCGACGACCGGGTCCTGATCCAGCCGTTCCATCAGATAGGCCAGGTCCTCGCGCGGGGCGTTGGGGCGCTGGGTCAGGAAGCGTTCCAGCATCTGCTGGCGGAAGGCGTCGTCGGTGGTGTCCACGCCCTCGGCCTGAAGGGACCGCCAGGTGTCGACCCCGGCGCGGAAGGCCTGGAACAGGCGCGGCGGCAGGCCGGCCCGGTCGTAGATGGCCTTCAGGCCCAGCGGGCCGGCGTCGTGGATCATCAGCCAGGCCCGCTGGTGCGGCGCCCCGGCCAGCTCGGCCAGCCCGTGCTCGAATAGGGCCATCTGTCCCCGCGCCAGCGCCCGCAGCAGCAGGGAGCCGGTCAGGGCGCGCCGCGCATGCAGGGTGGCGACGAACTGGGACAGGTCCGCGTGGCCGGAGGCCTGGTCGACCAGATCGACCGTGGCGCGCTCGCGGGCGAAGGAGGCCAGGCGGATGGCGGTCTCGGGCGCGACCGAGTGGCGGGTGACCAGATGCTCGCGCACGGCCTCGGAGGCCAGTTCGACCAGACGCTCGGTCACCGACAGCGGCAGGACCTGGCGGTAGGCCAGGGCCGCGATGATCTCGGGCGAGGCGCCGAAGCGGTCGACGCAGCGGCCCAGGGCGCTTTCGGCGATGTCGGCGTTGTCGTTGGCGGCCAGCGCCCGCACGGCGGGTTCGGCGCCCACTTCGGCCACGGCGGCGGCGACGTCGCGGCTGACCCGCGGGCGTCCGGCCACGGCGGTCTGGCGCACGACCGAGCCGGCCTGCACGATCTCGATCAGATCCTCGTCCGAGAAGACGGGGGAGAAGTTGATCAGCGGCAGGGCCACGCTGTCGACGTCGGCGGCCAGCCGGCGGGCCACGTCGCGCGGGATCAGGTCCGAGGCCTTCAGCGTCACCGCCATGGCCCGGCGCACCAGTTCGGCGGCGTCATTGGCCAGCAGACGCAGGATCTTGTGGGCGGCGGCGCGGTCGTGCTCATCCAGCTCGGCCTTGTCCATGTTCCGGCACAGCTTGTGGGCGGCGGCGGCGCGCTCGTCCTCGTCGTTCGACTGGATCAGCCGACGGATGTCGATCTCGGTCAGGCTGGCGCGGTAGGCGGTCATGGGACGCTCGAGGTCTGATCAGGCGGGCAGCATCGGCCCGGTATCGTTAACGGGCGGTTCACCATGGCCGGATTCGCGCTCAGGCGTTGGTCTTCTCGTCCGGTCCGAAGGCGCCGCCGAAGCCGCCCGCCTTGCCGTCGCCGTCCTGGCCGAGCAGCAGGGCCAGCAGGCTCTGGTCCTGTTTCAGCCGATCCAGCCGCGCGGCCAGCATCTGATCCCGCTCGGACAGCGGCGGCGCGGCGGGCAGGCCGTCGCCGGCGCCCGAGGCGGGGGCCCCGCCACCCGCCGAGCGCTGCAGGTTGGCGTGGACCTCGGCCACCGTCGCCGGGCGGCCGTCGCGGTAGAAGATCGAACGGTTGGCTGCAGCCGCCTCGGGGAAGATCGACGCAGCGCTGGAGCCCGGACGCCGGTCCATGGCCTCCATCAGCTGAGCCGCGCCCGCCGGCCCCAGGAAGTGGGCCGCGTACAGGTCGCCCGCCCCCGGCTCGCGCCCCGTGCGGCCGCGCAGATAGGCGGCGTTCTGGGCCGTCAGCTCGCCGGCCATGGTCGAGGCGGCCTGGGGATCGAAGCGCAGGTCCAGCACCACGTTGCGGGCCGAGCCCTCGACCCGCCAGCGCCCGTCCGAACCGCGATAGATCAGGTCGGCGTACTGGCCGTAGCCGTGCTTGGCGCCGTGGGCCTTCACCGTGCCCAGCCAGGTCTGTTCGATGAACTGGAACAGGCCCGAGGCGGACGATGTCGGCGCCCGCGCATTGGGGTTCATCGCGCTTTCGCGCCGGGCGGTGCGCACGAGGAAGTCGGCGTCCACACCCGTCGCGCTGGACGCACGCCGAATGGCCGCCTCTACCCCGCCCGACGATGGAATCGCCCTGATGGTCATAATCGTTAATGCTGGGGAACTCTGGTTAATCAGACCTTAACGTGACCGCAAAGTCACGTTCTTTGGTGTGTCCAATCCCGCCAGACCCTCGCCGCAAACCCGCCCCAACGGCAGCGCTCCATTTCCGTCAGGGACGCTGTGGGGACGGCGAAAAGACAGGGAAGAGTACGGCCATGATGATCAGAACAGCGGGCGGGCCAGGACTGGTTAGCCCCATCGACTTCCACGAACGGAAAGGCCCCGGACTGTCGCGCTCCGCCTGGATCGCGATCGGCCTGGTGGCGACGGCCCACATCGGGGTCGGCGTCGCGCTCTACTACCAACGCTTCGAGATGAAGCTGCCGCCGATAGAAGAGACCCCGCCGATGACGGGTCCGATCATCACGCTGGAGCCCCCGCCCAAGCCGAAGCCGGTGGAGAGCAAGCCGGCGGCGCCCAATGCCCCGATCCACGAGACCCCGGCGCCGACCAGGCCCACGGAGATCCTGAACATCCCGATCAATCCGGACGCCAGGCCGACCTCCGGCCCGATCAGCATCCCGACGGTCGAACACCCCACGCCCGAGGCGCCGCCGGCGCGCGAGCCGGTCGCCGAGCCGCCCGCCGTGCGCGTGATCCGCGATCCCAGCTGGGTCCGCCAGCCCACGGCCGAGCAGATGATGCGCGCCTATCCGGCCCGCGCCATCACGGCGGGAACCGCCGGTTCGGTGTCGCTGAACTGCCTGGTCGAGGCCAACGGCTCGGTCTCGGACTGCGCGGTCGCCGGTGAAACGCCGGCCGGTCAGGGCTTCGGCCGCGCCGCGCAGAACCTGTCGCGCCATTTCCGCGTCAGCCCGCGCACCGTGGACGGAGCGCCGGAAGGATCCCGGGTCGCCATCAACCTGCGCTTCGTGCCGCCGGCTGACTGATCAGGCGAACCGGTGGGGCGAGAGGGCCGAGGCGTCCGCAAGAGACGCCCGGCCCTCAAGTGCGTCCGCGACCACATGGGCGACCAGCGGCCCCAGCAGCCAGCCGTTGCGGCGCGGCGCCAGGGCCAGATAGAGGCCGTCCGCGCCGGACGGGCCCGCCATCGGCAGGCCGTCGGGCGATGCGCCCCGGATGCCGACGCGAGGTTCTCCGGCCTCGCCGTCCGCGCCGATCAGGGACAGGCCCATCTCCGCCTGACGGGCGGCGACGGTGCGGTCGGGCGCCACGCTGCGCTCGCCCGCCTCCATCGTGGCGCCGCACAGGGCGCCGTCCGCCGCCGGAGCCGCATAGCCGCCGGGCCCGCGCAGGACCCGTCCGGGCGTGGCGCAGCGCACCGGCGTCAGCTGTCCCCGGATCGGTTCGATGGCGTTGACCCGCCGCGCCACCGCGTCCGGCAGCCCCTCCAGCGCGCGCGCCGCGCCGGTGGCCAGAACCACCCGCGGCGCCGACCAGCGGCGTCCGTCGGCGGCGACCGCCGTCCACGCCTCTACCTCGCGGGACAGACCCGCGACAGTCGCCGCGACGCGCGTGACGCCGGGGACGTCAGACAGTTGCGCCAGCGCCGTCTGCGCCTCGATCCGCCAGTCGTCGGGGGTGAACAGGCCCTCGCCTTCCCTGTGCGCCGCGAAGCCGAGGGCGTGCAGCCGGGCGACGGCGGCGTCCGGATCCGGCCCGCGCCACGCCGCGCCGTCCAGGACCAGGGTCAGGCCGCTTCGCCCGGCGAAGGCAGGCCACAGGTCGCGCCCGCGCTTCAGCAGGGCCGCGTGGGCCGGCGACAGGCCGTCGATCAGGCTTTCCATCGCCGGGGCGATCATCCCCGCCGCCGCGGACGACGCATTGGGACCGCCAGGGTCGAGCACGGTCACGGCATGACCGCGCGCGGCCAGTTCGGCGGCGCTGCACAGGCCGAGCACGCCGGCGCCGATGACGATGACATCAGGGGAGGAAGACACGAGGGGTGAGATCGACCCCTCGTGGTTCTTTTGCAAGAGGCGCTATCGCTCGCCGCGCGGTCGCTCGCTGCTTGAGCACGGGACGCCGTTTGGGTTTGCTACTCCGCCGCGATGGCGGCGGCGCGGTGGGCGTCGATGCGGGCGGTCAGGGCCGCGTGCTGGTCCCACAGGGCCTTGGGCAGGCGATCGCCGAACTTCTCGTAGAAGGCGGGGATCAGGGCGGCTTCCTCGGCCCAGACCTCGGCGTCGACGTCCAGCAAGGTGGCCAGGTCGGCGTCGGTCAGGCTCAGGCCCGACAGGTCCAGCGCCTCGGCCGACGGCACGCGGCCGACCGGGGTGTCCACGGCGGTGGCTTCACCGTCCAGCCGCTCGGCGATCCACTTCAGGACGCGGGCGTTGTCGCCGAAGCCCGGCCAGACGAACTTGCCGTCCTCGTTCTTGCGGAACCAGTTGACGAAGTAGAGGCGCGGCAGCTTGGCGGCGTCGGTCCGGCCGCCCATCGACAGCCAGTGGGCGAAGTAGTCGCCCATGTTGTAGCCGCAGAAGGGCAGCATCGCGAACGGATCGCGGCGCAGCTCGCCGATGGCGTTCTCAGCCGCGGCGGTGCCTTCCGAGGCGACCGACGAGCCCATGAACACGCCGTGCTCCCAGTCGAAGGCTTCCGTCACCAGCGGCACGGCGCTGGCGCGGCGGCCGCCGAACAGGATGGCGTCGATCGGCACGCCCTTGGGATCTTCCCACTCGGGCGCGATGGTCGGGCACTGGTGGGCCGGGGCGGCGAAGCGGGCGTTCGGGTGGGCGGCGGGCTCGCCCGAGGCCGGGTCGTGGCGCGCGCCCTTCCAGTTGGTCATCCCGGCGGGCGCTTCCTTGGACAGGCCCTCCCACCACACGTCGCCGTCGTCGGTCAGGCCGGTGTTGGTGAAGACGGTGTTCGAGGCCAGGGTCGCCAGGGCGTTCTGGTTGGTGTTGCGGCTGGTGCCCGGGGCGACGCCGAAGAAGCCGGCTTCCGGGTTCACTGCGTACAGACGGCCGTCGTCGCCGAAGCGCATCCAGGCGATGTCGTCCCCGATGGTCTCGGCCTTCCAGCCGTCCAGCGTCGGCTGGAGCATGGCCAGGTTGGTCTTGCCGCAGGCCGAGGGGAAGGCGGCGGCGACATATTTGGCGCGGCCCTTCGGATCGGTCAGCTTGAGGATGAGCATGTGCTCGGCCAGCCAGCCCTCATCGCGAGCCATGACCGAGGCGATGCGCAGGGCGTAGCATTTCTTGCCCAGCAGGGCGTTGCCGCCGTAGCCCGAACCGTAGGACCAGATCTCGCGGGTCTCGGGATAGTGGACGATCCACTTGTCCTCGTTGCAGGGCCACGGCACGTCGGCCTGGCCGTCCGCCAGCGGGGCGCCCAGGGTGTGCACGGCGGGCACGAAGACGCCGTCCTCGCCCAGCACGTCCAGCGCGGGCTGGCCCATGCGGGTCATGATGCCCATCGAGACGGCGACATAGCCGCTGTCGGTGATCTCGACGCCCAGGGCGCTGATCGGCGAGCCGAGCGGGCCCATCGAGAACGGCACGACATACATGGTCCGGCCGGCCATGCAGCCGTCGAACAGGCCGTCCATACGGGCGCGCATCTCGACCGGATCGGCCCAGTTGTTGGTCGGGCCGGCGTCGATCTCATCGGCCGAGCAGATGAAGGTGCGGCTCTCGACGCGGGCCACGTCCTTGGGGTCCGAAGCGGCGTAGTAGCTGCCCGGGCGCTTGACCGGGTCCAGCGCCTTCAGCGTGCCCTTGCCGATCAGGTCGGCGACGATCTCGGCCTTCTCGGCCTCGGAGCCGTCGCACCAGTGGACGCGGGCGGGCTTGGTCAACGCCGCGATCTGCTCCACCCAGGCCACGAGGCCGGCATGGTTGGTCGGGGCCGGGTAAAGGCCGGGGATCGATTGGGTCACGCGGGTCTCCTGAACCGTCCTGGCCCGGCGATCTGATGCCGCCGTGGCTTCCCTTGCGTGCGTTCACGCAGTGTTTCAGCGGCAATGACACCGAAGCCGGAGGCCCGTCAACCGATGCACGTTTCAACCTCTCGCGAGGCGGCGGCGACCGGCGGCCTGCATATTTCCGGTCGCGATCCGGGCCTCGCCGGGGTATCCGGCGCCATGCAGACGATGGACGCCCTGAACCCGACTCCCGAAGGGGCCCTCGCCTCCCCGGCCTCGGTCCGCAACGCCGGGCCGATTCTGGAGGTGCTGAAGGCGCACCTGCCCGCGCGCGGCCGGGTGCTGGAGATCGCCGGCGGCAGCGGCCAGCACTCCGTCGCCTTCGCCGGCGCCCTGCCCGGCCTGACCTGGACGCCCAGCGATCCGTCGCCCGAGGCCCGCGCCAGCATGGCCGCCTGGGCCGCCCAGGCGAAGCTGCCCAACCTGGAGCCCCCGCAGACGCTGGACATGCTGGACGAGGCGGGCTGGCCGACGGAGCAGACCGATGTGGTCATCTGCATCAACATGATCCACATCAGCCCCTGGGCCGCGACCGAGGGCCTGATGCGGCTGGCGGGCCGCGCCCTGCGCCGCCCGGGGGGCCTGCTGGCGCTGTACGGCCCCTATCGCGAGGCCGGGGTGGACATAGCCCCGTCCAACGCCGCCTTCGACGCCGACCTGAAGCGCCGCAATCCCGACTGGGGTCTGCGCGATAGCGACTTGGTCATCGCCGAGGCCAAGGCCGCGGGCCTCGCCCCCACCCAAAGGATCGCCATGCCGGCCAACAACATCATGCTTCTGTTCCGGGCGCTCTGACATGGCCTGGACCAGGACCTACGACGGCGCCGAGCCGGTCCGGATCAACAAGTGGCTGGGTCAGTCGGGCGTCTGCTCGCGGCGCGAGGCCGACGCCCTGATCGCCGACGGCCTGGTGTCCATCGACGGCGAGGTCGTGCGGGACGCCGGCCGCAAGCTGGAGACGGGCCAGACCCTGACGCTGAGCGACAAGGCCACGGCCCAGCTGGCCGAGGGCATCACCGTCGTCATCCACAAGCCGGTCGGCTACGTCTCGGGCCAGCCGGAGCCGGACAAGCTGCCGGCCATCCGCCTGCTGAGCGCGGGCAATCTGATCGGCCCGGGCGAGGTCCCCGGCGACATTTCCCTGCCCCCGATCGGGCGGCTGGACGAGGACTCCCGCGGCCTGCTGCTGCTCTCGTCCGACGGGGTGGTGGCCAAGGCGGTGATCGGGCCGGAGTCCGATCTGGACAAGGAATACCTGGTCCGGGTGGCGGGCGACATCACCGAGAAGAAGCTGAAGATCCTGCGCCACGGCCTGATGCTGGACGGCCGCCAGCTGCGTCCGGCCTACGTCAGCCGGATGGAGTCGCACCGGCTGAAATTCATCCTGCGCGAGGGCCGCAACCGCCAGATCCGGCGCATGTGCGAGATGGTCGAGCTGGAGGTTGTCGACCTGATCCGCGTCCGCATCGGCCCGCTGAAGCTGGACAACCTGCCCGAGGGCAAGTGGCGCATGCTGACCGCCGAAGAGCGCGAGGCGCTGGTCGGAAGCTAGGCCGGGACGTAGGTCAGCTGGATGGCCTCCCCGCCGATGCGCTCATGCGACACGAGGCGGAGCGGCGGGCGGGGGCCGGCGAAATAGGGCCTGCCGCCGCCGGTGACGACCGGGTGCAGGTAGATCCGGTAGGCGTCGATCAGACCCAGGTCGCCGAGACTGCGCGCCAGCTCCGGCCCGCCGACCTCGATCTCGCCGTCGAGCTCGGTCTTGAGCTTGCGGACCGCCGCCTCGACGTCGTCCGAGATCAGGGTGGCGTTGGGACCGACCGAGGTGAGCGAGCGCGAGACGACCCATTTGGGGTGGGCGCGCCAGGCCTCGGCGAACTCGCGGTTCTCGGGAGACCAGGCGGGATCGTCGTGGTCCCAGTAGCGCATGATCTCGTACAGGCGGCGGCCGTAGAGGCTGCCGGCCTGCTCGCGCACCTGGTCGATGAAGTGGCGGAACAGCGTGTCGTCGGGCCCGAAGGCGTCGTGGTCGACATAGCCGTCCAGCGACTGGTTCATTCCGAAGACGAGACGCGCCACGTCAGACGCCCCCGGCCAGCGCCGGATTGTTCGCCTCCGCCGCCCTGAAGGGCTTCAGCTGGTCCGCCAGCGCCCGCTTGAACGCCGGACGGGCCTCGGCGCGGGCGACATAGTCAGCCAGGGCCGGGAAGTCGGCGAGGATGTCGGTGTGGCGCAGGTCGCGCAGGACATGGGTCATCAGGATGTCGGCGGCGCTGAACCGGTCGTTGGCGAACCAGCGGCGCCGGCCTAGGGCGGTCTGCAGGTCGCCCAGCCGCTTGCGCAGGAAGGCCTCGACCTCCGGCCGGCGGGCCCTGGCCCAGTCCTTGTCGGCGTTGAACAGATCGATGCCCGCCAGCTCGGCCACGAAGGGCTCGACGCTGTTCATGGCCGCGAACAGCCAGGTCATCACCATGGCCCGGCCCGCGTCGTCGGCGGGCATCAGCTGGTCCGAGTTCTGGGCGATCCACAGCACGATGGCGCCGCTCTCGAACATCTCGACGGTGTCGTCGCGATAGGCGGGCACCTGGCCGAAGGGCTGCATGGCCCGATACTCGGGCGTGGCCTGGTCCTCGAAGCCGATCAGCCGGTCGTCATAGCCCAGCCCGGCCTCTTCCAGCGCCCAGCGGACCCGGATGTCGCGGACCGAGCCCTGGGCGAAGGGCGGCACCCATTTGAAGGCGGTGACCTGGATCATGGGGCGTTCCTTCCACGCGTTCGCGGCGCTGTCCGCACCGTCGTCATTGACGAATAGGTTGATATCAACATATCAGAAGCCATGTCAAACGCCGTGCATCCCTTCGCGACGACCCTGCATATCCGCGACCACTGCCTGTGCCTGCATGCGCAGCGGGCGGCGCGGGCGCTGTCGCGGCGGTTCGACGAGGCTTTCCGCCCGCACGGGATCACCAGCGGCCAGTTCTCGCTGCTGAACAGCCTGAACCGGCCCTCCCCGCCGACTGTCGGACAGGTGGCCGAGACCCTGGCCATGGACCGTTCGACGGTGACGGCCAACCTTAAGCCGCTGGAGCGATCCGGCCTGGTGGCCACCACCGTCGATCCCGAGGACCGGCGCGGACGCCGCATCGCCCTGACCGACGCCGGGCGCGACCTGCTGGCCCGGACGACGCCGGTGTGGATCGCCGAGCACGCGGCGGTCGAGGCCGAGCTGGGCGACGGCGGCGACGCCCTGCGGGCCGGGCTGCGCCGCTTGATCTGAGGCCTTAGACGCGAGCGCCGCCCTCATTGTCCCGTCGCCGGAACAGGCCGCGGACGGCGCCGGACATGTGCGCCAGCCGGGTCGTGCAGCCCTCGATCAGGCCCCGGGCGGGCAGCGGCTTGTCGCTGCGCCAGAAGCACATGTAGCAGGTGAAGGGGCGACAACCGTCCAGCTCGATCCGGGTGCGCCAGTCGGCCTCGAAACAATGCGGGCAACGCACGCGCACCGCCCCTTCCAGTCCTCGCATCCACATGGGCCCTGCTCCTTTCTTCAGGATCCAGAAACCGCGATTACTCGCTATACGTGCATTAGAGATGCGCTGATTCTCGCCACCCGTCTCCTTTTCACGCCCTAGAGCGAAATCGGTTGAGTTGGACACAGTCCAAGTCGGCTCAGATTTCGCTCCAGTTTGAATCTGGACCATTTTTCGGATTCAGGTCGCTCCGACCTGAAGCAAAAATGGTCTAGTGCATAAAGGCCAGCATCCAGACGGCCATGGCGATCATCATCAGGTTCTCGGTCAGGGAGACGAAACCCAGCGGGACATTGGACGATCCGCCGACGCAGGCGCACTTCAACTCACGCTTGTCGATATAGACGGCCTTGAACACCGAGGCCGCGCCGATCCCGCCGATGACCAGCGCCAGCGGCGCGGAGAACCAGGTCAGGACGCCCGCCAGCATCAGGACGCCCGCGCCCAGCTCCGCGAACGGATAGACATAGCCGTAGGGAACCCAGCGCTGGGCCAGCAGGTCGTAGTTCAGGAACATGGTCGAGAATTTCTCGATGTCCTGCAGCTTCAGCATGGCCAGCAGACACATGGCCACGGCGATGAAGGTCGGGATCACGCCGGCCAGCACCGGGCCGTCCTTCAGCCAGGCGATGGGCAGGGCGATCAGCAGGGCCACGGCGAAGACGGCCAGGACCGGCACATAGCTGGTCGCGCCGGGCTCGGGCACGCGCTGGCCGAAGTGGCGGCGCAGGTCGTCGTAGCCGCCGATGCGGACGCCCCCGATAAAGGTCTGGGGCGTGGTCTTGACCCCGTGCTCGGCCTTGAAGGCGTCGGTCTGGGCGCGGGTGGTCAGGTGGCGGTCCTCGACCGTGAACCCCTTGCTCTTCAGCAGCCACAGCGCCTTTCGGCCGTAGGGACAGACGTGGTCGGGCATGACCATGCGGTAGACGACGGCGGTCTTCGATCGGGGGGCTGACATCGGCGGAAATCTCCTTGCCTCAAAGCGGACCCGCCCCATGTAGGTTCCGGACCATGGTACGGAGTCAAGCGATGTCGGGAACGTCCCGCGAGATGACCATCGCCCGGCTGGCGCAGGCCGGCGGCGTGGGGGTGGAGACGGTGCGCTATTATCAGCGGCGCGGCCTGCTGGAGACGCCGAAACGGCCGCAGACCGGCGGGTCGGGCGGCGGGACGCGGCGCTATGGCCCCGCGGCGGTGCGGCGGCTGCGCTTCATCCGCTCGGCCCAGGCGGCGGGGTTCACCCTGGAGCAGATCGGCGAACTGCTGACGCTGGACGCGAGCGACGACAGGGCCCGGGCGCGGGAACTGGCGCAGTCGCGGCTGACCGAGCTGGACGCGCGGATCGTCGAGCTGGAGACGGCGCGGGCGGCGCTGACCCGGCTGGCCGAGGCCTGCGGCGACGGCCGGACGGGTCCCTGCCCGATCATCACGGCGTTCGAGGGAGACGGCGCCGCGCGCTGAAAAAAAACGGGTGCGAAGAGTGCGGATGGAAAGCACCGTCCGAAGCGTCCGATGCGTCCGTAAGGCTTGGTTGTCAAAGACCCGAAGCCGCAGCCTAGCGGGTCCGGACGTCAGAAATGGACGCGCCGCCGTTCGGGGGTAAGCTGGCGGCCATGACCGGGAGCGGCCCCATGAATGTCCTGACCATCCTGAGGTCCGTCGAGGAACTGCTCTACGAAGTCATGTCGTGGCTGCTGTTCTATCCGCGCACCCTGTTCATGACCCTGCGCCACCCGCTGAAGACGATGCGCTATTCGGACAGCGAGCAGCGCGACAAGCCGGACCAGCAGTATCTGGAGACCCTGAGCCCGCCGCTGTTCCTGGTGCTGAGCATCCTGCTGGCGCACGGGATCGAGATGGCGTTCGGCTTTCGGGTCGAGGGCGTCGGCCACACCGCCCTGGGCCAGATGATCACGGGCAACGACCAGAACCTGCTGGCTTATCGCGCCCTGATCTTCAGCCTCAGCCCCCTGCTGTTCGCCTGGACCTTCCTGAAGCTGTCGGGGCGCAAGATCGACCGCGACACCCTGCGCACGCCCTTCTTCTCGCAATGCTACCTGGCCGGCGCCACCGCGATGCTGGTCAGCCTGGCCACCCTGGGGGTGCGCGATCCGCGGGAGTGGACGACGCTGGCGGGGGTGGCCGTCGTGCTGATCGTGACCGTCTGGTACCTGGTCATCCAGCACCGGTGGCTGATGCAGGTGGCGGGCGTGACGCGCCCGCGCGCCTGGTTCTGGTCGATCGGGACCTTCGGCGCGGCGATGGGACTTATGGTGGCGGTCAATCTGGTCGCGTCGTAGCGAACCCCTTCAGACGTCCCCGTCCTTCGACCGCGCCACGGCGTCGGCCAGCCCCCGGACCTTGACGTTCAGGTCCATGAGCTCGGGGACCGTCAGGCCCGAACGGTTCAGCAGTTCGTCCAGCAGGCAGCCGGCGCGGGATTCCAGATCCTGGCCCTTCTGCGTCAGCCCGACCACCACCTGACGCTCGTCGTCGGGATTGCGCCGGCGGTCGACCAGCCCGGCCTGCTCCATGCGCTTGACCAGGGGGGTGATGGTGCTGGGCTCCAGATCCAGGCGCTCGGCGATGCCGCCGACGGTGTGGGGGCCGCCCTCCCACAGGGTGCTGAGCACCAGATACTGCGGATAGGTCAGGCCCAGCTCGTCCAGCAGCGGCTTGTAGGCGCGGTTGATGGCGATGCCGGCGGCGTAGATCGAGAAGCAGAGCTGGCCCTGCAGGGGCACGGCGGGTTTGGGCATGATAGTCTCCTTCACGCCAGAATATGGGGCTTTCGCGAGAAAATACATATCGCGATAAAAAATATCTGGACAACGATCCGAGGTGAGCGTACCAAACAGTTATCGCGATAATGTTTATCGCATAAACATGAAGAGGAAACGATCATGACCACCGCTCGCAAACTGATGGCCTCCGCCGCCCTCGCCGGGGCTGTCTTCGCCGCTGACGGCGCCCTGGCTCAACAGGCCGGTTCCGTGAAGAACGTCGTGCTGGTGCACGGCGCCTTCGTCGACGGCTCGGGCTGGAGAGGCGTCTACGACCTGCTGACCGCCGACGGCTACAACGTCGCCATCGTGCAGAACCCGACGGCGACCCTGGCCGCCGACGTGGCCCTCACCCGCCGAGTGATCGCCGGCATGGACGGCCCGGTCATCCTGGTCGGCCACTCGTACGGCGGCGTGGTGATCTCGGAAGCCGGGACAGACCCCAAGGTCGCGGGCGTGGTCTATATCGCCGCCTTCGCGCCGGACGCCGGTGAATCGGTCTCGACCCTGATCGCCAATCCGCCGGCCGGCGCGCCCGTGCCGCCGATCCTGCCGCCGCAGGACGGCTTCCTGTCGCTGGATCGATCCAAGTTCGCGGCTTCGTTCGCGGCCGACCTGCCGGCGGCCGACGCGGCCTTCATGGCCGACTCCCAGCAGCCGTGGGGCGTCGAGGCCCTGGCCGGCGCGGTCACCACCCCCGCCTGGCGCGTCAAGCCCAGCTGGTACCTGGTCGCCGCCGAGGACCGCATGATCCCGCCCCCGGCCCAGCGCATGATGGCCGCCCGCGCCGGCGCCACGGTGTCGGAAAGCACCGGCAGCCACTCGGTCTATGTCTCGCAGCCCCGCGCGGTGGCGAATGTGATCGAACAGGCCGCCCACGCCGTCGCCCACTAAGCCTGCCCCCGGAAACGAAGAGGCCGCCCGAATCCCGGGCGGCCTCGACGTCGTCTGAGCGATGACCGCCTATTCGATCGGGCCGGGGCCCCAACCGCCGCAGTAGAAGATGGGCGTGGTGTCGTAATAGCCGGACGGCACATAGGCCCGCTGGACCCAGATGTTGGAGCCGAAGCCGCGGCAGCCGATGTCCGAGACCTCGCCGCCGACGATGGTCTTGGCCGCGTCTTCGTACCAGACGTAGTGATAGCCGGTCCATTCGGGCGGCCACTCCTGGGCCTTCATGCCCATGGCGCCGAACGCGGCGAACGCCACGGCCGAGACGACGGCTACGCTTCTGATCTTCCTCAACATGCAGACCTCCCTGGAATGCGCCTCACGCGCGAACTGGAAGGGAGGCCGCGAACGGCCGGATCGCAACTCAAAGTTTCGTGTCGTTAACGAAATCGCCCCTGGGTTGGCCCGCAGCGTCAGCCGAACGCGGCCTCCTCCACGCCCAGTCGCGCGGCGTAGAGTTGGCGGGTCCGCAGCCAGGCCGGGCGGGCCAGGGCGCGCTCGTAGAAGGCGCGGACGTTGGGGTAGTCGTCCATCAGCTCGGCCTCGCGGATTTCGCGCAGCACGGTGGCCATCAGGATGTCGGCGACGGTGAAGTCGCCGCCCATGATCCAGGCCCTGCCCTCCAGCCGGCGTTCCACCCCCTCCAGCCAGCGGCGGCCGATCATGACCAGGAAGTCGCGGGCCGCCGGGTCCGCGCCCATGAAACCCGCGTCGAACATCGAGATCATCGACAGGGCGGGCGAGACGGTGGCCACGGCGGCGAAGCACCATTGAACCACATGGGCGCGACCCTCCGAATCCGGCGGTGTCAGCCGGCCCGAGGTCTCGGCCAGATGGATCAGGATGGCGGCGGATTCCGACAGGACCAGATCCCCTTGCTCGAGCACGGGGATCTGGTTGAACGGGCTGAGGGCCGAGAACTCCGGCCCGTTGGTCTCGCCGCCCAGATAGTCCCAGGCGCGGACCTGATAGGGCAGCCCCATCTCCTCCAGCGCCCACTGGATGCGCATGTCCTTGGTCTCGCCGACCCCGCCGGGGAACATGTTGCCGAAGCCGTGCAAGGTGATCATGGGGTGATAGTGCTCCTTCTCCCCGTACAGGAGAAGATGGCCCGCGTGCATCCGGACGCCGGGCTCGCGGCCTCTCCGCCTTGGGAAACTAATGAGGGGAGCCTTCCATGATCCGACACCTTGCGGCCCTTTGCGCGGCCGTCATCGCCCTGGCCTTCACGCCCGTCGTGGCCCGGGCCCAGCCGGGACCGCCGCCGGATCCGGCCGGCGTGACCCTGAGCGCCGACGAGACCAGAACCGTCGTCCTGTCGCTGGCCCAGGTGCTGCGCGAACGCTTCGCCTTCCGTGACCGGGGCGCCGCCGCCGCGCGCGAGATCGAAGCCATGGAAGGCCGCGGAGAGTTCCGCGGCGCCCGCACCGCCGCCGACCTGCTGGCGCTGATCAACAGCCGCGTCGCGCCGGTGGTGAACGACCGGCATTTCCGCATCCGCTACATGGGGCCCGAGATCATCGCCGGGTTCAGCGAGGGCCCGCCGCCGCCGGAAGAGGTCGCCGCCTACCACGAGGAAGTCCGCCTGCGCGGGTCGGAGATCCCCGAGGTGCGCTGGCTGGCGGGCAATGTCGGCTACCTGCGGATCAACCGGTTCATGGACGCCCCGCCCATCGCCGAGAAGATGGCGGCGGCGATGGGCATGCTGGCCGACACCGGCGCCCTGATCATCGATGTGCGCGGCGCCCCGGGCGGCGAGCCGGCCGGGGTGGCCAACGCCATCGGGCACCTGGTCGACCGGCCCACGCCCACGGTCCACGTCTTCGATCCCGACGGGCCCGCCGAAGGCCGCATCTATCAGGCGGAGCCCCGCACGCCCGCCTTCACCGGCCGCCCCGTCTATGTGCTGATCGACCGCAAGACCGGGTCCGGCGCCGAGGAATTCGCCTATGACCTTCAGGCCATGGGGCGCGCCACCCTGGTGGGCCAGACCACCTGGGGCGGCGCCACGCCCGGCGGATACCGTCCCCTGGCCGCGGGTTTCGCCGCCTTCATCCCGATGCAGATCGTCACCAACACCGTGACCGGCGCCAACTGGGAAGGCGTGGGCGTCCGGCCCGATGTCGAGGTCGCGGCCGATGAGGCCCTGACCGTCGCGCACCGGCTGGCGCTGGAAGCCGTCCTGCGCGACGCCCAGGGCGTCCGGCGCGCCCTCGCCGAGGAAGGGCTGGCGTCACTGGCGGGCGGCTGACGCGGGGGCGGGCCGGATCAGAGATACGGCCCGACCTTCTTCTCCAGCAGGGCCACCAGCTCCGGCTGCATGAAGGCGTAGTCGTCGGGGATGTCGAGGCAGATGACGCGGGCGCGCTTCAGATGGGCCCTGAAGCGGCGCTGCAGCCGGGCGCGGTGGGCGCGCTCCATGACGAAGATGATGTCGGCCCATTCCACCAACTCGGCCGAGCAGTGCTCCTCCGCGTCCGGCGCAAAGCCGGCGGAGGCGGTCTCGACGCCGGGCCGGGACGCGAACACCTGCTCGGCCGTGGGCGAGCGGAGGCGGTTGCGGGAGCAGAGGAAGAGGAGGTTGGTCAGGCGGGACCCGCTCCTGACGGTCCTCCCAGCAGTGCGAGATTGCCTCCCACCCATTCGACGGCTTGAGCGCCGGTAGCTAGGTAGACAAAAGCATCCATTACGCCTTTAGAAATCCCAAGCACCCGCATAACTCTCTCACGAACCTGATCAGGTACGGGGCCTCGCAACTCAAGGACCCGCGTCATAGTACTGCCAACCAGATCGTTCACGTAGTCTCGGACGCCTTCTTGACCAAATAGTTGGTACCTTTCGAGAACCAAAAGAAGATCTGTCAGCTTGCCGATAACAAAAGCGTCTATATCCGTTTGAGATAAGCCAATCTCTTCGATCAGGTCTTGGATCGCTTGAGTGGCCACAACGACCCTCGCCTTCTCCACAGACAAAGATCGTCCACTTAGAATGAGAGAGTCGTGAAAATTCTCCAATCTCTCGATAGTTAGCTCGTTAAGCAACGTCTTGCTAAGATTATCGGTACTGTTTCCGACATTCTTAAGAGCAACAATAGATCTGACATTCGAATTGAGAGTCATCATATACCGCTCTCGACGCTCTTCTTGCACAATGTCCAAGTCTTGGATCGCGCGATCAATTGTTCGATTAAATCGAAGAACGCCGACCTGCCACGGAATACGCTCCCCAATCGAGAAGTGCATCGGGATCGCCTCTGCTATGGTGCGATTTACGGCAAAGAAAGATTGAATCGAGCGCACCTCGTCAAGAAGCAACCCGGCGCTGGTGATGATGCGAGAATCTTTGCTCATAGCGGAATATTATCGTGCTTCTTCCACGGGTTCTCCTGAACCTTGTTCTTCAGCGTCCGTAGCGCCTTGATCAGCCGGCGCCGCGTGCCGTGGGGCATGATCACGTCGTCGATGTAGCCGAGGCCGGCCGCGACGAAGGGGTTGGCGAAGCGTTCCTTGTATTCGGCCTCGCGGGCCGCCAGGGCCTCGGGATCGCCGGCCTCCTTGCGGAAGATGATCTCGACCGCGCCCTTGGCGCCCATGACGGCGATCTCGGCCGAGGGCCAGGCGTAGTTGACGTCGCCGCGCAGGTGTTTGCTGCTCATCACGTCATAGGCGCCGCCGTAGGCCTTGCGGGTGATGACGGTTAGCTTGGGCACCGTGGCCTCGGCGTAGGCGAACAGCAGCTTGGCGCCGTGCTTGATCAGGGCGCCGTACTCCTGACGGGTGCCGGGCATGAAGCCGGGCACGTCGACGAAGGTCACCAGCGGGATATCGAAGGCGTCGCAGAAGCGCACGAAGCGGGCGGCCTTGCGGCTGGAATCGATGTCCAGCACCCCCGCCAGCACCTGCGGCTGGTTGGCGACGATGCCGACCGACTGGCCGTCCAGACGGCCGAAGCCGCAGACGATGTTGCGGGCGAAGTCGGCGCCGATCTCGAAGAACTCGGCCTCGTCGACCGTCTTCAGGATCAGCTCCTTGATGTCATAGGGCTGGTTCGGATTGGCCGGGACCAGGGTGTCGAGGCTGGCCTCGTCGCGGTCGGGATCGTCGTAGCTTTCGCGGACCGGCGGCTTCTCGCGGTTGGACAGGGGCAGGAAGCCGATCAGGCGGCGGACCTCGCTGAGGGCCTCCAAATCGTTCTCGAAGGCGCCGTCGGCGACGCCCGACTTGCCGGCGTGGACGCGGGCGCCGCCCAGGTCCTCGTGGGTGACGACCTCGTTGGTGACCGTCTTCACCACGTCGGGGCCGGTCACGTACATGTAGGAGGTGTCCTTCACCATGAAGATGAAGTCGGTGATGGCGGGCGAATAGACGTCGCCGCCGGCGCAGGGGCCCATGATCACGCTGATCTGGGGGATGACGCCCGAGGCCAGGGTGTTCTGCAGGAAGATGTCGGCGTAGCCGGCCAGGCTCTCGACCCCTTCCTGGATGCGGGCGCCGCCGGCGTCGAACAGGCCGATGATCGGCGCGCCGGTGGTCAGCGCCATCTTCTGCAGCTTGACGATCTTGGCCGCGTGGGCGCCCGACAGGGAGCCGCCGAAGACGGTGAAGTCCTTGGAGAAGACATAGACCAGACGGCCGCCGATCGTGCCGCGGCCGGTGACGACGCCGTCGCCGGGGACGCGCTGCTTCTCCATGCCGAAGTCGTGCGAGCGGTGCTCGACGAACATGTCGGTCTCCTCGAAGGAGCCCTCGTCCAGCAGGACCTCGATCCGCTCGCGCGCGGTCAGCTTGCCCTTGGCGTGCTGGGCTTCGATCCGCTTCTCGCCGCCGCCGAGACGGGCGGCCGCGCGGCGGGCTTCAAGCTTGTCGAGGATGTCTTGCATGGGGCGTCTCCTTGAGCGCTGGCTTAAGGAGACGCGGGGGCGGAGGCAAGCGGCGGGGGGGCGAGGTCAGTGAAGAGTGCTCGTGAGCAAAGGGGTGAGTGGGCCCCGCACTGGCAGTGCTCACCACTTGCTCACCCCTTGCTCACTATTTACTCGCCCGCGATCCCCGCCAGCCTTTGCAGCTCCGCCACATGGCCGGCGAAGGCCGTCCGCCCCGCCGCCGTCAGACTGGCCCAAGTGCGTTGGCGGCCGTCGGCGGCGGCCTTGCGCAGCTTGATATGGCCCGCCTCCTCCAGCGCCTTGAGGTGTTTGGACAGGACCGAGTCCGAGACCTCTAGCGTGTCGCGGATCATGGCGAATTCGGCCTCGTCGGCCGCCGACAGGATGCCGCAGATCTGCAGCCGGCCGGGGGCGTGGATGGCCGCGTCGAAACGGGGCGCGAGCCTCAACGGTCCAGCCTCATCTCGGCGCGATAGACCCGGCGCCACAGGCGCGAGCCGATCAGGGCGACAATGAAGCCGGCGGCGGCGGCGATGGCGGCGATCAACGGAACCGGCGTCTCCGGCGACATGCGCCGCACGATGGCCAGGCCGACGATGCAGGCGGCGAACAGCAGGCCGATGCCGATGGCCACCCAGCGCGCCCATTTGGGCGAGACGCCGGTCAGCTTCAGGCCGGTGCGGCGGGTCTCCTTCTGGAAGATCACCACCAGTCCCATCAAGCCGACAGTGCTCGCGACGACGTTGAACGGCGCGTCGAAGGCCTGCCCCCCGACCATGCCGGCCATGAGAGCGGAATAGGTCAGGTCGTAGCGCCAGCCGCCGGTGGCGACGCGGTCGTGCACGGCGCGGCGGGACTTCTCAATGGCGGCGAGCGCCTCGGTCGGGGTCTGGTGGTCGTCGGTCATGGCGTGTTTCTCACTTTCCGATGTGGAAACTGACGCAGACTTTCCGGATTGGCAAGTGAAAACTTTCCGAGTTGGAAAGTCAGCCTTCCAGCGCCCGGAACCACCGGTCGAACAGGGCGGCCTCTGCGCGGCGGGCGGCGGTGCGGGCGGCGTTCTCCTCGTCGACACCCCAGCGCGATTCCTGGAAGGCTTCGTCGATGCGCGACAGGTCGAAGGCCAGTTCGCCGGACAGCGCCCCGCGCTGCACCGCCAGCCCCAGCACCGCCGAGCCCAGCAGGGGCGTGAGGGCGGCCAGGCCGGTCAGGGCGAAATCGTCGAGCTCCAGCGCCAGTTCGCGCACGCGGGCGACGGCGGCGGGGTCCTGGGCCGTGTGGAGGAGGCCTTCGGCGACCTGGAGCGGGACGCCCAGCTCGCGGGCCCAGTCGCGCCACGGGGCCCACTCGCGCGCCTGCTGTTCGACCAGCGAGCCGGGCGCCTCGGCCGGATAGCAGAGCAGGTCCGAGCCGGCGTAGGCGGCGACCTCGTCGGCGACGGCCTCGCGCACCTGACTGACCCGGTCGATGGCGGTGGAGGCCAGGCGGGTGGCGGGCATGGTCCCGGGCTCGATGAACTCGCCCTGGGCGGCCCATTCGTCCGCGACCATGCGGGCGGCGGCTTCGGTCGGCAGAGTCAGCTTTGCATGCGCCGGGGTCTTGGGCGCGCGGCCGTCCAGCAGGACGGTCCATTCAGACCCCTTGGCGCCCTCCCCTTCGCTGACGTCGACCGTCTTCCAGAAGCGCTTCAGCCGCTCCTCGGACTCGCGGAAGCCCTTGCGGGCGGCGACCATGGGATCGAGGGGGGGAATGTGGCTCATCGTGTGTCTCGAAATCAGGCGTAGCTGCGGGCGAAGCCGTCCAGCACGACGTTCAGTTCGCCGAAGCTTTTGGCCACATGACGCGCGCCGCCGGCGATCTGTTCCTCAACCGTGTGGAAGCCCCAGGCGACGCCCAGCGGCAGGACGCCGGCCTTGACGGCCATGGTCGCATCGTGGGCGGTGTCGCCGATCATGACGGTCGAGGCCGGGTCGGCGTTGCAGGCGGCCATGGCGGCGTGGAGCATGGCGGGGTCCGGCTTGCCCGGCCCGTCCTCGGCGCAGTGGGACGACAGGAAGATCTCGGCCCAGCCCTGACGCGCCAGGTTGCGGGCTACGCCGCGGCGGTTCTGGCCGGTGGCCAGCGCCAGGCGCCAGCCGTCGCGGTGCAGGCGGCGCAGATGGTCCATGGCCCCGTCGTACAGCGGCTCCTCATGTCCCTCGGCGTACATGCGGTTGAAGCTGGCGCGGAAGCCGGCGACGAAGCGCGCCAGGCCCTCGGCGTCCAGGCCCGGCTCCAGCACCGCCATGGCGTGGTCGAGGGACAGGCCGACGATCATGCGGACACGGTCATAGTCCGGCTCGGGCAGGCCCATGTCGCGCGCGGCCTCGCAGGCGGCGCGGTGGATGGAGGCGCGGCTGTCGACCAGGGTGCCGTCGATATCGAAGACGGCGAGCGGGCGGGAGGAGAAGGTCATGCGGGTACGACGTCGAAGGCGATGGTCAGGCGAGGCCGGTCGCCCGTGAACGGGACGGTGCCATGCCACAGATACGAGGGGAAAAGCACCAGCTTGCCGGGCTCGGGCTTCTCGAACCGCACGGGCGGGAAGACGTCGGGCGCGAACGGCGCGCCGCCGAAGCCGAGCCAGCCCTCGTGGCCGCCCGCATCGACTGCCGCCGGCAGCTCGACATAGCAGGCCGAGGACAGCCAGCCGTTCGGATGGACATGGGGGGCGTGGAAGCCGCCAGGCGCCAGCTGGACCGACCAGCAGCCCGCCATGCGCCAGGCGCCGGTATTGCGCCGGCGCAGGGGATCGGAGCCCGGACCCAGACCCGCGACATGGCGGGTGATCGGGCCCTGGACCGCGCCGAGGAAGGCCTGGATCACGGGATCGTCGCTGGCCTTCAGATCGACGGCGGTCTGGGTGCCGTGGCGCAGGCTCTGACCGACCGGATGGGTCCGCAGGCCGTGCAGCCGCCGCAGGGACACGGCCAGGTCGGCGAGGAAGGACGACAGCTCCGGCCAGCCGGCGGGCGTATCGATGACGTGGCCGCGCACGAGGTCGGCGTCGTACCAGGGGCGATCCGCCAGCCGGCGGGCGAGGCCGAGCAGGGACAGGACGCTCTGATCGGCCGGGACGCGTTCCGCCAGCGGCTCGATCACGGCCAAGGCCTCGGCCGCCTCACGCCGGGCCAGCCGCACCTCGGTCAGCCGCAGCCAGGCCCGCAGGTCGCCCGGCGCGAGGGAGACCGCCTTCAGGGCGTGGGTCAGGGCCTGGTCCGGATCGAAGGACAGGGCGGCGTGGGAGGCGGCCAACTCGACCTCCGGATGATCCGGTCCCGGCGCCCCGGTCAGGGTTCGCCAGACGGTCCGGGCGTCGCTGCCCGTATATTCCATCAGGGTGGCGCGCAGCAGGTGCAGCGCCCGGTCGGCGGGGGTCCGCGCCAGCGCCTCGCGCACCGGCGCCATGGCCGGCTCGCCGTCCGCGGTGCGCATCCAGATGAGCTGGGCCAGATCCCGGACGGCGTCGATATAGCCGGGCCGCCGCGTCAGCGCCTCGCGGAAGGCGGCGTCCGCATCGTCGTGCTTGTTCTGCGCCACCAGGGCGCGCGCCAGGACCAGCCAGGTTTCGGGCGCGTCGCCGCCTTTAAGAAAGGCGCGGCGGGCGGCGGCCTCGGCGTCCGCGGAGCGGCCCAGGTCGCCCAGCAGGGCCGCGAGATTGTGTTCCGCGACCGCGCTGGTCGGGCGCGCGGCCACCGCTGCAAGGCGCTCGACCAGGGCCTGGGGATCTCGCGGCGACGGCGTCATTTCAGCCTGACGATGCTGTCGCGGCTCATCGCTGCCGCCTCACGCCCTCGAACGGGTCCTCCCCCGCCCCCTCATGCGGGTCGAAGCCGAAGTGGGCGAAGCCGGCCTTCATCTCGGGGCTCAGCGGCGCCTCGACGATCAGCTTGCCGCCCGACGGGTGGTCCAGCTCGATCCGGTGGGCGTGCAGCTGCAGCTTCAGTCCGCCCGACAGCTCCCTGGACTTCTCGTCGCCGTACTTCGGATCGCCGAGGATCGGATGGCCGATGGCGGCCATGTGGGCGCGCAGCTGGTGGGTCCGGCCGGTGAAGGGGCGCAGCGCCATCCAGGCGGCGCGGTGGGCGGCGCGGCTGATGGTGGCGAAGGCGGTCTCGGCCGGTTCGGCGCGCGGATCCTTGCGCTCGGCCGGGCGCATCATCTCGAAGTCGTTGATGCCGGTCTTCTTCAGCGGCATGTCGATCTGGCCCGCCGACGGCTTGGGGTTGCCGATGACGATGGCCCAGTAGGTCTTCTTGGCCTGACGCCGGGCGAAGGCGCCGGCCAGCCGCTTGGCCGCCTCCGGCCCCTTGCCCAGCAACAGGACGCCCGAGGTGTCGCGGTCCAGGCGGTGCACCAGACGCGGGCGCTCCATCCCCTCGCCCCAGGCGCCCAGCAGGCGGTCGACGTGGCGGCTGGTCTTGGTCCCACCCTGCACCGCCAGGCCGTGCGGCTTGTTCAGGGCGATGACCATGTCGTCCTCGTAGATCACCAGCGACTTGGCGAAGCGGATGTCCTGCTCCGACAGGGTGTGGGCGTCGCCCGCCTGACGCGAGGTGTCGTCGGGGATCGGCGGCACGCGCACGGCGGCGCCGGCGGTCAGGCGGCCTTCGGGCTTGATGCGGGCGCCGTCAACGCGGATCTGGCCGCTGCGGGCCATCTTCTGCACCTGGATGTTGGACAGGTGCGGCCAGCGCCGGCGGAACCACCGGTCCAGGCGAATGCCGTCCTCGGCCTCGGCGACATAGATGGTCAGGACTTCCCGCTTGGGGGCCTCTGCGGGAGAGTCGGGGGTCTCGTCGGTCAAAGTGCGGCTCCGAAAGCGCGGCGGGCCAGCATCAGGCCGAGGAACAGGGCGATGACCGAAGCGGCCACCGAAACGGCGACATAGCCGGACGCCATGGCGAACTGACGGCGCTCGATCATCAGGACCGTCTCCAGCGAGAAGGCCGAGAAGGTGGTGAAGCCGCCCAGCACGCCGACGGCGGCGAACAGGCGCAGCGTCTCGCCCTGCGCCCCGCCCCGGAAGGCCAGCCAGCCGGTCAGCAGTCCCATCAGCAGGCCGCCGACGACATTGGCCGTCAGCGTCGGCCACGGCCAGCCGCCGGTCACGGGCAGAAGCCGTCCCAGGCCGTAGCGGGCCATGGCGCCCAGCGCACCCCCGGCTGCAACGATGAGAAAACGTGTCATGGTGCTGGGCTTATACACATCGCACCGACTTGTGTGAGCCGCTGACTGAGGCATGCTGCAGGGCGTCGGCCGCTCGGTCGGGCTTTACGGGGGCGGCACATGGTCCATGTCCTTTTCGTCGGCGTCGTCTGCTCCATCGTGGGCCTCTTCTGGGGCCTGGTCGTCGCGCTGGTCATCAGGTGGGCCAGGAAGACGCCCAAGATGCCGACCTGGCCGCTGGTCACCGGCCTGTTGCTCGGCCCGGCGATCGCTCTGATGCAGATGGCGCCCGGCATCCGATGACCGACCTGATCCTCGCCATCGTCCACCACATCCTGGTCTTCGGCCTTGTCGCCATGCTGGCGATCGAGCGGGTGCTGGCGGGCGCGCCGGTCGTCGACATCAAGCGGCTGTCGCGGCTGGACGGCGGCTACGGCGGAACGGCGACGCTGATCGTGCTGGTCGGGATCGGCCGGGCAGTCTGGGGCGGCAAGGGTTGGGCCTTCTACCAGGCCAACCCCTTCTTCTGGGCCAAGATCGCGACCTTCGTCCTGATCGGCCTGATCTCCATCGGCCCGACGATGGCCTTCCTGCGCTGGGCGAAGGCCGCGCGGGCCGACGCCGGTTTCCAGCCCCTGATCGCGGAGCGCAAGCGGGTTATCGCCGCGCTGAACCTGCAGGCGCTGCTGCTGATCGTCCTGCTGGCCTGCGCCGCCGCCATGGCGCGTTACCCGTTCTGACCGAAACTTCACTTGCCGGACGACAGGGTTAACGGCGATACCCGAACGGCGGCGCTTCGCGTCGTGAGAGAACGCCGTCCGCCCGGCGGCGCGATCTGCCATAGTGCCGGGCAGCCAGACTCACAGGACCGCCGAAGCGCCATGTCGCACGACGATCACAACCACGCGCCCGACCCGCACGCCTCGCCCTTCGACGGGGGGCACGGCGGCCATGGACACGACCAGCGCCTGCAGGCCGCGCCGAACCCGCCGCCGCCGGGCGCCGGGGATTCGCCCAACCGCGAGGCCCCCCAGCCGACATCGCATACCTCGGCCCCGCCCCTGCGCAGCGCCGACGGCATCCTGCGGCCGATCCAGGACAGCGAGTATTTCTCGTACGACCCGGCCTCGGTGGCCGCGGTCTCGACCCACATTGACGAGTATTTCAACCAGCCGCTGGACCTGTTCCCCTTCTGGGAGAGCGAGGGCAAGCCGGACCGCTTCCACGTCCTGTTCAGCCGCCAGATCGAGGAACGCTTCCCGGTCGACAGCGATATCCGCAAGCTGATCCACGACTACGGCCGCCGCGTCTTCCGCGCGCTGGTGGTGCACGTCTCGGTCAAGCGGGGCAGTCAGCTGGCCGCCCTGGCGGCCTTCACCCTGCTGGCGACGCTGGGGCCGACCTGGTTCTCGACCTGGACCGGCTCGCCGCCGATGGGGCTGGGCCTGGCCTTCGCCTCCATGCTGGCCGTGGTCGGCGTCTTCTGGGCCGCGCAGGCGATCCTGTTCATCCAGTACCGCTTCCAGCTGGAGAACGACTCCTACGAACTGTCGCGCGAGATCGTGACGCGGACGCGCGAGCTGCAGAACCTGTTCACCAGCGCCCGCGCCATGGCCGACCAGGCCGAGACCCAATACCAGATGGACGGCAAGGGCTGGGGCCAGCGCGCCCTGTACCTGACCCGCCTGACCATGTGGATCGGCGCGCGGATGGAGTACCTGGAGAAGTACGTCCAGATGGAGCTGTGGCGCGTCCGCCGCGAGCGCTACTGGATGCGCTGGGCGCAGCGGATCATGACGCCGATGGTGTTCGTGGTCTGGCTGGCCCTGTTCCTGCTGGAGCCCGCTCCGGCCGACGCAGGCGCGTTCCGCGCCCTGCAGGCCGTGGCCGTGGCGCTGGGTCTGGGCGTCAGCTGGCTGTCCTACTTCCGCTGGCGCACGCCGGTGGCGGCCATCCAGGACAAGCTGGGCGTCGAGGGCTGGGTCCGCTACGCCTCGCTGGACGTCGACAACGCCGTGGCCGACCAGGTGCGGCGCGACAAGGAGCGGCTGGTGGAATACCGGGCGCTGACGCGGGGGCGTTGACGCTGGGGGCTAGCCCCTACCGCCGCAGCGCGTCGCGCACGCCGCGGGCGTCATAGGCTTCAGGCCGATCCGGGCGCTGGCCGCGGCCCATGACCACCTCCAGCGAGGTCGAGGTCGGGGACGGGCCGCTGAAGTTCAGGCCGACGCCGACGCCCACGCCGGACGAGGAATAGCGGCCATAGGGGCTGGAGTAGCGGCCGCCGCCGTAGCTGACGCCGACGCTGGGGCGCATGCCGCCCGCGCTGTCGGGACGGCCGTCGGTCCAGCGCTGGGTGACCTCGAACCAGTCATAGCCCTCGGCCGTGGTCAGCTCGGCCGCGCGCAGCAGGGCGTAGTCGGCCACCGGCCCGGGCGCGCCCACGCCGTTGTAGGTGACGCGGAAGCGGTTGGATTCGATCCGCTGTTCGGAATAGCCCTGCCCGTTCGGCCCCATCTGGGCGCCGTAGGGGGCGAGGCTGGCGCAGGCCGACAGGCCGAGACCGGCGGCGAGGACGAGGGGCAGGACAAGGCGCTTCATGACAGGCTCCGAGGCTTCCGGAGTTTAACCGTAGCGGGACGCAGTGGTTCCTGTCACGGCGGCTGACGCTACGAGAGCCCCGCCGCCGCCTTCAGCGTCTCGAAATCGTCCGGCAGCGGCGCTTCCACCGTCGCATAGCCGCCCGACGGGTGTGGGAAGACCAGCCTGGACGCATGCAGCATCAGCCGGGGAGCCGCGCGGCCGGCGAAGGTCAGGGCGCCGCCGTAGCGCACGTCCCCGGCCAGGGGCCGCCCGATCGAGGCCATGTGGACCCGCAGCTGGTGCATCCGCCCGGTGGCCGGGTCCAGCTCGACCAGGGCTCCATCCTCCGAGGCGGACAGGGTGCGGTAGCGGCTCAGCGCGGCCTGGGCGCCGGGCGTGTCGGCGCTGACGGCGCGCATATAGCTTTCACGCCCGACCTCCTGCCGCAGCAGAGGCGTGTCGATGGTCCCGGCCCGGGGCTCGGGCGCCGCCGACAGCAGAGCCTGATAGGTCTTCTTGAACCGCCGCGCCTGCAGCGCCTTGCCGAGGAAGCCGGCGGCGGGCTTGGTCCGGGCCGCCAGGATGACGCCGGAGGTGTCGCGGTCGAGCCGGTGCACCAGCTCGGGCCGCTTGCCGTTCGAGCGCATGAAGGCCCACAGCAGGTCGTCCAGCGTATGCGCCTGGATCCGCCCGCCTTGGCTGGACAGGCCGGACGGCTTGTTGAAGGCGATGACGTGCTCGTCCTCGAGGATCACCCACGAACGGACGGCGGCGATCTCGTCCTCGGTCAGGGCAACGGGCGCGCGGGTGGTCACGAGGCGGGCTGGCGCGGCGTCCAGCGGATGCGCTCGAAGCGGGCGATCAGCCCGGTCACGACGCCGGTGATGATCCCGGCGAAGGGGCCGACGAACAGGGTGGCCAGCAGGATGCGGTGGGCGGCGATCACCTGTCCCCCGGCCTCGATCTGGAGGAAGGCCGACAGCCGGGCGTTCAGGTGCACCGCCCAGGCCATCAGGATGAAGGCCAGGGCGCCGGCGATCAGCGCCTTGCCCCGGCCCAGCGGGGCCAGCAGCAGCACGATGGCGGCCCCGTAGAGGAACAGGGCCAGCACCTCCACCACCTGGGCCGAGCCCGCGCTGATGCGATAGCCCAGCAGCCACTGGGCGAGGACGCCCAGCCCGACGAGGCAGACGGCGGCGAGGGTCAGGGTGGGACGCGGTGCGGTCAGGATCATGCCCGACCGCTTAGCACAGTCCGCCCCAGACCCAAGACCTGGGCCCAAGCCCTCAACGCCCGACCGCCTCCGCGACCGTCAGGGCATCGGAAAGCGCGGCGAAGGCGGCGGTGTTGTCGAAGATGCACCAGGTCGGCGCCGCGGCGCGCTCGGCCTCCAGCGTTCGCGCCATGCCGGCGAGGACCTGCGGCGGATAGGCGGAATAGTAGATTCGCGGCGCCCCATGCAGGCGGTAGTAGGTCAGGCCACGCCAGCCGCCTGGCCGGTCCGCCCCTACATGCGGCGCCGGGTCGGCGGCGACGCGGGCGATCCGGCGCTCGGCCAGCCAGCCGTCCATCTCGTTGGAGAACCAGTCGCGATGGCGGGGCTCCAGAGCGACAGGGGCGTCGAGCCGCTCCCGCACGGACTTGAAGAAATCGTCGACCATGGCCGCGTCGAAGCCGAGCGACGGCGGCAGTTGGACCAGCAGGACGCCCAACCGCTCGCCGAGCCCGGAGACCTCGGCCGTGAAGCGATCCAGCCCGACGTCCGGATCGGCCAGCCTCTGATCATGGGTCAGCAGGCGCGGAACCTTGACCGCGAAGCGGAAGTCCGGCGGCGTCGAGGCGGCCCAGCGCTCCCAGGTCTGACGGCGGTGCGGGCGGTAGAAGCTGGTGTTGACCTCGACCGCGTTCATGCCGCGGGCGTAGCGTTGCAGGTGCGTGCCCGGCGGCGGAAAACGGTCGGCGACGGCGGCCGGAACGCTCCAGCCCGCCGTGCCGATCCTGAGGTCGAAGGTCATGCTGGGGCAAGGCGCGAGCCCGCCCCGGGTTCCTCAGCGCAGCACGCCGCGCTTGCGCATCGTCCAGGCGTACCAGGCCAGGAAGAGCGCGATGACGACGATCACCCACGGCATGTACTGCATGATCGCCATCGCCTCGGGCAGCGGCGGCATCGGATTCATCAGGCCGTGGATCAGGCTGACCACCGCGCCGAGAAGGGACAGGCCGAACGCCCAGACCGCCCAGCGACTACGCAGCAGCAGCAGGATCGAGCCGGCGACGGCGCCCCAGACCCCCAAGGCCCACGGCACATACATCCAGGTCGGCATGCCGATGAAATAGTCGATCATCGGCTGTTCGAAGCCCGAGGCCCGCAGATAGGCCTCGCCCTGCGTCGTGGTCATGATGAAGTCGTAGCCGCCGTAGCCGCTCCACAGCAGCGACAGCACCCCCACCAGCCAAAGGTGCCAGGGCGTCTTCACGGTCATTGAATTGCTATCAGTCATGGTCCCCTCCCAAGGTCATGTGACGGCGGGAGAATGCTCCGGAACCGGCGTTACGGCAACGGTGAGACTATTCCTGCATCCGCGCCCGCATCTCGGCCCAGCGGTCCAGCCGCTCCTTGACCTTGGCCTCGTGGCCCTCGCCCTTGGGCTGGTAGAAGACGCGGCGCTCCATCTCGTCGGGGAAGAAGTTCGCGCCCGAGAAGCCTTCCGGGGTCGAGGGATCGTACTGGTAGCCCTTGCCGTAGCCGAGCTGTTTCATGAGCTTGGTGGGCGCGTTGCGGATGTGGGCGGGCGGCATGAAGGAGCCGGTTTCGGCCGCCGCGCGCTTGGCCGCCTTGAAGGCCTCATAGACCCCGACCGACTTGGGCGCGGTGGCCAGGTGGACCACCGCCTGGGCCAGGGCCAGCTCGCCCTCGGGACTGCCGAGGAAGTCGTACGTATCCTTGGCCGCATTGGCGACGAGCAACGATAGCGGGTCCGCCTCGCCGATGTCCTCGACCGCCATGCGCACGATCCGGCGGGCCAGATACAGCGGGTCCTCGCCCCCGTTCAGCATCCGCGCCAGCCAGTAGAGGGCGGCGTCGGGGTCCGAACCCCGAACCGATTTATGCAGCGCGGATATGAGGTTATAGTGCTCTTCTCGACTCTTGTCGTAAGCGGGCGCGCGCTTCTGCAGGATGCCGGCCAGGGCCTGCACGTCCAGCGGCTCCACACCCTGCAGGTCGAACAACACCTCGGACATGGTCAGCAGGTAGCGGCCGTCCCCATCGGCCAGGGCCAGCAGGGCATGGCGCGCTTCCGGCGTCAGGGGCAGGGTCTTGCCCTCCATCGCCTCGGCCCGGATCAACAGTTGATCCAGCGCCGCATCGTCCAGCCGCTTCAGCACATAGACCTGCGAGCGGGACAGCAGCGCCCCGTTCAGTTCGAACGACGGGTTCTCGGTCGTGGCCCCGACCAGGGTGACGATCCCCTCCTCCACGAAGGGCAGGAAGCCGTCCTGCTGGGCGCGGTTGAAGCGGTGGATTTCGTCCACGAACAGCAGGGTCGACTGGCCCGCCGCGCGGCGCATGCGGGCCGCCTCGAACGCCTTCTTCAGATCGGCGACGCCGGAGAAGACGGCGCTGATCTGCTGGAACTGATAGCCCGCGGCCTTGGCCAGAAGGCGGGCGATGGTGGTCTTGCCGGTGCCGGGCGGCCCCCACAGGATCATGGAGCCCAGGCGGCCCGCCTCGACCATGCGCCGGATCGGCCCGCCCTCGCCCAGCAGATGGTCCTGCCCGACGACCTCGTCGAGCGTCTGCGGCCGCAGGCGGTCGGCCAGCGGGGCGTCGGGGGGATGGATGCCGGAAGCTTCGAACAGGTCGGTCATGGACGCCCAGAGATAGGCGTTACCGTCGCGGTTTTCACGCGTTACTATGGCCGCGCACCAAGGAGAATGACATGGCGGACGCTCCGAAGCCCCAGGGACCGGCCACCGGCGTCAGCCCCCATCTAACCATCCCCTCGCGCGGCGGCCAGGCGGCGATCGAATTCTACCAGCGCGCCTTCGGCGCGAAGGAAGAGCGGCGCATGCTGGCCGAGGACGGCGAGCGGCTGATGCACGCCGCCCTGGTCATCAACGGCGCCAGCGTCCTGCTGGCCGACGAATTCCCCGAGTACAACGGCGAGCAGGACATCGTTCCGCGCGGCGTGACCCTGCACCTTCAGGTCGACGACGCCGACGAATGGTGGAACCGCGCCATCCTGGCCGGCGGCGTGCCGCTGTTCCCGCTGGCGGACCAGTTCTGGGGCGACCGCTACGGCCAGCTGAAGGACCCCTTCGGCCATACCTGGTCGATCGGGGCGCCGATCAGGGCCTGATCAGCGGATGGTCCCGGTCATGGTGCGGCCGCGGCGGTTGATGGTCACCTCGGCGCCGCGTCCGACATTGGCCAGTTGGGTCAGGGCGCTGACCGGACGGCCGTTGACCGCCACGACCACGTCCCCGGCCTGGAAGCCGACCCGGTTGGCGTAGCTGCCGCCCTGCACCCTAGTGATGAACGCTCCCGCCAAGAAGGGATCGCCGCCCAGGCTGTCAGCCAGGGCCGGATTCAGCGCCACCGCCTGCACCCCCGACAGGCCGCCCTGCTGGATCAGGGTCGCCTTGCCGGTGTCCGGGTCGCCGGGCAGCGGCGCGATTCGGGCGTTCAAAGTCTGGCGGCGGCCGTCGCGAACGAGAGTGACCTCGACTGTCTCGTTCGGGTCGTGCAGACCGACGCGGAAGTTCAGCCCGCCCTGGTCGTTGATCTCGGCCCCGTCCACGGCGGCGATCAGGTCACCCTCGCGGATGCCGGCCCGCGCGCCGGGACCGCCCGGCCAGACCTGGGTGACCACGACGCCCTGCGGGCGCTCCAGGCCCAGGCTGCGGGCGATGTCGGCGCTGACCGTCTCGCCCTTCACGCCCAGCCACGGACGCACGACGGTGGTCGCGCCACCGACGGCGTTGTCGACCACCCGCTTCACCATCGAGGCCGGGATGGCGAAGCCGACGCCGGACGAGGTGCCCGAGCGCGAGAAGATCGCCGAGTTGATGCCGATCAGGTCGCCGTCCATGTCCACCAGCGCCCCGCCCGAGTTGCCCGGGTTGATGGCCGCGTCGGTCTGAATGAAGGAGCCGCTGTCGGAGATATTGGTCTCGGTCCGGTTCAGGGCCGAGATGATGCCGTTGGTGACCGTCTGGCCGACCCCGAACGGATTGCCGATGGCCAGCACCAGGTCGCCGACCTGCTGCTCCTCGCGGTCGTCGATGTTGAGCACCGGCAGGCGTTCGTTGACGCCCTCCAGCTGCAGTACGGCCAGGTCGGAGCGTTCATCGCCCAGCACCACGCGGGCGTTGAACTCGCGCCGGTCGTTCAGGATCACGCGGATGGAGCTCATGCCGTTGACGACATGATAGTTGGTCACCACCACCCCGTTCGGCCGCACGATGACGCCCGAGCCGACCGAGCCGGTCTCGCGCTGGCCCGGCATGCCGAAGAAGGGATCGCGGACCTGCTGCACGCCCCGGGCGGCGATGTTGACCACGGCGGGGGCGGCGGCGCGGACCACTGGGGCGAAGCTGGACTTCACCGCCGTGGCGTCGCCGGGCACGACCCGGTTGTCGGAGAAGACTCCGTCCTGGGCCTTGGAGGTGTTGGGTTGTCCGCAGGCGGCGAGCGTGAGGGCGAGGGCGAGCGCGAGAGAGCCGGTCTTCATCGTCATCCGTAGCTGGTCAGGGAAGGACACGCCCTATTCCGCTCCGGATTTCGGGCCGGATCAAGGCGGTTAGGCTTGCGCCTCGGCCGCCTCCGTCCGCGACGCCTGCCGCGCCACGATCCAGCTGATTACGGCGGCCAGCAACAGGACCGCCCCCGCGATGTAGAAGGACAGGCCGGGATCATAGAGGCCGCCGACCAGCAGACGCGACGCCGGTCCATGGCCGGCCCAGCTCTCGATCCAGCGCGCCACGCTGTCGAAATGCCCGCCCGTGGAATGGGTGTAGACCCAGCCGAAGAACAGCGGCGACAGGACGCCCGCGATCGCGCCGACGCTGTTGTTGGCGCCCTGCAACTGGCCCTGCTCGTCCTCGCCGACGCGGCGGGTCATCAGGGCCTGCAGGGTCGGCATGGCGAGGCCCCACAGGGCGTTGGGCAGCATGGCGGCGACAAAGGCCCAGCCCGTGGGGGCCCATCCCATCAGGCAGATGCCGATGGTGCCGCCGAACAGGCCCAGCACCAGGGTCGGACGCTCGCCCAGCCGCTTGGACACCGGCCCGACCAGGACCCCTTGCACGACCATGTCCAGCAGACCGACCAGCGCCAGCAGCAGGCCGACCTGCACCGGGCCCCAGCCGTAGCGCAGGGCTGCGTACAGCACGAACACCGCCGAGAAGACGTGGTGGGCGAAGTAGAGCAGGAAGTTCACGACCGCGAGCCCGGTCAGCTCGGCGTGGCGCTTCAGCAGGATCAGGGCGCCGACCGGATTGGCCCGCTTCCAGCTGAACGGCATCCGCCGGTCCAGGGGCAGGCTCTCGGGCAGGACGAACAGGCCGTAAAGGAAGGCCACGCCGGACAGGACCGCGGCGAACCAGAAGGGCGCGCGCGGACCCAGCTCGCCCAGGAAGCCGCCCAGGACGGGACCCAGCACGAAGCCGCCCGAGAAGGCCGCACCGATCAGGCCGTAGGCCTTGGCCCGGTTCTCCGGTGCGGTGATGTCGGCCATGTAGGCGAAGACGGTGGTGAAGCTGGACGAGGTGATCCCGGCGATGATCCGCCCGGCCGCCAGCCACCACAGGTTCGGCGCCACCGCCATCAGCACATAATCCAGCGCCAGCCCGGCGCAGCTGATCAGGATGACGGGCCGGCGGCCGTACTTGTCGGACAGCGAGCCGATGATGGGAGAGCAGATGAACTGCATCCCCGCCCACAGGGCCACGAACACGCCGTTGATCCAGCCCGCATCGGCGTTCGAGCCGACGAACTCGACCACCAGCTGCGGCAGCACGGGGATGATGATCCCCATGGCGATGACGTCGAGCACCGCAGTCACCAGGATGAAGGCGATGGCGGCGCGGCGGACTTTCAGGTCGTTGAGGGCGTTCATGCCCCGGTGGATAGCGCTCCGGGCGTCCGGACGCCATCCGCACCGGTGCGGCGCCTCGCGATCAGATGAGGGTGTGCACCAGCCGGTCGCGGCTGGCGATCTTCGACGCCCGGTAGGCCGAGATCGTCAGGCCGGTGAGATCCATCAGGTCGCGGGCCAGATGGGAGTCGTCGGCGTATTCCAGACGGGCGTCGTCCTCGTCGCCCGCCGAGAGCCAGGGCGAGGGATGCAGGGTGCGCAGCAGGCGCTGAAGGCGGGCGATCCGCAGCACGCGCTTCGGCGACCAACCGATCAGGCGATGGCAGCGCTTGTGCAGCGCGCGCTCGGAAATGCCGCATCCGCGCGCGATTCCGGCGACGGGGCCGCGGATGCGGTGCTGAAGCATGGCGTCCATCAGCGCCTCCGCGGGGTTCGGCTCCCCCGCCCGACCCATCAGGACGCGAAGCCAGGCCTCCGCGGCGGCGATGCGGTCGGTCGCCGTCGGCGCCTCCACGATCCGGGACAGCCCGCGCCGCGCTTCGGGATCGAGAAGGGCGTCCAGATCCATGCGCCGGTCGGCGATCGGCCCCTCCGCCGCCCGGGCCAGCACCGCCGCGCCCCTGAGCGTCAGCACGGCGACGAAGGCGTGCATGGGCTGCTCGGTCCGGGACCACGGCGTGGTGGACGACGGCCCCCACAGGCCCACGCGCGGCGCGGTCGCCGCCGCCATCCCGTCCGTCAGGTGGACATCGGCGCCCAGCATGATCTGGATCAGCGGGGCCGGCACGGGCAGTTCCCGCATGCCCTGAAGCGCGGTCAGGTCCTTCCGCTCGACGAAGGCCGAGACGAACGGCTGAAGGTCGGGCGACGCGGCCCGCGAGGTGAGCTCCATCCTGGGCGACGTCGGCAGGGCCAGCACGGGTTTGTCCGGTTCCGATTTGTACAGGAGATGATCCGGGGATGGCGCTAGCGTCAATCCAGCCGGAGACGCCGCCCATGATCCGATCCCTCGACCGACTGCTGTGTGTCTCCGCCATGACGGTGGTGACCGGCGTCTCGCCGGGCGACGCCTTCGCGGCCTCCCGCGATGCCCTGGCCGCGATGCGGGAAGGCGTTCAGCCGGGGTGCGCGGTCGCCGTGCTCGATCCGGCCGGGCCGAGGTTCGACGCGGCGGGCCTGACCGATCTGGAGGCCGCAACGCCGATCACCTCGCGCACGGGTTTCCTCATCGCCTCGGCCTCCAAGCAGTTCACCGCCCTGGCCGTCCTGACCCTGGTCGATGCGGGCCGGATCGAGCTGGACGCGCCGGCCGACCGGTGGCTGCCGGACATGGCCGGGGCCCTGCAGGGGGCCACGGTGCGGCAGTTGCTGAACCAGACGGCGGGCGTGCGCGACCACACCATTCTGATGGCGCTGTCGGGGATCGAACGCCTGAGCGAGGCGCCGCCGGACGCGACGCTGGCGATGATGCGCGGACTGGACAGCGGCAACTTCGCCCCGGGAAGCCGCGCCGCCTATTCCAACGGCAACTATCTGATGCTCGCGCAGCTGGTGGAGCGGGTGGCGGGCCAACCCCTGGCGGACTACGCCCGCGAGACCGTCTTCGCCCCGCTGGGCATGACCGGGACCGGCTTCACGACCGAGGGGCTGACCGCCCATGGCTATCGGCGGCTCCGGGACGGAAGCTTCCGGATCGCGGACGACCAGCCCTCCCTTCCCGGCTCGGGCGGTCTGGTCACGACGGCGGAGGATCTGGCCCGCTTCGACGCGGCCTTCCGGGCCGGCCGCGGGCCGTTGACCGCGACGGTGAGGGCCCTGTTCGTCGAGCCCGGCCGTCTGGCCGACGGCTCGGTCGCCGTCCTGCCCGAATTCGGAACGCCGTACGGCGCCGGCGTCGGGCTGGAAGACCGCGACGGCGTCGTGTGGCTCAGCCATGACGGCGGCTCGGAGGGCTTCCGCGCGGAATACGTCCGGCAGGCGGAAACGGCGGTCGGGGCGATCGTGCTGTGCAACCGCACCGACGTGAATCCGGGCGCGATCGCCGAAGCGCTTCTGGGTGTCCCCGCGACGGCGCCCTCGCCGCCCGCTCCATCAGCACCGCGTCCCGCGCCGGAGCCGGCGTCCGAGGCCGCGCGCGCCGGCCTGGTCGGGCGCTGGACCTCGGCGGAGACCGGCATCGACTATGACATCCGCCCGGCCGAGGAAGGGGTCCGGGTCACGATCCGCTCTCCCCTGTCGCCCGAGCCGATCACCGAGGACTGGGGCGGATTGAGAGCGGGCGCCGACGGCGAGGTGGTCACCGGGCCGCTGCGCCTGAAGGCGGACGGGGACAGGCTGACGGTCAGCTTCGGACGACGGGTCGAGGCTCTCGTCTTTCGCCGGACGGCCTCCTAGCGCGCCATCGCGGCCTCGGTGTCCGCCGCACGGCCGTCGCCCGCCGGGACCGGGAGGTTCAACAGCCGGGCCAACAGGGGCTGGACGTCGACACTGTCCATCTCGGGCAGGCGGACGCCCTGCGCCAGGTCAGGTCCATGGGCGATGAACAGGGCGCGCATCTCGGGCGCCTGGTTGTCGAAGCCGTGCGCCCCGCCGCGAATCCGGGCCGGATCGACCCGCGCACGCGTGCCGATGATCCAGCCCGTCTCGGCCAGGCAGAGGATGGCCGGGATGCGGGGGTTGGTTCCGTAGACCAGCCGGGCCGGGATCTCGCCCTTGCGCCAGCATTCCACGTGCGGCGAGGCGCCCAGAAGGGCGGCTTCGACCTCAGCCTCGCGGCCCGCGACGGGATCCAGGGTCGCCACAGGCCCGTGGCCCATGACGTTGAAGGCGGCGGCGTCGACCTTGTCGTCGAGGAAGACGACCCGTTCGCCCGAGATCGGCGCCATGCCGTGATCGGCCACGATGACCAGATCCGCCTCGATCCCCTGCTTCTCCAACCCGTCCAACAGCGCCTTCATGGCGGCGTCGATATCGGCCAGCACCGCATTGGTCTCGGGGGCGTCGGGGCCGTACTCGTGCCCGGCGGTGTCCAGCACGTTGAAATAGAGGGTGGCCAGCTGCGGCCGCTCCGCTTCGGGCAGGCTGAGCCAGGCCAGCAGGATGTTGACCCGCGCCAGCGACGGCACCGTCTGCTCGAACGGCAGCCAGTAGGTCGGCCGCACGCCCCGGATCGGCGCCTCGGAACCCGGCCAGAACAGGGTGGCGGTGCGAAGGCCGGCGTTCTCGGCCGTCACCCAGATCGGCTCGGCGGCGTCGTACCAGACCCGGTCCATGACCTCCGCCCGGGCGCCCAGCGAGAAGCGCCGCCCCGGCAGGTTTGGATCGGTCATCGTGTTGTAGACGACGCCGTGGTGGTCCGGGTGCAGGCCGGTCGCCAGCGTATAGAAGTTCGGGAAGGTCACGCTGGGCCATGACGGGCGCATGCCGCCCTCGGCCTGGACGCCCTCAACCGCCAGTCGTGACAGGGTCGGGGTCAGGCCTCGCTCCAGATAGTCGGCGCGGAACCCGTCGATGCCGACCAGGATGACGGGCCGATAGGGCGCCTGCGCCGGAGCCGGGGCCTGGGCGTGCACCGGCAGACCGGCCGCCAGCGCGGCCGCGAGGGCGAGCAGGAACAGGGGACGCAAGACCATACTGGAGCTCCGCGGAAGGGACGGAGATTGCCTAAGCTTAATCTGCGACAGCACCACAACGCCTTGCCTCGGGCGGTCCACACGGCCAAGCTCCCCTCCATGAACGCTGTGATTGAAACCCGTGGGCTGACCAAGACCTACGGATCCGTGCGCGCCCTCGACGGGCTGGACCTGACCATCCCGAAGGGCGGGGTCTATGGCGTGCTGGGGCCCAACGGCGCCGGCAAGTCGACCCTGTTCCGCATCCTGCTGGGCCTGATCCGCGCGACGGACGGCACGGCCAGCGTGATGGGCGGCGGTGTCGGCGACGTGGGCGCCATGCGCCGCATGGGCTCGATGATCGAGACCCCGCGCTTCCCGCCCTTTATGACCGCCCGCCAGGTCCTGCGCTGGCTGGCGCTGGAGCACGGCGTCGGCGGCGAGACCGATATTCCCTACTGGCTCGAGCGCGTCGGCCTGACCCAGGCGGCGGACCGCAAGGTGCGCGGCTTCTCGGTCGGCATGATGCAACGCCTCGGCGTCGCCGCGGCGCTCATGAGCCGCCCCGAGCTGGTCATCCTGGATGAACCGACCAGCGGCATGGACCCGCCCGGCATCCAGGAAATGCGCGCCCTGATCCGCTCGCTGGCGACCGAGGACGGCGTCACCGTCGTCCTGGCCAGCCACCAGCTGCTCGAGGTCCAGCGCGTCTGCGACCGCGTGGCGATCCTGAACAAGGGCAAGCTGGTCCGCGAAGGCGCGGTCGGCGAACTGACCGCCGTCGGCGAACGCCTGCGGCTGGTCGGCACGCCGATCGAGAAGGTTCTGGGCGCGCTCAGCGTCACGGCGACCCGCGACGGCGACGCCGTCCTGGCCGATATCAAGCGCAGCGAGGGTCCGGCCCTGATCCGCGCCCTGGTCGAACAGGGCGTCGACATCCACGAGGCGCGCTGGGTCGGCACCGATCTGGAAGCCATCTTCTTCACCGAGACGGGCTCCGTGCAGACCCCGGAGGCCGATCATGCTGGCTGACGCCATCCGCGCGGAGAATTTCCGCCTCTGGAAGAACCGCACCACCCTGCTGTGGAGCACGGTCTTCGTGCCGGTCATGGGCCTCATCTTCGGCGCCGTCGGCATCTTCGTGATGAAGGCCAGCGAGGCGAAGATCACGTCCGACACCAAGATGCCGCCGCAGGTGCTGGAGCTGATGTCCTCCACCCCGATCAATGTGGTCGAGTCCATCGCGGAGAACGCCGGCAAGCTGGATAACCCGGCCCTGCTGCTGTTCGTCCTGATCGGCGCGGCGACGATCTACGCCGGCGACTACCGCTGGGAGACCTGGCGGCTGATCAGCGCCCGCAACAGCCGCGCCAACCTGCTGCTGGGCAAGCTGGCCGTGACGGCCATGCTGGCCCTGGCGGCCATGGGCCTGATGCTGGTCGGCGGGCTCTTCGAGACCCTGATTCGCGCCAGCGTCTTCACCCGTCCGCTCACCTTCGGCCTCACCGGCGAACTGTTCGGCCAGTTCCTGGCCGGCTTCGGCCTGAGCTGGCTGCGCATCGTTCAGTTCACGATGATGGGCATGCTGGCCGCCGTGGTCACGCGCTCGCTGCTGGTCGCCCTGTTCGTGCCGCTGGTGGTGGGGGTCGCCCAGTTCTTCACGCCCCAGATCCTGGCCCCCATGGGCGTGATGCCCGACGCCTGGCTGTCGGTCCTGCTGAACCCGGGCGCCGCCATGGACGCCCTGAAGCTGGTCGTGATCCAGCCCGAAGGCGCCCCGCCCCTGCCCGACGGCATGCTGCTGAAGTCGGTGCTGAGCATGACCCTGTGGACCTTGGCGCCGCTGGCCGGGGCCCTGGCCTGGTTCAACCGGCAGGACCTGTCCAAGGAGTAGCGGTCAGAACCGCTTCTCCATCCACACATCGGCCCGGGCATAGGGACTGGGCCGAGGCGGCAGGTCGGTGAAGCCGAAGCGGCGATACAGGGCTATGGCGTGGGTCTGGGTCCGGCTGGTCTCCAGGTACAGGCGCGGCGCGCCGGCGGCCCGTGCCGCCGCCTCGCAGGCTTCCAGCAACAGCCACCCGAGGTTCAGCCCTCGCGCCTCCTCGATCACGCCCATCTTGCCGACCTCGAAACCGCCGTCGTCCATCGCCATCACCGAACAGCAGCCGACCGGCCGCCCATCCCACTCAGCGATGAAGATGTGGCCGCCCTTGTTCAGGATCGCCCCCTGGGGATCGCCGAGCACAAGCTCATCCTTCGCCTCCAGCACATAGCCCGCCGCGCGCAGCCAATCCTCATTGAGGGACCGCCACGCCTCCGCATGGTCGGGGCGGAAGGTCTCGATGGTGATCACGGCGTCGGCTGTCGGCATGGCGGTCTCCCTGCCTTCCATCTGGGAAGCGGGAGCGGACGGGAAAAGCCCCCTTCCCTACAAGCGCGACAGTTTGGGGGCGCGACAGTTTGGCGGCGTGTCAGCCGGCCTCGGCCGGGAGGGGCCAGCCTTCCCGCGCCCGGGCCGTGGCCGCGGACAGGTCGAGGGCGACCCCGCCCGCCGCCGCACAGGCTTCGGTCAGGTCGGCCGTCACCGCGAAGGTCGCCGGATCCCGCAGGATGGCGGCCAGTTCGCGCGGCCAGTCCACGGCGCGGCCTTCCGTATGCAGCCCTCCAGTCGGCACGAAGGCCTTCGGCGCCGCGGTCTCCGCCTCCGGCCTCGCCCGGACGCAGGCGAAGGCCTCGAACCGCCGACGCGCCAGACCGGTCAGATGCAGCCGCCGCCGCTCGGCGACCGGATAGGCGTACTCGGCCCCCATCCGCACCAGACAGCCGCCGCCCAGCGCAGCTCGGCGCCCGTACAGGTCGGCACGGATATGCTGGTCCGACGCCCAGCTTCCATCCGCCTCGAGGCGGACATGGCGGATGCAGGGATTGTATTCGGGCAGGGCGTCCGCAGCCCATGAGGCCGAGAAGGTCTGCGGCCCGCCGGTCAGGACCCGGTCCAGCCCATCGGCCGCCGCGCCGGCCAGGGCGAAGGGCGCGATCGGCGCCGCCGCCGCATAGGCCCACCACGGCGCGTCCGGGACCTCGCGGGTTTCCAGCCGGATCACGGTCGCGGCGGGGAAGCAGGCCGGCTCCAGACGCGCCGAACAGACCAGATCGCCCGCCGTCACCGCGTCCTGAAGCTCGACCGCGCGCCCATCCGACAGATCGGCGCGATAGGCCTGCCCCTTGCGGACGTGATCGAGCACCCGGCGCGCGTCGGGGCGGTCGTACTGCAGGCTCTGCACCGGATAGCAGCCGGCCAGGCCCAGCACGGTCGCCAGGGCGACAAGACGGTTCCGCATCCGGGACTCTCCTTACGTGTCCGCCCAGCCTGCCAGAGCCCCGCTCCGGTCCAAACGGTCGGCGGCGCGAGGTCAGGTTCCGTCAGGTTGGGCGGTCAGCCGGGCCTCCAGCGCCGCCAGGTCCGGAACGAACCACACCCGGCGGCCGGCGTTGGACTCGCGCACGAAGTCGCGCAGGGCGTCGCTGGCCTCGACCTCGGCCGAGATGTCGCCGACGATCGCCAGCCGGACCTGATAGGTGACGAATTTCTGGATCACCGCCCCGGCCAGACCCGTACGCAGACGCAGGAAGTCCTCGCCCAGCCGCGCCGTCGGCAAGACCAGCCAGTCCACTTCAAGACCCCACAGCCCGCCGATCAGGTCCAGCGCGTCGGCCTCGCGGGTGACGCGCGGTCCGGCGGCGTCGCACAGGAAGACCGTGCGGCCGCCCAGCGTTGTCATTTCGTCGGCCATGCCGAACTCCGTCCAAGAAAAAAGGCGGCCGGTTCGCACCGGCCGCCTTCTTCAGTGCCCCAACGAGGAAGCTTACGCTTCGTCGTCGCCCTCGATTTCATAGACCGGACCCGAGTCCAGGCCCTTGGCGTCCACGTCGCGATCGACGAACTCGATCACGGCCATGGCGGCGTTGTCGCCGTGGCGATAGCCGGCCTTCATGATGCGGATGTAGCCGCCGTTGCGTTCGGCGTAGCGCGGGCCGATCGTCTCGAACAGCTTGCCGACCTGCGGCACGTCACGAACCTGGCTGATCGCCTGACGGCGAGCGTGCAGGTCGCCCTTCTTGGCGAGCGTGACCAGCTTCTCGACGAAGGGACGCAGTTCCTTCGCCTTGGGCAGGGTCGTCGTGATCTGCTCGTGCTTGATCAGCGACGCAGCCATGTTGGCGAACATCGCGGTGCGGTGGCTGGCCGTGCGGCCGAGCTTGCGATAGGCGGCGCCGTGGCGCATCGGGGTCTCTCCTACTCAACCCTGGTTTCCACGATACCGCGTGGACCTGGGGCTCTATCATTCTAACCGCTCCGCGATCCCGAAAGGGTCATGGGCGGAGGGTTGAAACTAGATCTGGTCGTCGAACTTCTTGGCCAGGTCTTCGATGTTTTCGGGCGGCCAGTTCGGCACATCCATGCCGAGCGACAGGCCCATCGTCGCGAGAACTTCCTTGATCTCGTTCAGCGACTTGCGGCCGAAGTTCGGGGTGCGAAGCATTTCGCCCTCGGTCTTCTGGATCAGGTCGCCGATGTAGACGATGTTGTCGTTCTTCAGGCAGTTGGCCGAGCGGACCGACAGCTCCAGCTCGTCGACCTTCTTCAGCAGGGCCGGGTTGAACGGCAGATCGGGCTTGCCGTCCGTCGCTTCCACAGCCTTCTTCGGCTCGTCGAAGGTGATGAAGATCTGCAGCTGGTCCTGCAGGATGCGCGAGGCGTAGGCCACCGCGTCAACCGGCGAGACGGCGCCGTTGGTTTCGACTTCCAGCACCAGCTTGTCGTAGTCCAGCGACTGGCCCTGACGGGTCGGCTCGACGCGATAGGCGACGCGCTTGACCGGCGAGTACAGGGCGTCGACGGCGATCAGGCCGATCGGGGCGTCTTCCGGACGGTTGAACTCCGAAGCGACATAGCCCTTGCCGTTCTGGACGGTCAGTTCCATGCGCACCGAAGCGCCGTCATCCAGGGTGCAGATGACGTGATCCGGGTTCAGCACCTCGATGTCCGCGGGGACGTCGATCTGGCCGGCCGTGACGACGCCGGGGCCCGTGGCGCGCAGGGTCATGCGCTTGGGGCCTTCGGCGTGCATGCGCAGCGCCAGTTGCTTGATGTTCAGCACGATGTCGACGACGTCTTCCCGCACGCCTTCCAGCGACGAGAATTCGTGGACGACGCCGTCGATTTGAATCGCGGTCACGGCGGCGCCTTGCAGCGACGACAGGAGAACGCGGCGCAGGGCGTTGCCGAGCGTCACGCCGAAACCGCGTTCCAGGGGCTCAGCGACCAGGCGCGCCTTGCGCTGGGGGTCGGAGCTCGCCTCGATCTGCGGCTTCTCGGGACGGATCAGCTCTTGCCAGTTTCGTTCGATCATGGGTGTCCCTCGGTACGGAGTTCGCCGGCCCCTCGCTCCTCGTCAGGGGCGCCAGGACCGGCGGAGATATAGTCGGCTACGGTACGCTTAGACGCGGCGGCGCTTGGGCGGACGGCAACCGTTGTGCGGCATCGGCGTGACGTCGCGGATGGTCGTGATGGTCATGCCGGCGGCCTGCAGGGCGCGCAGCGCGGATTCACGGCCGGAACCGGGACCCGAGACGTTGACTTCCAGCGTCTTCACGCCGTGTTCGCTGGCCTTCTTGGCCGCGTCTTCAGCAGCCATCTGGGCCGCGTACGGGGTCGACTTACGCGAACCCTTGAATCCCATGTGACCGGCCGACGACCAGGAAATCGCGTTTCCCTGCGCGTCGGTGATGGTCACCATCGTGTTGTTGAAGCTGGCGTTCACGTGGGCGACGCCCGACGTGATGTTCTTGCGCTCGCGCTTCTTTACGCGACCCGGTTCCTTGGCCATCGTTATCTCTTACTTCTTCTTGCCGGCGATCGGCTTGGCGGGACCCTTGCGGGTGCGGGCGTTCGTGTGGGTGCGCTGGCCGCGGACCGGCAGGCCCTTACGGTGACGCAGGCCGCGGTAGCAGGCCAGATCCATCAGACGCTTGATGTTCATCGACGTCTCGCGGCGCAGGTCGCCCTCGACGGTGTGATCACGGTCGATGGTTTCGCGGATCTGCAGCACTTCGGCGTCGGTCAGTTGATTGACGCGACGGGCGGCTTCGATGCCGACCTTACCGGTGATGTCCTTGGCGGCGGCCGGGCCGATGCCATGGATGTACTGCAGCGCGATTTCGACGCGCTTGTTGGTCGGGATGTTGACGCCAGCGATACGGGCCACGAAGCTCTCCAGATACGCGTGTGCGGACGCAATAAACGCTCCGGTCAACAGACCAGGAGCGTGACGCGCCCTTCGCGGAAGCGGGCCTTATACAGGGGATTCAGCTTCCGTCAACGGGTTGGTTGCGCCTCGGCCTGCGGCGGGGGCGTGAAAAAGATGACGATATCCTCGCGGTGGGACGACTTCACCCGCCCGTTCACGGTCGGAGGCTGCCGCCGCATCAGCCGGACCGCCTGCAGGGCCGCCATGCCGAATCCCTGCCCGCCGGGGCTCTCCGAGCGCACCCGGCAGCGTTCGATGCGGGTGCTGGCGTAGGTCACGCAGTTCAGCACGACCCGGCCCGACAGCCTGCGGTAGGCGGCGTCGCGCGGATAGTGGGCGTCGCGCTCGGCCGCGGTCAGGGTGCGCACCCAGCGCGAGGGGCTGTCGCCCGCGCCCGCGGCGTCCCCCGAACCGGTTCCGGAGCCGGCTCCCACGCCGCCGCCCTCGCCCGCCTGGGCCCCCGCCGCGCCCTGCAGCGCGCCCGACGGGGCGGCCTCAGGCTGAACCGCGGCCTCAAGGCCCGGATTCAGGGGCGGGATCAGGGTCTGGGGCGCCGGCTCGATCGGCGCGGTCAGGCTGTCCGGCTCGGGCGTGGAGTCCAGCGGGACATGGACGGAGGACGGCGTGGCCTGGCGGGCCGAGGCCTCGGTCGTCTGCGTGGCGGCGTCCGGCTGGCCGCCGCCCCCGCCGGGGAACAGCATCACCTCGATGGCCGGGATCTCGGGTGGGAACACCCCGGCCCGCTCCAGCGCCAGCCAGAGGAAGGCCAACAGGTGCAGGATGAGGACGATCAGAAAGGCGGTGTAGCGCGAGCCGCGCGACGTCCTGGGCGGCTGGTGATCGATCACGAGCATGGCGGCGCCCCTCTCCCGTTCCGGCTCCCACCGGCACTATCCGCCAGTTTTGCGTGCGGGCAACCCCCTTCGCCGAACCGCAGTCTTCCGACAGCCCGGTCTCAGGGCCAGATCACCCCGATGGTGATGCGTCCCCCGGCGACGGGCTGGCCCGAGGCGGCGCGGGCCGGGCGAATGCGGAAGCGGCTCTCGGCGATGCGGACCGCCACGGCGCCGAACCCCTGCCCCGCCGGCCGCTCGTCAACCACGCGGCAGCCCTCCACCCGCTCGTCAAGGCGGATCACGCAGGTGACGGTGACGTCGACCCCGCGCGCCCGGCGGCGCAGTTCGCGCGGGGTGTCCTCGAAGATCTCGCGGGCGCTGGCCCCCTTCAGGATGATGGGGCCGACGCCCGAGCCGGGCCCGTCCCCGGCGCCGACGCCCGTCCCTGCGCCCGTCCCCTGCCCGCCCTGCCCCATGCCCGGCTCGGCCGAGGCGATCGGGGCCACGCCGACCGTCAGGGCGGGCTCGGGCGCCGGCGTGACCGGCGCGGGCAGCTCTGGCGGGACGTCGGGCGGGCGCGGCGTGACGTGGACGCGCGACGGCGCGGCGGGCGCCCCTCCCCCCTGGCTGCGCACCGGCTGTTCCGGAGGCGGCGGAGGCGGAGGCGGCGGCGGAACCGTCGGGCGGAACAGGATGACGTTCAGCGGCGGCGTGGGCAGGACCAGCGGCCCTGTCGGCCCGCCCCGGCCAATGAGAACGGCCACGACCAGGTGCGCCGCGAGAATGCTCGCGGCGATGCCGGCGTTGCGGACCCGGCGGTCCTTCAGGATCGGATGTCCCATCTTCACCGGCGTTCTATGCCACATGGCACATGAACGCGCGCTGTCACGGATCGTACGCCTGCCCGGTCGAGCAGGCCCCGGATCAGGGCCTGATCAGGCCAGGGCGGCGTCGATGGCGGCGGAGACGGCGGCGATGGAGCCCATGCCGTCGACCTCGGTCAGCAGGCCCTTGTCCGCATAGTAGGGCAGCAGGGGCGCCGTGTTGCGGTTGTAGGCGTCCAGACGGACCTTGAAGCTTTCGGGATTGTCGTCCGGACGGCCCTGGTCGGCGAACCGGGCCGAGACCCGGTCCAGCAGGGCGGCGTCGTCGACCTTCAGGCGGATGACGTGGTCGATCTGCTTGCCCAGCTTGGCCAGCATCTCATCCAGGGCCTCGGCCTGGGCCAGGGTGCGGGGGAACCCGTCGAAGATGGCTCCGCCGGCGTCCTCGGCGGCCTTCAGCTGGGCCTCGATCAGGGCGATGACCACGGCGTCGGGGACCAGGTCGCCGCGCGACATGATCGCCTGGCAGGTCTGGCCCAGCTCGGAGCCCGAAGCGATCGCCTCGCGCAGCATGTCGCCGGTCGACAGCTGGATCATGCCGCGGGACTCGACCAGGCGCTTGGCCTGCGTGCCCTTGCCCGCCGCCGGCGGTCCGAACAGGATCAGATTCATCGCCGCCCTCCCCGTGCGATCAGACTTACCGGCGCGCGGGCGCGGTCACGCCCTTGCCCCGGCCGCGCAGCTTGGCCTTCTTGATCAGGCCTTCGTACTGGTGCGCCAGCAGTTGCGACTGGATCTGCGCCACGGTGTCCATGGTCACCGAGACCACGATCAGAACCGAGGTGCCGCCGAAATACAGGCCGTTGCCGAAGTTGGCGACGACGATCTCGGGCAGCAGGCAGACGGCGGTGATGTAGGCCGCGCCGATCACCGTCAGACGGGTCAGGACGTAGTCCAGATACTCGGCCGTGCGCTTGCCCGGACGGATGCCCGGCAGGAAGCCGCCGTACTTGCGCAGGTTCTCGGCGGTGTCCTCGGGATTGAAGGTGATCGAGGTGTAGAAGAAGCAGAAGAAGACGATCAGGATCGCGTACAGGGCCGAGAACAGCGGCTGGCCGTGCTGCATCTGCGCGGTGACCAGCGGCAGCCAGTCCATCCACGGCGGCAGGTTGGCCGTCGCGGTCAGCGAGGCGACCGTCGTCGGCAGCATCAGCAGCGACGAGGCGAAGATCGGCGGGATCACGCCCGCGGTGTTGACCTTCAGCGGCAGGAACGAGCGCTCGCCCCCAGCCATCCGGTTGCCTTCCTGGCGCTTCGGATACTGGATCAGCAGGCGGCGCTGGGCGCGCTCCATGAAGACGATGAACATCACCACGGCCACGGCCATGGCGGCGATGAAGATCAGGGCGAACGGCGACATCTGGCCTTGCTGGGCCAGGCCGAACAGGCGGGCGATGGTGCCCGGCAGGACGGCCACGATGCCGGCGAAGATGATCAGCGAGATGCCGTTGCCGACGCCGCGCGCGGTCACCTGCTCGCCCAGCCACATCAGGAACATGGTGCCGGCGGTCAGGCAGGTCGTGGTGGTGATGATGAAGAACAGGCCCGGCTCGTCGATCAGGCCGGCCTGGCCGTTCAGCTGGGTGGCGATGCCGAAGGCCTGCGCCAGCGCCAGCACGACCGTCAGATAGCGGGTGTACTGGTTCAGCTGCTTGCGGCCGCTCTCGCCGCCTTCCTTACGCAGCTTTTCCCAGGGCGGGTACACCGCGCCCATCAGCTGCACGATGATCGAGGCCGAGATGTACGGCATCACGTTCAGCGCGAAGACGGCCATGTTCTGCACGGCGCCGCCGGAGAACATGTTGAACATGTCCAGGATGCCGCGGTTGCCGTCCGGATTCTGGAAGAAGGCCAGGAAGGCCTCGTTGTTGATCCCGGGGATCGGCACGTAGCAGCCGATACGGAACACGACCATGGCCAGCACCGTGAAGAGCAGGCGCTTGTGAAGCTCGGTCGCACGCGCGAACGAGCCCATGTTCATGTTTGCTGCGAGTTGTTCGGCGGCCGAAGCCATAGTGTCACCCCGACTGATCAGAACGCGGCGCATCGGACGACGAGTCCGCGCCTGCGTCCAGATAGGAGAAGGGCGCCCTCGTGGCGAGGGCGCCCCCTAGTCTTTTTACTTCGCAGCCGTGCGCTTGGCGCGGGCCGAGACCTTGTTGGCGTCGCCCTTGGGCGCCTTGGGAGCCGGAGCCTTGCCCTTGGCGGCGTTGCGCTTCTCGACGCGGGCGGCGGCCTTGGCTTCAGCGGCGATGCGCTCCTGAACGACCGAACCGCCGGCGGCTTCGATCGCCTTGACGGCGCCGGCCGAGGCCGACCACACGACCAGGTTCAGCTTGGCCTTGATTTCGCCGGTGCCCAGAACGCGGACGCCGTCCTTGACGCGGCGGATGACGCCGGCGGCGACCAGGGCGTCGCCCTTGATCTCACCCTTGGCGTCCAGCTTGCCGGCGTCGATGGCGTCTTGCAGGCGCCACAGGTTCACTTCGGCCAGCTTCAGCGCGTTCGGATTGTTGAAGCCGCGCTTGGGCATGCGCATGTAGAGCGGCATCTGGCCGCCTTCGAAGCCGCCGATGGCGACGCCCGAACGCGACTTCTGACCCTTGACGCCGCGACCGGCGGTCTTGCCCTTGCCCGAGCCCGGGCCACGGCCGACGCGCATGCGCTTCTTGTGGGCGCCTTCGTTGTCGCGGATTTCGTTCAGTTTCATGTGCCTGATCCTTTCGGGTTCTAGCGCCCGCTCAGGGAGCGGACTCGGCGTTGATGTCTGTGTCGCGCCCCGGACAGGTCCGGAACGCAAGGAAGGGCGGCCTATAGCCGCCCTTGCCCTGCCGCCGCAAGCGGCGACTTGTCCCGCCCCCGAAAGGGCGGGAGCAGCTTACTTCTCGACCACGACGACCATGTGCGCGACCTTGGCGATCATGCCACGGACGGACGGGGTGTCTTCCAGCGTGGACTCGCGGCCCACGCGGTTCAGGCCCAGGCCCGACAGGGTGGCGCGCTGGTCCGACTTGCGGCGGATCGGCGAACCGGTCTGGCGGATGGTGACGGTGGCTTTGGATTCGGTCTTGGCCATGTCTATCAGCCCTCGATGGCTTCAGGCGACGAGGCGCCGTCGTTGCGGCGGCCCATCAGGTCGGCGACCTTCTTGCCACGCTTCGAAGCGACCTGACGCGGCGACGACTGGACCTTGAGGGCCTCGAACGTCGCACGGATCATGTTGTAGGGGTTCGACGAACCGGTCGACTTGCCCACGACGTCCTGGACGCCGAGGGTTTCGAGCACGGCGCGCATCGGACCGCCCGCGATGACGCCCGTTCCCGGAGGAGCGGCGCGCATCATGATCTTGCCGGCGCCCCAACGGCCGTTGCCGTCGTGGTGCAGGGTGCGGTTCTCGCGCAGCGGAACCTTGATCATGGTCTTCTTGGCTTCTTCGGTCGCCTTGCGGATGGCTTCCGGCACTTCGCGCGCCTTGCCGTGACCGAAGCCGACGCGGCCCTTGCCGTCACCGACGACCATGAGGGCGGCGAAGCTGAAGCGACGGCCGCCTTTCACGGTGGCGGCGACGCGGTTGATGTGCACCAGCTTCTCGACGATGTCCGAGTCCGGACCGTCGACGGCGGGAGCGTTGCGGTTGTCACGACGGTTGCGGTCGTTGCCGCCGCCGCCGCGTTGGGGTTGTTGCGCCATCTGTCGCGTCCCTTAGAAGTTCAGGCCGGCTTCACGCGCGGCTTCCGCCAGCGCCTTCACCCGTCCGTGATAGATGTAACCGCCGCGATCGAAGACGACGTCGGTGACGCCCTTCTCCTTGGCGCGCTCGGCGATCAGCTTGCCGATGGCGGCGGCCGCGGCGACGTCCGAGCCCTTGCTGCCCTTGCCGCCTTCCAGCGACGAGGCGGCGGCCACCGTGACGCCCTGGACGTCGTCGATGATCTGGGCCGAGATGTTCTTGTCCGAACGGGAGACCGACAGGCGCAGGCGACCGTTGGCGACAGCCTTCAGGCGGCGACGGTTGCGCTCCGAGCGGCGCTTGGCTTTTTGTTGAAGAGAGAGAGCCATGACTTACTTCTTCTTGCCTTCCTTGCGCCGGACGGTTTCGCCCTGGTAGCGCACGCCCTTGCCCTTGTAGGGCTCCGGCGGACGAAGCTTGCGGATGACGGCGGCGATCTGGCCGACGGCTTGCTTGTCCGCGCCCGAGATCTTGATCTCGGTCTGCTTCGGAACAGCGAAGCTGACGCCGGCCGGCGGATCGATGTCGACGTCGTGCGAGAAGCCGAGCTGCAGCGACAGCTGGTTGCCCTTCATCGCCGCGCGATAGCCGACGCCGACCAGTTCCAGCGTCTTGTCGAAGCCGGTGGTGACGCCGACGACCATGTTGTCGACCAGCGTGCGCGACAGACCCCACATCGCGCGAGCGCGTTGGGTGTCAGCCCGCGGGGTCAGCGACAGCTCGTCGCCTTCCTGCTTGACTTCGATCTCTTCAGCGACGGTCCAGGTGCGTTCGCCCTTGGGACCCTTCACCGAGACGGTCTGACCGTCGAGGGCGACAGTGACGCCCTTCGGGATCGCGATGGTTTTCTTGCCGATACGGGACATCTTAGTAGACCCTGCAGAGGACTTCGCCGCCGACGTTCGCGTCGCGGGCGGCAGCGTCCGACATGACGCCCTTGGACGTCGAGAGGATCGAAATGCCGAGGCCGTTCTTGATCGGCTTCAGATCGCTGATGGCCGAATAGACGCGACGGCCGGGCTTCGACACGCGGGCGATCTCGGCGATCACCGGCTGGCCGTCGAAGTACTTCAGCTCGATCTCGAACTGCGGGAACTCACCCGGGTTTTGCACCAGGTTGTAGCCGCGGATGTAGCCTTCGTCCTGCAGCACGTCGAGGACGCGCTGGCGCAGGCGGGAAGCCGGGGTCAGCACCTTCGAACGCTTGCGGGTCGCGGCGTTCTTGATGCGGGCGATCATGTCGCTCAGGGGATCGTTGATCATCATGACTTTATGCTCCCCTTACCAGCTCGACTTCGTCAGGCCGGGGATCTGACCCAGGTTGCCCAGCTCACGCAGGGCGATCCGGCTCATCTTCAGCTTGCGATAGTAGGCGCGCGGACGACCCGTCACCTCACAGCGGTTGCGGATGCGGTTCGGCGCGGAATTGCGCGGCAGTTCCGCCAGCTTCAGGCGCGCTTCGAAGCGCTCCTCAAGCGGGAGGGACTCGTTGTTCGCGGTCGCCTTCAGGGCGGCGCGCTTGTCGGCGTACTTCGCGACGAGGGCCTTGACCTTCTCGTTACGGTTTACAGCGGACTTCTTAGCCATTGTCTGTTTCCCTTCCCGCTCAGTTCACGAACGGGAACTTGAACTCGGTGAGGAGAGCCTTGGCTTCCTCATCGGTCTTGGCCGTGGTGCAGACGATGATGTCCATGCCCCACATCTGATCAATCTGGTCGTAGTTGATCTCCGGGAACACGATGTGCTCCTTCAGACCCGTGGCGTAGTTGCCGCGACCGTCGAACGAGGTGCCCTTCAGGCCCCGGAAATCCTTCACGCGCGGCAGCGCGATCGTGATGAACCGGTCCAGGAACTCGTACATCTGGTCGCCGCGCAGGGTGACCTTGCCGCCGACAACCATGCCTTCGCGCAGCTTGAAGCCGGCGATGGAGTTGCGGGCCTTGGTCGGCACGGCCTTCTGACCGGCGATCTGCGTCAGATCCTTGAGGGCGGCGGTCGCCTTCTTGGAGTCGGCCACGGCTTCACCGATGCCCATGTTCAGGACGATCTTGTCCAGCTTGGGGATCTGCATCTCGTTGGTGTAGCCGAACTTGGTCTTCAGCTCGCCGCGGATGCGCGAAACGTACTCGCCCTTGAGGCGCGGGGTGTATTTGGTGTCGGCCATCAGATGACGTCTCCCGTCGTCTTGGCGAAGCGAACCTTCTTGTCGCCTTCAACCTTGAAGCCGACGCGGGTCGCCTTGCCGTTGGCGTCGGCGATCGCGACGTTCGACAGGTGAAGCGACGCTTCCTTGTTCTTGATGCCGCCCTGCGGGTCACCCTGGGTCGGACGCGTGTGGCGCTGAACCATGTTGATGCCCTGAACCAGGACGCGGTTATCGGTCGGAAGGACCTTGAGGACCTGGCCGGTGCGGCCCTTGTCCTTGCCGGTCAGGACGACGACGTTGTCGCCCTTTTTGATCTTGGCGGCCATGTTACAGGACCTCCGGAGCCAGCGAGATGATCTTCATGTGGTTCTTGGCGCGCAGTTCGCGGGGAACCGGGCCGAAGATCCGCGTGCCGACAGGCTCGTTCTGCTTGTTGACGATGACGGCGGCCGACTTGTCGAAACGGATGACAGAGCCGTCCTTGCGCATGATGTCCTTGGCGGTGCGCACGACGATGGCGCGAACGACGTCGCCCTTCTTCACGCGGCCGCGCGGAATCGCTTCCTTCACCGAGGCGACAATGGTGTCGCCCACCGAGGCGTAGCGGCGCTTGGAGCCGCCCAACACCTTGATGCACATGACCCGGCGAGCGCCCGAATTGTCGGCCACCTCCAGGTTAGTTTGCATCTGGATCATAGGATCCGATCCTTCTCTTTACGAAGCCGAGGCGGCCGAGGCGTCCGACAGGACTTCCCAGCGCTTCAGCTTGGACTTCGGGGCGCACTCGACGATGCGGGCCAGGTCACCGACCTTGAGGGCGTTCGCTTCGTCGTGGGCGTGGTACTTCTTGGAGAGACGGACAGTCTTCTTCAGGACCGGGTGCAGCAGGGTGCGCTCGACCTTGACGATGACAGTCTTGTCGCCCTTGTCAGAGACGACCACGCCTTCGAGAATTCGCTTCGGCATATTCGTTCCTTACGCGTTCACGCGCTTCTCGCGCAGAAGCGTCGAGATGCGGGCGATGTCTTTGCGCACTTCACCAACGCGGTGAGTCTTTTCCATTTGGCCGGTGGCGGCCTGGAAACGCAGGTTGAACTGTTCCTTCTTGAGCTTCAGCAGCTCGTCGGACAGCTGGTCGGCGGTTTGCGACCGGAGATCGGCGATCTTGGCCATCAGGCAGCAGCCTCCACATGGGCGACGCCGGCGTCGAGGCGGGTGACCACCTTGGTGCGGACCGGCAGCTTGGCGGCGCCGAGGCGCAGCGCTTCGCGAGCGATGTCGTCCGGCACGCCGTCGATTTCGAACAGGATACGGCCCGGGTGGCAGCGCGCGGCCCAGTGGTCCACGGCGCCCTTGCCCTTGCCCATCCGGACTTCGGCCGGCTTGCCCGTGACGGGCAGGTCGGGGAAGACGCGGATCCAGACGCGGCCCTGACGCTTCATCTGGCGGGTGATCGCGCGGCGGGCCGCCTCGATCTGACGCGCGGTGATGCGTTCCGGCTCGACCGTCTTCAGGCCATACGAGCCGAAGTTCAGCGAGAAGCCGCCTTTGGCCGAACCGTGGATCCGGCCCTTGAAGGCCTTCCGGTACTTGGTTTTCTTCGGTTGCAGCATGACTTAGTTCTCACGTCCCCGGTCACGGCGCGGACCGCGATCCCCACGGGGACCGCCGCGTTCGCGGCCTTCATTCGACGACGGACCCGAGGCTTCCTGGGCCCAACGCTTGTCCTGGGCCATCGGGTCGTGCTCGAGCACTTCCCCCTTAAAGACCCAGACCTTCACACCGATGATGCCGTACGTCGTCTTGGCCTGGATGAAGCCGTAGTCGATGTCGGCGCGCAGGGTGTGCAGCGGCACGCGGCCTTCGCGATACCATTCCATCCGCGCGATTTCAGCGCCGCCGAGGCGGCCCGAAACGTTGATGCGGACGCCCTTGGCGCCGAGACGCATGGCCGACTGCATCGCGCGCTTCATGGCGCGGCGGAAGGCGATCCGGCGTTCCAGCTGCTGCGCGATGTTCTCGGCGATCAGCTGCGCGTCGGTTTCCGGCTTGCGGACTTCGACGATGTTCAGGTGAACTTCGCCTTCAGTGCGGGCCGAGATGTCCTTGCGGAGCTTCTCGATGTCGGCGCCCTTCTTGCCGATCACGACACCCGGACGGGCGGCGTAGATCGTCACGCGGCACTTCTTGTGCGGGCGCTCGATGATGATGCGCGACACGCCGGCGGCTTGCAGGCGTTCCTTGAGCCACGTGCGCAGCGCCAGGTCCTGGTGCAGCAGGCGGGCGTAGTTCGCGCCATCGGCGAACCAGCGGCTGTCCCACGTGCGGTTCACGCCGAGGCGGAAACCGATCGGATTGATTTTCTGACCCATCAGGCGGCCTCGCCGGCTTCACGGACCACAATCGTGATCTCGCTGAACGGTTTCAGGATGCGCGACGAGCGACCACGAGCGCGGCTCGCGAAACGCTTCATCACCAGGTTCTTGCCCACGAAGGCCTCGGCGACGACCAGGTTGTCGATGTCGAGGTTGTGGTTGTTCTCGGCGTTCGAGATCGCCGAATACAGGACCTTGCGGACGTCGGTGGCGATGCGCTTACGGCTGAATTCCAGCTCGTTGAGCGCCTTCTGCACCGGCAGGCCGCGGATCGACTGGGCGACCAGGTTCAGCTTTTGCGGGCTGATCCGGACGTTCACCAGCTTGGCGCGGGCTTCCGTGAGGGCGACCCGGCGGGGATTTTTGGTCTGGGCCATCAGTTACTTCCTTTTGGCCTTCTTGTCCGCCGCGTGACCCGGGAAGTTCCGGGTCGGGGCGAACTCGCCGAACTTCATGCCGACCATCTCTTCAGAGACGATCACCGGCACGTGCTTCTGGCCGTTGTGGACGCCGAACGTCAGACCGACGAACTGCGGCAGGATGGTGGAGCGGCGCGACCAGGTCTTGATCACGTCCTTGCGGCCCGACGTTTGAACGGCGTCGGCCTTCTTGAGCAGATACCCGTCGACAAACGGGCCTTTCCAGGAGGAGCGAGCCATTCTTAGCGAGCCTTCTTAACGTGGCGAGTGCGGATGATGTACTTGTCCGTCGCCTTGTTCTTGCGGGTCCGGGTGCCCTTGGTGTCCTTGCCCCACGGCGTAACCGGGGTGCGACCACCAGAGGTCCGGCCTTCACCACCACCGTGCGGGTGGTCGATCGGGTTCATGGCCACGCCGCGAACGTGCGGACGCCAGCCCATGTGACGCTTGCGGCCGGCCTTGCCGAGGTTCTGGTTCATGTGGTCGGGGTTCGAAACCGCGCCCACCGTGGCCATGCAGCCGTCCAGGACCATGCGAAGCTCGCCCGAGCCGAGACGGATCTGGGCGTAGCCCTGATCGCGACCGACCAGCTGGGCGTAGGCGCCGGCCGAGCGGGCCAGCTGGGCGCCCTTGCCCGGCTTCATTTCGACGTTGTGGATGATCGTGCCGACCGGGATCGAGCGCAGCGGCATCGCGTTGCCCGGCTTCACGTCGACCTTTTCACCGGCGACCACCGAGTCACCCGCCTTCAGGCGTTGCGGCGCGATGATGTAGGCCTTTTCGCCGTCCTCATAGACGATGAGGGCGATGAAGGCGGTCCGGTTCGGATCGTATTCCAGGCGTTCGACGGTCGCCGTGGCGAACTTGCGACGCTTGAAGTCGATCTTGCGGTACAGCGTCTTGGCGCCGCCGCCGCGGAAGCGGACGGCGATACGACCGCCCTGACCGCGTCCGCCCGACTTGGTCAGGCCTTCGGTCAGCGACTTCTCGGGACGGCCCTTGTGGAGCTCCGAGCGGTCGATCAGCACCAGGGCGCGACGGCCCGGCGAAGTCGGATTGTAGGTTTTCAAGGCCATCTGGATCAGAGCCCCGTGGTGACGTCGATCGACTGGCCTTCAGCCAGCGTCACGATCGCTTTTTTGATGTCGACCCGACGGCCCATGATGCCGCGGAAACGCTTGGTCTTGCCCTTTTGAACCAGGGTGTTGACCTTCAGCACGTTGACCTTGAACAGGGCTTCGACCGCAGCGGCGATCTCGTCCTTCGAGGCGTTGTCCGCGACGCGGAAGACGACCTTGTTCTGTTCCGACAGGATCGTGGCCTTCTCGGTGATCACCGGAGCCAGGATGGTGTCGTAGTGACGCGCGGTGGGTTGAGCGCCGGCCATTACGCGGCTCCCTTCACAGCTTGAGCCTGCTCGCTGCGCGAGGGCTTGTAGTCGGCATAGGTGGCCTCGATGGCTTCGACAGCCGCCTTGGTCAGCACCAGTTTGTCAGCCCGCAGGATGTCGTAGACGTTCAGGCCGGCGTTCGGCAGCACGTTCACCATCGGGATGTTGCGAGCGGCCAGACCGAAGTTGGCGTCAACTTCCGGACCGGCGATGATCAGGGCCTTGGCCCAGCCCAGCTTGCCGATGGTTTCGCGCAGACCGGCGGTCTTGGCGTCCTTCAGGGCGATGCTGTCGACGACGACCAGGTCGCCGGCCTTGGCCTTCGACGAGAGCGCGTGACGCAGGGCCAGGGCGCGGACCTTCTTCGGCAGCGAGAAGCCGTGGTCGCGAACGACCGGACCGAAGGCGCGCGAGCCGCCGACGAACTGCGGGGCACGGCGCGAACCGTGACGAGCGCCGCCGGTGCCCTTCTGCTTGTACATCTTCTTGCCCGTACGAGAGTTCTCGTTGCGGGTTTGAACCTTGTGGGTGCCGGCGCGGCGCTTGGCCAGCTGCCAGTTGACGTAGCGGGCCAGCAGGTCGCCGCGGATGTCCGAGATGCCGAAGACGACATCCGACAGTTCCACGTCGCCGGCAGCCTTACCGTCGAGTTTGATGACCGAGAGTTTCATTACGCTTCACCGCCTTCGGTGGACTCGGCGGCCGGGGCTTCCTCAGCCGGCGTCTCAGCCGGTTGAGCCGCAGCGGCGGCCTTGTTCGACTTCACGCCGCCGGGGAACGGGGCGTCGGCCGGGCGGGCCTTCTTGACGGCGTCACGGATCTTGACCCACGTGCCTTCGTGACCGGGGACAGCGCCCTTGATCAGGATCAGGCCGCGTTCCGCGTCAACGCGGAAGACGGTCAGGTTCTGGGTAGTGACGACTTCCTGGCCGAGGTGGCCGGCCATCTTCTTGCCCGGGAACGTACGGCCCGGATCCTGACGGTTACCCGTGGAGCCGTGCGAACGGTGCGAGACCGAAACACCGTGCGTGGCGCGCAGACCGCCGAAGTTCCAGCGCTTCATGGCGCCGGCGAAGCCCTTACCGATGGTCTCGGCTTGGACATCGACCTTCTGGCCGGCGACGAAGTGATCGGCCGAGAACTCGGCGCCCACATCCATCATGGCGTCCGCATCGATGCGGAACTCGGTGACATAGGCCTTCGGTTCCACTTCCAGCTTCGCGAAAGCTTCGCGTTGAGCCTTGTTGGTGTTCTTGGCCTTCTTGGTGCCAGCGCCCAGCTGGAGAGCGACGTAGCCGTCACGCTCCTGGGTACGTTGGCCGACGACTTGGCAGCCGTCGAGCTGAAGCACAGTGACCGGTACGTGCGCGCCGTCATCGGCGAACACGCGGGTCATGCCCAGCTTCTTGGCGATCACGCCCGTGCGCATCGGATCCCGCCTCTTTCTTCGATTAAATCTTGATCTCGACGTCCACGCCGGCGGACAGGTCGAGCTTCATGAGCGCGTCCACGGTCTGCGGGGTGGGGTCGACGATGTCGAGCACGCGCTTGTGCGTGCGGATTTCAAACTGCTCGCGCGACTTCTTATCGACGTGCGGAGAGCGGTTCACGGTGAACTTTTCGATCAGGGTCGGCAGCGGGATCGGACCACGAACGGTCGCGCCCGTGCGCTTGGCGGTGTTGACGATCTCGCGCGTCGAAAAGTCGAGGACGCGGTGATCGAAGGCCTTGAGCCTGATGCGGATGCTTTGATCCATATCGGTAGCTATTCCCAAGCAGGCGAACCTGCGTCCCTGTGAACCATTTCAAAGACCGGAGGTCTTCAGGCCAAAAGGCCTTCAGAGTACGCACGTCCGCAAAAACGATCGGCCCACGCAGTCGCCCGCGGAGGCCGTTGATGTCCCAAGGAGCTGCAAAGAACAGGTACTCAGGTCGTTCCTGCGAACCGCGTCTGCAACCCACCCGAGGGCTTCGTTGCACAGCCGGTCCAACAAGAGTGGGCGCTTATGCCGATTGAGTCCCGATCCGTCAAGCGGCGAAACTGTGTCGGCGCGGGGTTTTCCCCCTATTCGACCAGACGGCCTCCGGCGGCGTTCCAGCGCGGCGGAACAGGGGGAGGATCCCGGCCTGCCGAACCTGTCCCGACCCGCGCCGCGATCCTTTCCGCCTTCCGGCCGATCCCGCCGTCGGACGGTCCTCGCCCTCCCCTATATATAGAGTGATCCGACGCGCGCCCCGCCGCGGCGGAACCTGATCGCCTCGCGCCGACAGAATCGGCGGTCCGCCGCCCGTCTCCATTGAGGCACCCCCACCGAGAACCGCCGGTTTCCGACGCCGGGACGAAACCGCCGCATTCGCGCCACAATGCGTGGCCGTGCCGCCACAGGGTTCGTACGCCATCGGTTTGTGACGCGTTTGTAATGGCAAAGCTCTTTCCCGCGCTGGTAGCCGTGCCGCTCCGCAGCGCGACTCCCCGCAGCTGCCAGCAACCTGTAGGCATCATGAAGACCCTCTTCCTCGCTACGGCCGCCGTCGCGGCCTTCGCCGCCGCCCCCGCCCTGGCCCAAACCGCCCCGACCGGCTCGATCGGCGCCACCTGGAACCAGGCTGAAGCCGACAGCGTCGACGTCGACGGCTACGCCATCGACGGCGTCGTCGCCGGCCCGGTCAAGGGCGACTGGACCGTCACCTTCGGCGCCAAGATGGCGTGGGACGACGGCACGATCGACGACAACAAGACCTTCTCGGGTCAGCTGCACCTGACGCGTGAGTTCAACGGCCTGCGCGCCGGCGGCTTCATCGCCGCCTCCGACGCCGCTCCGGGCGCCAGCCTGCTGAGCGCCGGCGCCGAAGTGCAGAAGTACTTCGACAAGGCCACCCTGACCGGCGCCGTCAGCTACGGCACGATCGACGACCTGGACGCCGACCTGTGGTCGGTGGGCGTCGACGGCGGCTACTACGTCCTGCCGAACCTGCGCCTGAACGCCAACGCCGCCTACAGCAAGATCGACGTCTCGGGCACCGACCTGGACGCCTACAGCTACGGCGCCGCGGCCGAGTACCAGATCAACGGCAGCCCGATGAGCGTCTTCGCTTCGTGGGACCGCACCACCCTGGATGACGTCGACCTGGACGTGGACACCCTGTCGCTGGGCGTGCGCTTCAACTTCGGCGGCGACCTGCAGCAGCGCGAACGCGCCGGCGCCAACCTGACCCGTTCGGTCGGCGGCGCCGCGGGCATCTTCGCCCTGGGCCTCTAAGCCCTGCTGAAGACCTGAAAGACCGGGGCCCCGGCGGAGCGATCCGCCGGGGCCCTTTTCAATTCCGTGGTCGCCCTAAGTCGGCGAGTTCGCGGCGCTTCCGCGGCCTTCGGCCCCAGTCCAGACACAGCGGCGCCACAATGCGTTGCCCATCGGCCACATGGCCCAAAGTGCTGTTTTTGTGACCCTTTTGTAATAGCTCCGCCACGCGGACGGCTGTTAGCAACGCCGCCGTGGCGCCCTCCCCCCGGCGCCGCCCAATAAGGAAATCAAAAAATGAAAAAGTCTCTCGTGCTGGCTTCGGCCGTCGCCGCCACCCTGGTCGCCGCTCCGGCCTTCGCCCAGTCGGGCCCGGTGGGTTCGGTCGGCGTCTCCTACTCGAACAGCTCGGTCGATTTCGGTTCGACCGACGCCGACACCGACAGCTACGCCATTGACGGCGTGGTCGCCGTTGACGCCTTCGCCGGCTGGACCGCCACCTTCGCCGGTTCGGTCGCCCACAACGACGACGCCAACGACACCGGCGTCGCCGGCACGGCTCACCTGACCCGCCTGTCCGGTTCGGACCTGCGCTTCGGCGGCTTCGTCGGCGCGGCCGACGCCGGTGACGAAACCGCCTGGACGTTCGGCGGCGAAGTCCAGAAGTACCTGGCCAACGCCACCCTGACCGGCTCGGTCGCCTACACCACCGCCGACGACATCGACGTCGACGCCTGGACCGTGGCCGGCGACGCCGCCTTCTACGTCACCCCGAACCTGCGCCTGAACGCGGGCCTGGGCTATTCGAAGGTGGACATCGTCGGCACCGACGCCGACCTGTGGACCTACGGCGTGGGCGCCGAGTACGAGATCTCGAACACCCCGTTCTCGGTCGCGGCCGGCTTCAACCGCGGTGACATCGAAGACGTCACCATCGACACCTGGACCATCGGCCTGCGCTACAGCTTCGGCGGCGGTCTCCAGGCTCGCGACCGCGCTGGCGCCGCCCTGCCGGGCGCCGGCGTCGCCGGCCTGCTGGGCGCCCTCTAAGGCTCCCTAGTCGATATCGCGTAAGCGAAGGCCCCGGCGGAGCGATCCGCCGGGGCCTTTTGCTGTCCGGGACCCCCTGCCCGACTGAACGGCGGGCAGGAAAAAGGCCCGGGGGGTTCCACATCCCCGGGCCTTTCCCGTTACGGCGACTGCAGGATCAGTTGCCGATTCTCACGTCCCCTCCGCCCATGATCGAGCGGCTGATCGAGCCGGTGGCGCGGGCGATGGTGACGTCGCCGCCGCCGACGATGGAGACTTCGACGTCCCCGGCGACACCGCCGAAGTTCACGTCGCCCGAGCCGGCGATGCTGATCTCGACATTCGGAGAGGTCCCGTTGCGGACGTCCACGTCGCCGGAGCCGCCGATGGCGACCTCCAGGGGACCGTCGAGGCGCGAGACCGTCACGTCGCCCGAGCCGCCGATCGAGACGTCCAGGTCCCGGGTGGCGCCGGCCGTGACCGAGCCCGAACCGCCGATCGCCACTTCCAGCGAGGACGAGGTCCCGGCGCGGATATCGCCCGAACCGCCGATGCTCAGCGACATCGAGCCGTCGACGTTGGCCACATCCCAGCGGCCGCAGCCGCCGTGACCCAGCTCCAGCGAGCGGGCGCCCCGGCCGACCGAGCCGTAGATGGCGCCGCTGGCGTTCACGTTGACGTCGCGAGGCGTGCGGATGACGATCAGCGGGGCGTCGGCGACGTTCACGCGGCCGACGCCGCGGACCTCGGCCCAGGCACCTTCGCCGGCGCGGCCGCCGTTGGGGCCGTTATTGCAGTTGTTGATGCCGTCGTTGTCGCCGTTGAACAGGCCGCCGCGGCGGCGCAGGCCGCCGTTGACGCGGATTTCGTCGCCGACGCGGGTCACTTCGACGCGCGGCAGGCGGGACGAGCCCTGTTCGACCTCGACGGCCACGTCGGCGCGGTCCTCGACGACCACGGCCACCCGGGCCACGGCGTAGCGGATCTCGACGTTCGGCTCCTTGGCGAAGGCGGGCCCGGCCACGGCGGCGAGGGCGACGGCCGATACGGCGGTGGCGATTGCGAGTTTCATGGTGGACCTCCCTGTCCTGAATGTGAGGAAAGGGTGCGTCCGCCCGGGGCCGAAGTCACTTTAAAACGAGGTCATGACCCCGTTGTAAGAATGCCCGCCGGAAGGCCCGCCCCGCCTGAGGCGGACAGCCTTCCCTGTCTGGAAATTCAGACGCGCAGGGCGCCCGCGCCGTCGGCGACGCCGACCTCCGGCTCGAAATCCCGCTCGAAATGCTCCAGTCGGCTCTTCAGCGCGCCGGTCCGTTTCAGCGCCAGCGAGGCGGCCCAGCGCGCCGCCAGCTCCGGCGTCGCCATCCGGTCGGTCATGCGCGGCCGCGCGCCCCGGCTGCGCAGCACGGCGTTGGTGTACAGCGCCCCGTTGCGGAACCGCGACGGCCAGGTCTGGAAGTCCATCGACAGGGAGACGCAGAACCGGTCCAGGTTCTCCACCCGGTGCGGCGCGTAGATCGGCCAGGTCAGGGCCTGCCCCGGCTCCAGGTCCATCACCTGCGCGTCCTGTTCGAACGCCAGGGTGTAGGGCAGTTCCTCGGTCGTCTGGCGCGCGACCACCTGCTCCATGTTCTTCTCGGGCAGGTGCTGCTCGTCGCCCGGATAGACGTAGACCCGCTTGCGCCCGCGCATGTGGAACAGGACCACGCCCGCCGGATCGAAATGATAGGGCACCCGCGCCTTGGGCGAGGACAGGATCAGCTGTCCGGCGTTCTTCACCGCCCGCATCCCCGGATAGGCGCCCTGCACCTTGCCGAACTCGGTCAGGGCGGCGGCCCACAGCTCCGGCCAGCCGGTCTCGACCTCGCGCATGTTGACCCACAGCCGGCCCCGCTGGATCGCGGCCAGCAGCTCGGCGCCGTCCAGACGACCGCGCGCGCCGGTGCGCAGGCTGACCTGCCCATCGTCGTCGTAGTCGTACAGGTTGATGTCGAACAGCTCGGCCGGATAGCGGTCCAGGATGGCCGCCAGCGACTCGTCGGTGGCGAAGCCCTGCTCCACCAGCGTGTGCGGATGGACCTGGGCCTGATGGATCGGGCCGGAATAGCGGGTGCGGGTTTCGGTCATGGAGTGTCTCAGGCCGGAACGCGGTTGGTGGAAGACGCACGGGCCTTTGCAAGGGCGGCGCCCGCCGCCTGCATCGCGCCCTTGAAGCGGTTGGCCGAGGTGGTTTCGCAGGCTTCGATCGCGGCCCAGCGGCGGCGCACGCTGGCGCGCAGCTTCTCGCCGCGCCCCTCGCCCGCCAGATCCAGCGCCCTGACCGCCGCCTGGCTGACCGTCGCGCCGAGACCGGGCTTCAGGACCATCGCCTCGCGGACGACGTGCGCCCCGTTGCAGAAGTATTTCTTGTAGTGCTCGCCCTCGAACCCGAAGTCGAAGGTGCGGTAGCCCAGCGCGGCGGCCAGCCGCATGGTGTCCATGCTCAGCAGGATGCCGGGCGAGCAGCGCGCCAGCGAGGGCTCATAGCCGGGGAACCAGAAATGATACTGGTCGCCCGCGTGCAGCGAGAATTCGATCGCCGTCAGCCGGTCACCGGCCCACAGCCCCGCCATCGAGGCGCCGAAGCCGTTCTCGCCCTGGGTCTGCAGCAGGGCGTGCAGCAGGTCGGCGGTCCAACCGCAGGCGAAGATGTCGTGCCGGTTGGTGCGCCTGTACTGATCCCGCTTCAGGTCGATCAGCCAGTCCAGCAGCTTGGGATCGTGCAGGCCGCGCTCGACCCGCAGCGGGCCCAGTTCGGCCTCCATGCTGCGGCGGGCGCGTTCCTTGTCCTTGAAGAATTTGCCGAAGGTCGCACGCCGCTCGGCGTACCAGCCGTCATAGCCGTCGTCGCCCAGTTCGACCTGCACCGTCCGCCGGTCCTCGCCCAGCGGGGTGTCGCCGACCCAGGCGGTGACGTTCAGGCGGGCCCCGCCCAGCAGAACCGAGACCTCTTCCAGCGTCGGGCCGTCGCCCGGGCGGGCGATGACCCCGTGATAGTCGTTCATCGGCGCGGCCAGCGGCTGGATCGCCGATCCGCGGCGCTGGTGCGGGAAGAACCCGGTGATCTCGCCGTCCCGCGAGAAGACAGCCACCGCCGCGTACGGGCTGACCTGTCCGGCCACGCGGGTGAAGCTGGGCCGGAAATAGGGACTGTTCAGCGCCGGGTTGGCCTCCAGGAAGGCGCGCCACGCCGCCCACTCGGCCTCGCCCAGTTCGCTCGCCTTGAGGATGTCGACCTTGAACCCGGTCATAGCCGTCCTTCCGCCCCCCGGACCGTCGTTTCCGGGCCGTTGCAGCAGACGTCATGCCACGGCGCCCGTTTCGGCCCGGTGAGCGTTCATCGTTAATGAATCCTGCCCGCGGGAGCCCCCCGCGCGTCATTGACGTTGACCTTGTCCCATCCTCAGGAGAGCCTCATGGCCGATCCCAAGCGCCCGCCCAGCCGCGAAACCGAGAACGAAAACCAGCGCCCCGACCGCGACGGCCAGCCCCCGCGTCCCGCCACCGAACCGGCGGGCTCGGGAGACTCGTCAAACTCGGGCGAAACCGCCACCGACCCCGCCACCGGAAAGCCCAATCCTTGAAGACAGCCGTCCTTCTGTCCGCCTTCGCTCTCGCCGTCCCCACGACCGCCCTCGCCCAGCGAGCGCCCGCGCCTGTTCCCGCCCCGGCCATCGCGGTCTGCCCGCTGGAGACCGGCTTCGTCGCCGACAACGGCGGCCTGACGCGCAGCCGGGCCGCGGTCCGTGCCGGCCGCCTGACCATTCTCGCGGTCGGCTCGTCCTCCATCGAGGGCGTCGGCGCCAGCCGCCGCGAACTCGGCTTCGCCCCCCTGCTGGAACGCGGGCTGGAGCGGCGCATGCCCGGCGTGGACGTGACGGTGATCAACCGGGGCATCGGCGGCGAGACGGCCCGGGAGACGGCCAACCGGCTGGAGCGCGAACTGGCCGCCGGCCGCGTCGACCTGGTCATCTGGCAGTTGGGCACCAATGACGTGCTGCGCGACCGGATGGTCGACGATGTCTTCGCCGACTTCCACCGGGGCGAGGCGGTGCTGCGGGCAGCCGATGTCGATGTGCTGCTGATCGACCCGCAGCGCCTGCCGGAGGACACCCGCAACATGTCGTTCCGGGGCCGCAATCCGGCGCTCGGCGAGATGGCCCGCCGGATCGCCGAGGAGGGCCGCAAGGGCGGCTACGCCGTGCTCCGCCGCTTCGACGCCATGGCCGGCTGGTCCGGACTGGAGCGCGGCGGCGTCGGTCCGGACGATCTGCACCTCAATGACGCCGGCTACGCCTGCTGGGCCGAGGTGACCGCGGAAGGCCTGGCGCCCCGGTTGCTCTGACCCGGCGACCGGCGTTCGGGAACAAGCCCCGCCGGGGCGGGTTGGCTTCGGACCTGCAACGCACCGGAACCGCATGACCTTTCGCCTGATCCTCGCCTCGACCAGCCTGCTCGCCCTCGCCGCCTGCGGCCAGCCCGACCGCCCCGCCGACGCCCCCGCGGCGGCCCAGGCGGGCGCGCCCGTTCTCACCGCGAACCAGATCGACGAGGCCCGGATCACGACGCCCGTGGTCGCCGCTCCGCCGGCCCAGGCGCCCGCGCCCGGCGCCGTGGTTCCGCCCGATCCGGCCCTGGTGCGGCTGCAGGTCCTGCTGGACCGCTCGACCTTCTCTCCGGGCGTCATCGACGGTCTGGCGGGCTCCAACCTGCGCCAGGCGGTGGCGGCCTACCGCAAGGCCGCCGGAATGCAGGGCGACGCCATCGACGCCGAACTGATGGCGAAACTGACCCAGGCGGACGGCGCCCCGGCCATGACCACCTACACCCTCAGCGCCGCCGACGCGGCGGGTCCCTTCAGCCCGCCGCCCGGCGAACTGGCCGAACAGGCGGCCAGGGGTGTTCACTATTCCAGCCCGCGGGAGCGCCTCGCCGAGCATTTCCATATTTCCGAGACCCTGCTGCAGGGCCTGAACCCGGGCGTCGACTTCCGCCGGGCGGGCCAGCGCATCATGGTGCCCGCCATCGGCGCCGCGCCCCTGCCCGCCGAAGTGGATCACATCGTGGTCGACAAGGCCGAGGGTTCGGTGAGGGCCTTCGCCGCCGACGGCCGCCTGCTGGCCTTCTATCCCGCCACCATCGGCAGCGGCGACAATCCGACCCCCAGCGGCACGGTCCGGGTCAACGGCGTCGCCCGTAACCCGGACTACACCTACGACCCGGCCAAGCTCAGCTACGGCCCCGGCGACCGCAAGATCGTCGTCCCCGCCGGACCCAACAATCCGGTCGGCGTGGTCTGGATCGACCTGAACAAGCCCAGCTACGGCATCCATGGCACGCCGGATCCGGAGAAGATCGGCAAGACGGCCTCGCACGGCTGCGTCCGCCTGACCAACTGGGACGCCTGGCAGCTGGCGGCGGCGGTGAAGCCGGGGGTCGAGGTGCGATTCGTCTAGGCCGGAGAAAGATGTCCGTGCCTCGCCACGACACGGCGGCAGAGAGCGACAAAGTCCGCAAGGCTCATGTCGTGCTTGCTGTCGTTGGTGCGCCAGCCGCAGATGACGAAGTCATAGCCGTCGCCGTCACCGCTGACGTGATCGACTGAGGGAAGCAGCGCAAACCCGGCCTTGTAGGCGGACCGCCCCGCCTTTGAAGCCGCATTGTCATAGGTGCTTATCTGAGCCCAGTTCAGGGGCTCGCCCGTATAGTGATCCAGTCCGCCCGACGCCACGACCGCGGCGTGGATGGCCGTCTTGTAGGCGCTGACGGTGACGGGCCAGGTCACGCGCTTGCGGTCCCGGATCACGTGGGCCTGGGCCTTGCGGTGGAGCCAACGGACGTACTGCTCTCGCGTCACGACGCCGCTCAGGAAATCAGGAAGCGAATACAACACCGGCATCGGATCATCCTTCGGAAGCGCAAAAGAAAAGCCCCGCCGGATCGCTCCGGCGGGGCTCTTCAACTCAGATCGTCAGACCGTCGATTACTCGATGATCTTGGCGACGACGCCGGCGCCGACGGTGCGGCCGCCTTCACGGAT